>JANMWG010000325.1:0-2263 GCA_031393885.1 Betaproteobacteria bacterium | reverse complement strand
CTGGCGACTGGGGATCGATCTCAGGCAGAATTCAATCGCTTCGCGCCCTCAAGAACCTGGTTTTCGCCAACTCGCTTACCGACAAGTGCTTGAACCTGTTTCAGCCCTAGGCCTTCAGCCCGGCGTGGCTGCGCTCTATGCGCTGGCGCGCCCTGGCAGTGCCGTGTCTCTCGAAGCCAACCAAGTACGAGCTTGCGCCGAGGCTATGGTTGACCGTGTCGAAAGCTCGGACGCTCTGTTCGGCGGCAAATCGGTGGTGATCTCAGCGTTGTGGAGCTTGGCTCAGTCGCATGCCGGGCGCGGATGGGACGGCGGCGATGCTTTGCCGGTGGATCGTCAGGCGATCGTGCTGGCCTCTGCGTTCATCCGTGCCCTGCCCAACGATTGCGACAAGCCTGAGGTCGGCGTTGACCCGGACGGTGCCGTGACGCTCGACTGGATGGTGTCACGGCACCGCATGCTCTCGATCAGCTTTGCCGGCAACAGCGACCGGCTGGCATACGCCTGGATAGACCGGGCCGACCGTGGCAACGGTGTTGCGAAGTTCGATCGGGACGTGGTGCCGATGCGGCTGATGCAGGCCATCCTGGCTATGACGGTGGCGCCCGGACATGCTGCCCTCCGGGTTGCCTGAGCACGTTGCCGGGGCCGAGCCGCTGTCGCGGTTCTTGACGTCGGACAGCCAGTTCAACAGCGCCATGCCGAAGGCTTCGGCCTTCATGCCAGGGCCTGCAGATGCCAAGACCTCTGTCTTCCGGCAGGCACCAGACCCGCTTTCTGCACTGTGGGATACCGCTGACCGTGAAATCGGTCTCGAGCGGCGTGTCAGAGCGGTGGCCGTGCTGACTGCGGCGCAGGTATGGCAAGCAAAGCTCGACGTGGAGGCACACGAGCCGCCGCCCATGCACGCGAACATCGTTGGCTGGCCGTGCGCTGCGAACGACCCGGAACTGACGCGAGCACAGCGCAAAGAATTCGCCTTGCTGCTGGCGCAGTCGGCCAAGCTGGTCCGCCGATAGATGGACTTCCGGATTGCCGATACCTTTACCGATAGCCTCGCCAGGCTCAGCGGAGAGGAACAGAAGGCTGCCAAGACTACAGCGTTCGACCTGCAAGTTGAACCCTGCGACGCCGGGCCTGAGCTTTCACAAACTCGACAAGGCCAAGGACAATAATTTCTGGTCGGTGCGGGTCAGCAGCGATAGCCGGCTCATCGTTCACCGGGTTCACGACAGCTTGCTGCTTTGCTACGTGGATCACCACGACAGGGCCTACGACTGGGCCGAGCGGCGGCGGTTGGAAACCCACCCGAAGACTGGCGCCGCGCAGTGGGTCGAAATTCGCGAGACCGTCCAACGAGCATTGCGAGTTCCCCAACGCGTGCGCCGGTGAAGAGCGCAGCCTTGACCAGCGGGCGGAAATCGGGCCGTGCCCCCTTCGAAGGGGAGGCGTAGCGCAGCGCAGCCTGGGGGTGGGCGTCAATTTAGCGCCAGCGCCGCGAGCGCTCTACGGCGTCAGCGAACCTCGCATGCAGTTCCGCTGAGAGCGGCGCTTCAGGCGTGATGATCCGGTCCGGTGGCGCCACCGGCGGCAAGGCTTCAACCGGGCTCAGCCCGGCGCCCACGAACGCGAACTGCGCGATGCCCAGCCCGGTGAGATCCGGGCTCGACGGAATCACCACCGTGCGGCCGAGCGCGCGCGCCAGGAAATCGCAGAAATAGCGATTGCGCGACAGCCCGCCGTCGATCGAGATGGTCGGCGCGAGCGGCACCTGCCGGTCCATCGCGGCGATCGCCTGGGCGCTGCGCAACGCCACGCCTTCCAGCACCGCCTGCACCAGGTCACGCGCGCTCGTGTCCAGCCCCATGCCGAGCCACAGGCCGGCCGCGCTGCGATCCCAGAACGGACACGCCAGGCCCGATAACGCCGGCACGAACACCAGGTCGCGTTCGAGCGCGGGCGGCGCATCGAAAGCGGCAACGTCGCGCAGCTCGGCGAACAAGCCCAGGCGGCGCGCCCAGTCGAGAGCCGACGCCGCGTTGTACACCCCGCCGTCGATGCCGTAGGTGGTGTTCGCGCCGATGCGCCAGGCGACAGTGGGCAGCATGCCGCTGTCGGGTGCGCTGACCGGTTGCGCCCCGACCACCGCCAGCGCGAATGCACCGGTGCCGAAGGTGATCTTGGCCTGGCCGCGATGATGGCAGCCATGGCCGAACAGCGCCGCCTGCTGATCGACGGCGCTCGCCACCAGCGGCAACTGGCG
>JANMWG010000307.1:0-2344 GCA_031393885.1 Betaproteobacteria bacterium | reverse complement strand
GCCAGCGCGGCCTGCTCGACGACGGATTCGGTGAATGAGGTCATCCAGTCAGGCACATGCCTCGGCAATCGCGTCGCTGAAGGCCCTGAAGCTGCCCGAGGTGCTTCGGGCCGGATCGATGTTCGCGCCAATTGCGCGTGCCGCTTCGATCTTCAGCAGTCCACTCTTGAAGTAACCATGGTCTCGCATCACGCGCTCGAACGCTTCCCATGTCCCACCGGCGATGTCATCCGGATTGCGGAAGCCCTGCCGCCGTGGCACGTTGGCCGACGCCCGCGGGAAGGCAGAGCGCACGGCTTCCCAGTCGCCGAAGTACCAGGCCTCCAGTTCCTCGATCGCTATGCGGTTGACAAGTTGCCATGCAGCGTTGCCCGCACGGGTACGCGTGCGCAGGCCTGCACGCCGAGCCATGGTTTCCAGTTGGCGCTTGAGCACCCGGCAGTCCTCGTTGTCGCGGTCCACCACGACCACGATGCGCCAATCGGCCGGCAGCCACGCGGCGTAGCCGCGCAACCGTGCCTCGAGCTTGCCAAGCAAGTCGCTCTTGCCCTGAAACGGGTGGATCTCGAAAGTGCGATCCTGCGGCAGCAGCCGTGGCAGCAAGGCTCGCAGGAACGCCTCCATCGAGGGCTCCTCGACCAGCACTTCAAGATGGGTCGTGGCCATGCTCAGCGCCTCGGCTGAGGGCGACTGGGCGCACCTTGGTTGACCAGGGGGTCGCCCACACCGAGCTGTCCCTCCATCCACAGGTGCCCGAGCAAGGCCCCCTGGTCTACAAACTCGCTAACGCCGGGCAGATCGACCGCACGCCGACTCTGCGTATACCCTTGCTCATCGCGCCACAGAACGCGCACCTCGTCGGGCCGGAGCGCGTTGAGGAAGAAAGGCGAATGGGTCGTCACCAGCAACTGCGTGCGGTCACTGGCTGCGCGGCATTCTTCCGCCAGCTCAGGCAGCAGCCGCGGGTGCAGGAAGTTTTCTGGCTCTTCGATGCCGATGAACGGCGGCGGTGCCGGGTCGTACAGCAATACGAGATACGCCAGCATCTTCAGTGTCCCGTCGGACGCGTACTTCGCCAGCACCGGGTGACTGAACGGCGCGTCCTTGATCTGCAGGAGCAACCGGCCGTCGGGCATCGGGTCAGCCTGCACACGTTCGATGCGCGGCACGCGGCGCCGCAACACCTCGAAGATCTGCTCCAGCCGGTCACCGTGCCGCTCGGCAAGGGACTGGATCACGTTGGCCAAGTTGTCGCCCGTTCTGCTCATTCGCTCCTGAGGGCCAGCCTCTGGTTGACCGCGCGCACTGTCGGCAGACAGATACGACACATACCAGCCGGTGATGAAGTCGCGCAAGGCCGCGACGCGCGGATGCTCGGCGAACTGACCTAGCGCGTTGACCGCCAGCAGGTCAGCCGATTTCAGCGGCACGTCGATGCGCCTGTCTTTCTCGTCGGGTAGATCGCCGCTGACCGCCTTGCCCTTGCCCTCTCGATAGTCGAGAAAGCGAAATGGCTGTCCGTGGCTTCCGCGTTTCCAACGCAACCATTCCTCCACAACCACCGGGCCACCTGCTTGTTCATCCACCACCAGGTGATAGGTGATGAGCGGATAGCCGGGCTCGCGGTACTTGATCTCGATGGTCACCGGTCCATCGCTGCCGCGCGTCTTCAGTTCCTTCGCCCGGCCGCGTTTGTCCCAGGCGCGGCGCAGCCCCAGCTCGAAGCACTCGGCGAGGAATGCGAACACATCGAACACTGTAGATTTGCCACTGCCATTGGGACCCATCAGGACCGTCAACGGCGTGAGGTCCTTGAACTCGATCTCCCGCAGCGCGCGGAAGTTCTGCACCTTCAGGTACTCGATGCGCGCCGGGCTGCGAGTGCCGTTCGCGAGCGTCTCCTTCATGCAGTCACCTCGATGAATCTCTCGGCGATATTAGCGCGCAGTTCACCGGAGATGAGTTTGGGTAGCAGCGCGTCGCGAAGGGCAGCAAGAGCGCGGGAGTTTCGCTCGTTCTCGGCACACTTCGAAACCAGCGGCTCGACGGCACGCGAGAATCGGTTGATCACCTCATCGTTCGGCCGAACGGCTCGGGTTGCGCCAACAACCTCGGGCCGCACGGCAGGGTAGGCACCGCCATCCGCCAAGTGGGCCAGCGCATCGATGTTTTCTGGCGCCGTCGCGGCGAGATACACAAACTGGGCATAGTCAACTCTGCGCGGCCGAAGAACGGCAAACCCCGTGCTTCCTGTCAGTCCCTCGTCTGCGATCAACGCGTAGGAACCATTTCCGGGTCGCACGGTGCCTACGATCGTGTCCGCAGGACGCAGGACGCGCTGCGC
>JANMWG010000305.1:0-7934 GCA_031393885.1 Betaproteobacteria bacterium | reverse complement strand
GCGCTCCGCCTTCCCCCCGGGCGGGCGCAGATCGCTTGGGAGCGGCCCGGCCAAAACTGCACCATCGTTTACCGTACTGCGCTGCGCTCCGCCTTCCCCCCGGGGGGGCGCAGTTCGCTTGGGAGCGGCCCGGCGCAAACTGCCCCTTCGCTTCTCGAACTTCCCGCTTCGTTTACCCGACGCTGCGCTCCGCCGCCCCCCCTCGGGGCGCCCCGTTCCTCTTGAAACCCTGCGGACGAGGCCCCTTCGCTCATGAAGCCTCTTCACTGGAGCGCGTTCCAGGCCCCGCGGATCATGGCGACACCGTGTGCGCCGGATAATCGCGCCTGGTGGAGATCCTCGATGGTCATGCTGCCGATCGCATAGGCCGGCATCGGTAAACCGCGCGACAGCGTCATGAAACCGTCCCAGCCGATGCCCTGGCGACCCGGATGGGTCGGGGTCTGTGCCACTGGTCCGATCACGACATAGTCGATGTCGAGTTCACAGGCGCGGGCGAGCTCGGCGGGCGTATGGCATGACGCCCCCACCCATTCGACATCGGGGCGACGCCGCGTTTCCGAAAGCTGTGCTGCCTGCAGGTGCACGCCATCGGCACCCACGGCTTCAGCCAGTGCCGACGGCCCGTTGACCACCACGATGGCGCCGTATCGGCGCGCTTGTTCGACCACCGCGCGCCCGAGCCCGGTCAGATCGAGTTCGGCCATCCCGTGCTCGCGCAACTGCACCAGGCGCAACCCGGCAGCCAGCGCCGCATCGAGCTGTTGCAGGAACACTGCCGACCCGACCCGCAACGCCTGGGTCACCCCCATCACCAGCGGCAACCCGAGCGCCTTCAGGATCGGGGCGTTGGCGGGCAGGACCGGCGCGGCCGTCAGCGCGGGAAGCTGCTGCCATTCGAACCGCTGGCGTTCCTGCCCGATGGGCTCACCGAGCCACCGTGTCACCCGGAAAAAATGCAGCCGCACGCGACCATGCTCGTACACATGCGTCCGGGTGATCCAGGGATAGGCTTCGGTCACCTCGATGGCAAGTTCCTCGCGCAATTCACGCGTCAGGGCCATCAGGCCGTCCTCACCAGCTTCGACCTTGCCGCCCGGAAACTCCCACCATCCCGCGTAGACCTTGCCCTCGGGCCGCTGCGCCAGCAGGAACCCGCCGTCCGGGCGCTCGATGACGGCGGCGGCAACCTCGATCCAGTCGCCGCCCCCCGCGGTCACCGACGTCGCTTTCCCCGCTGCGCCGCGAGCATTGCGCGGCCGGCGTAATCGCGGGCGAAATGCCATGCCACCCGGCCGCTGCGGGAGCCACGCGCCAGCGCCCATTGCAGCGCCTCGCGATCGAAATCGCCCGCGTCGGCCGACACGCCGAAGTGCCCCACCCAGTGTCGGGCGATGGCGAGATAGTGGTCCTGGTCGAAGGGATAGAACGATACCCACAGGCCGAAGCGCTCGGACAGCGAGACCTTCTCCTCGACCGTCTCGCCAGGGTGGATCTCGTCGCCCACATAGGCGGTTTCGAGGTTCTCCTTCATGAATTCCGGCATCAGGTGGCGCCGGTTGGACGTGGCGTAGACCAGCACGTTGTCGGACGTGACCGCGATGGAGCCATCGAGAATGGCCTTCAGCGCCTTGTAGCCAGGCTCTTCCGCATCGAACGACAGATCGTCGCAGAAGACGATGAAACGATACGGAAGATCGGCAACGCGCTCGACGATGTCCGGCAGGTCGACCAGGTCGTGCTTCTCGACCTCGATCAGCCGCAGCCCCTTGGCTGTGTACTTGTTGAACACCGCTTTCACCACCGATGACTTGCCGGTGCCGCGGGCGCCCGTCAGCAGCACGTTGTTCGCCGGCGTGCCGGCGACGAACTGGCGGGTGTTGGCGTCGATCAGGGCGGTCTGTGCCTCGATCCCCCGAAGGTCGGAAAGGGCGATGCGATGGGGATGCGCAACCGTGACCAGGGCACCGCTGGCACCCCCTCGCCGGCGCCAGCGAAACGCGACCGCGTGAGTAAAGTCCGGCAGCGGCACCTCTACCGGCAGGTAACGCTCGAGCCGATCGAGCAACTGCCCGGTGCGACCGATCAGGCTTTCGAAGCCCGACATCTCCGCATCCTTGGCGCCGCGCGAGGTCACGTCCGGTACTCCGCGTTGATCTTCACGTAGTCGTAGGAGAAGTCGCAGGTCCACACGGTCATGGTGGCACTGCCACGACCGAGAGCAACCCGTACCGTGATCTCGTCCGGGCGCATCACGCGGGCGCCATCTTCCTCCCGATAAGAGGCGGACCGGCCGCCGTTCTCGATGACCCGGACATCACCGAGCCACAGGCTGACACGCCCGGTATCGAGATCGGGTATCCCGGCGTTGCCGATCGCCATGAGCAGCCGCCCGAGATTCGGATCGGACGCAAAGAACGCGGTCTTCACCAGGGGCGAGTTGGCAATCCTGCGCGCGACCCGAAGGGCTTCGTCGCCGTCGGCCGCACCCTCGACCGTCACAGTGATGAACTTGGTTGCCCCTTCACCGTCACGGGCGATGGCCTGCGCAAGCGTCACCGCCACCGATTCGACCGCGGCGCCCAACGCGGCGTAGTCGGGGCCGTCGCCATCGATCATCGGTACCGCGGACGCACCGGTCGCGATCAGCACGAACGAATCGTTGGTGGAAGTATCGCCGTCGACGGTGACGCGGTTGAACGACACATCCGCCACCTCGCGGACGAGGCGATCGAGCATCGGCTGCGCAACCGCCGCGTCGGTGCCGATAAAAGCGAGCATCGTCGCCATGTCCGGCTGGAGCATGCCCACCCCCTTGGCGATACCGGTGACCGTGACAGGATGCCCACCGATCGACACCCGCCGCGAAGCGCCCTTGGGCACCGTGTCGGTCGTCATGATGGCGCCGGCGGCTTCTGGCCAACAGTTGGCGGACAAGGTCGCGAAGCACGCCGGCAGCGCCGCCTCGATGCGATCCACCGGCAGGTGCTCGAGGATCACGCCAGTGGAGAACGGCAGCACCTGCGAGCGGTCGCAGCCCGTCAGGCCGCCGACCGCCGCACAGGTCGCGATGGCCGCATCGAGACCGCGCTCGCCGGTACCGCAGTTGGCGTTGCCGGCATTGACCACCAGTGCCCGGATCGCTTGGCCGCCACCGAGGTGCCGACGGCATACCTGGACCGGTGCCGCCGCGAAGCTGTTGCGGGTGAAGACGCCGGCGACCCTCGTTCCGGCGGCGAAGCGCATCACCATCAGGTCGCGGCGACCGGCCTTGCGGATGCCGGCCTCGGCGAAGCCCAGTTCGATGCCGTCAATGGCCAGCAACGACGCCGGCTCGGGTGCAACCAGGTTTACTGCCATTGCGGAGTAGCGAACAAAGGAAATTCCTCAATCGGAGGGGCAACATCCACAGGGTTTCCCGAGGAATGTTGCGCCCCCTCGGAGGGGGAAGGCGTAGCGCAGCGCAGCCTGGGGGTGGACGTCACCTCGGGCAACATCCACAGGGTTTCCCGAGGAATGTTGCGCCCCCTCGGGAGGAAGGCGCAGCGCAGCGCAGCCTTGGGGGGGCGTCACCTCACCCGATCCTGCCGTGGCACTGCTTATATTTCTTGCCGGACCCGCACGGACATGGATCGTTGCGCCCGACCTTGAGCGCCGCGCGCACCGGCTCGGCTTTCTCTTCGGCGTTGGCTTCCTCGAGCGCTTCGTCGTAGTCGGCATGCTGATAGCGCACGTTCGACAACTGCACCGGCTCCTCGGCAACTGCCGCCTCGACTTCCTCACGCGCGCGAATCTGCACTGTCATCAGCACGCGGGTGACTTCGTTGCGCACCGTCTCTAGCAGCATCGAGAACAGCTCGAACGACTCGCGCTTGTACTCCTGCTTCGGGTTCTTCTGCGCATAGCCGCGCAGGTGGATGCCCTGCCGCAGATGATCGAGCGCGGCAAGATGCTCGCGCCAGTGCGTATCCAGGCTCTGCAGGGTCACGCCACGCTCGTACTGATGCCAGGCGTCGGCATCGACGGCGACGGTTTTCTGCACGTACTCCTCGTTGGCGGTGCCGACGACGCGCTTCTGGATCGCGGCACCATCGAGCGTTTCGTCGGCCTTGAGCCATTCCTGGATCGGCAGGTGCAGATTGAGTTCCGCCGCGAACGCTTTCTCCAGCCCGGCGACGTCCCACTGGTCTTCGACGCTCTCGGGCGGGATGTGCTGGGCGACCATGTCGGAGAGCGTGCCGGCCCGCAACGATGCGACGGCTTCGGACACGTCGGTGCTCTCGAGCAGTTCGTTGCGCTGCTGGTAGATCACCTTGCGCTGGTCATTCGAGACATCGTCGTATTCCAGCAGTTGCTTGCGGATGTCGAAGTTGCGCGCCTCGACCTTGCGCTGGGCATTCTCGATCGCCCGCGTCACCCAGGGGTGCTCGATGGCCTCGCCTTCGGGCATCTTCAGGCGTTCCATGATCCCGGCAACGCGGTCGGACGCAAAGATGCGCAGCAGCGGATCTTCGAGCGACAGGAAGAAGCGGCTGGAACCCGGGTCGCCCTGGCGGCCGGCGCGGCCGCGAAGCTGGTTGTCGACCCGGCGCGACTCGTGGCGTTCGGTGCCGACGATATGCAAGCCGCCGGCCGCCACCACCTCGTCGTGCAGTTTCTGCCACGACGCCCGCACCGCCGCGACCTTTGCCTGCTTCTCGTCGTCGGACAGATCGGCGGCCGCCATGATCGACGCGATCTCGGGCTCGGGATTGCCGCCGAGCACGATGTCGGTGCCGCGGCCCGCCATGTTGGTGGCGATGGTGATCATCCGCGGCCGTCCGGCTTGCGCGACGATCTCGGCCTCGCGGGCGTGCTGCTTGGCATTGAGCACCTGATGCGAGAGCTTGTCACGCTCGAGCATGCCCGACAGCAGCTCCGAGTTCTCGATCGAGGTCGTGCCCACCAGCACCGGCTGGCCACGGGCCTGGCAGGCCTTGATGTCGTCGATGATCGCCTGGTATTTTTCCTTGGCGGTCCGGAACACCTGGTCCATGCGATCCGCGCGGATCATGGTGCGGTGGGTCGGGACGATCACCGTTTCGAGGTTGTAGATGTGCTGGAACTCGAAGGCTTCGGTATCGGCCGTGCCGGTCATGCCAGCCAGCTTGCCGTACATGCGGAAATAGTTCTGGAACGTGATCGAGGCGAGCGTCTGGTTCTCTTTCTGGATCGCCACGCCTTCCTTGGCCTCGACCGCCTGGTGCAGGCCGTCGGACCAGCGCCGGCCCGACATGAGGCGGCCGGTGAACTCGTCGACGATGACGATCTCCTCGTTCTGCACCACATACTGCTGGTCGCGGTGGAACAGCGCGTGGGCGCGCAGGGCCGCATAGACGTGGTGTATCAGCTGGATGTTGCTGGCGTCGTACAGGCTGCCGCCGTCGGGCAGCAGGCCGTGGCGCGTGAGCAGCTCCTCGGCCTTTTCGTGACCCGACTCGGTCAGCAGCACCTGATGGGCCTTCTCGTCGATCGAGAAATCGCCGGGGCCGTCTTCCTTTTCCTGCTTCGTGAGGAAGGGAACCAGCGTATTGACCTTGACGTACAGCTCGTTGTTGTCGTCGGCCTGGCCCGAGATGATCAGCGGGGTGCGCGCCTCGTCGATCAGGATCGAGTCGACCTCATCGACGATCGCGAACGAGAGTGGCCGCTGCACCCGTTCAGTGGTCTGGTAGACCATGTTGTCGCGCAGGTAGTCGAAGCCGAACTCGTTGTTGGTGCCGTAGGTGATGTCGGACGCGTAGGCCTGCTGCTTCAGCGCGTGCTCCATCTGCGACAGATTGACGCCGACGGTGAGGCCGAGAAAATTGTAGATCCGGCCCATCCACGCCGCATCGCGGCTGGCCAGGTAGTCGTTCACGGTCACGACATGCACGCCCTTGCCGGCCAGGGCATTGAGGTGGGCCGGCAAGGTCGCCATCAGCGTCTTGCCTTCGCCGGTACGCATCTCGGCGATCTTGCCCTGGTGCAGGACCATGCCGCCGATCAGTTGCACATCGAAGTGGCGCAACCCGAGCACTCGGAGGCTGGCCTCGCGTACCGTGGCAAACGCTTCGGGCAGCAGCAAATCGAGCGTCTCACCTGCCTGCACCCGCGCCTTGAACCGCTCGGTCCGGGCGCGCAGATCGTCATCGGACAATTTCTGCAACGCCGGCTCGAGCGCGTTGGTCGCCCGCACCGATTGGGTGTAGCGCTTGAGCAGGCGGTCGTTGCGGCTACCGAATACTTTCTTGAGCAGGGTCGAAATCATGGAGTCTGAACGGGGGGCTGGATCGGCGCTTGAAAACGCCGAGGGGCGGGATGCGCTTAAGCGCCACCGCCCCTCGGACCAGGAGTCGTGAGTCGCGGCGCTCACCCGGAACCCTGGAGAAACCGGGTCGGATCCTGGGGAACGCCGCGCTGCCGCACCTCGAAATGCAAATGGGCTCCGGTGGATCGGCCGGTGTTGCCGACTTCGCCGATCCTGGTGCCGCGTTGAATCAAGTCTCCCACCTTGACGAAACGCGCCGAAGCATGCCCGTAGCGGGTGACAAGATCATTGCCGTGGTCAATCTCGACGACATTACCATATTGAGCGTGGTACTCGGAAGTGACCACGATGCCGCTGGCCGCGGCGAGGATGGTCGTGCCCTCGTCCGCCGTGAAGTCCACGCCTTCGTGGAAGGCGCGCTGGCCGGTGAACGGATCGAGACGCCAGCCGAAATTCGAACTGAACAATCCGGCCGCAACGGGATAGGCGCTCGGTTCGAGACGTTTGCGGGCGTTGGTGTCGGTGAGCACGGCTTCGAGCACGCCGAGCTTGTCGGTGTCGTCGTTGACGTCACGGCTGAATCGGTCGATGGCCTGCTGCAATTCATTCATGGACAGTGGGGTCGGTGACCCCAGAATCAAACTTCCCCCTCGCGCAGACTCGCCGTCGAAAGCGAGGTCTTTGGGCTTCAGACCCGCCAAGCGCGAAACGCGCTCGCCGATCGAATTGAGTTTCAGCAACCGCCCCTGCATCTCGCCCAGCTTGGCCGACATGACCTTGAGGCTGTCGCGAAGATACGACTGGGCGTGCGGGTCGGCCGCGGCGTCCCGGTCGGCAGGTGCGCCCGGCAGGAAGCGCTGGGCGAGCAAGCCGAGGCCGGCCGACAGGGCGATCAGCATGGTCACCACCCCGATCGCCAGCAAAAGGGCCCGGTGCGGGCTGATGCTGATGGAACGTGCCTTCGCAAGCCGCGCGGAAACCACAATAATGTCCATCGGCTCCTTCCTGTTTCCGTCCAAGCTACCGATGCATGGCAAATCCGCTCGCGACTGGCTGACGCTTTCCGCCGATGCGAAAACCCTGCTGACGCAGGTGAACCGCTTGCAGCGCTTTCAGGCTGGCCTTTCCAGACATGCCCCGCCGGCACTCGCCGCTGCGGCCACCGTGTCCAGCTTCGGCGACGGAATCGTGGTCATCGGCGCCGCCAGTGGTGCCGTCGCCCACAAGCTCAGGCTCGTCTCAACCTCACTTCTGGAAGAATTTAAGAAGCTAGATCAAGAGGTTACTCAAATTCGCATCGTCGTGCAAGGCGCCACCGCGGCGCCACCGAAGGCTCCGAAACGGGCGCTGCTACCAGTGGCGGCGGTCGATCCTCTGGAGCGATTGGTGCGGCAACTGCCGGATTCGGCTCTCAGGACCGCCCTGGCGCGCCTGGCCACGCGCCAGAAATAACGTCCACCCCCAGGCTGCGCTGCGCTTCGCCTTCCCCCTCGAGGGGGCGCAGCGTCCTCGGGGGTGAGGCCGGACACGGACAGTCCCTGCGGACTGTCTGTGCCTGCCGAACGACCGCGGCCTCCGGACGCTGGCACCCTGTGGGCGCTGCCCCTTCGCTCCAGAGGCGCCCTTCGTTCACCATCGCTGCGCT
>JANMWG010000253.1:0-39446 GCA_031393885.1 Betaproteobacteria bacterium | reverse complement strand
TTCTTCTTCTGCGGCATGATCGAGGAGCCGGTGCAGAAGCGGTCGGCGATATCGATGAACCCGAACCGCGGACTCATCCACAGGATCAGTTCTTCCGACAGGCGCGACAGATGAGTCATCACCAACGCGGCGGCGGCGCAGAATTCGATCGCGAAATCGCGATCGGACACCGCGTCGAGCGAGTTGGCGCAGATGCCCTCGAAGCCGAGCGCGCGAGCGACGTGATCACGGTCGATCGGATAGCTGGTGCCGGCCAGTGCCGCGCTGCCGAGCGGAAGCCAATTGGTGCGTTTGCGCGCATCGGCCAGACGCCCGTCATCGCGCTCGAGCATTTCGGCATAGGCCATGAGGTGATGCCCGAAGGTCACCGGCTGGGCTACCTGCAGGTGGGTGAAGCCGGGCATCACCGTGTCGGCATGGGCTTCCGCGAGATCGATCAGGGCCCGGCGCAGTTCCCGGACCAGAACGCGGAGCTGGTCGATGGCATCGCGCAGGTACAGGCGCAGGTCGGTCGCGACCTGATCGTTGCGGGAGCGGCCGGTGTGCAGCCGCTTGCCGGCGTCGCCGACCAGTTCGGTCAGTCGGCGCTCGATGTTCAGATGCACGTCTTCGAGGTCCAGGGACCACACGAAGCGGCCGGCGTCGATGTCTCGCCGGATCTGCCCCAACCCGCGCTCGATGTCGGCGAGGTCCGGGCCCGACAGGACGCCGACGTGGCACAGCATCCGGGCGTGCGCCAGTGATCCATCGATGTCGAAACGCGCCAGACGCTGGTCGAACCCGACCGACGCTGTGAAGCGCTTGACCCGCTCGTCCACCGGTTCGCTGAAGCGTCCCGACCAGGCTGCCGCCGGGACTGCGGGTGTCGTGCTGCCTGCGGAAGGTTCTGTCGGCATGGGGTTCTCGTGGCTTTCCGGACTGTGCGACCATGTCTTGCGATCGAGACGAGCATGCCCGGCATGCCGCCCGATCGGCGCAAAGCCGTGCCATGTCAGGCTCTCGGAAGGGGGGCGAGTATAAATCACAACCGCTGGCCGGACCGGCTGCCGAGCTTTCTCAATCTCGGGGTCTGGTTGCGCACGATGCTGATCGTGACCTGGCTGTCACTGGTCGCGACGCTGCTGCGCGCCGCTTCGCCGGCCACGTTCATCGAGGAATTCTCCATCGTCTCGATGCACGTGCAGCCGGTCCTGGTGCTGTCGCTGGCCGTGCTGGCGCTGGTTTCGCCGCTGCTCGCACGCATCGAACGCCTGGGCTATCGCGCCGGTGTCGCCGCGGTGCTGGCCACCGTCGGCCTGATGGCCGTCGTCGCACATGACGTGACCGGGCGCTATCTCGATGAAAGCGGCGGGCCCTGGCGGCATCTGTTGCTCGCCCTGGCGGCCGCCGCGACCGTGCTCTTCTACTTCTTCATGCGCAGCCGCGCGCTGTCGCCCGCGCTCACCGAGGCCCGCCTGCAGGCGTTGCAGGCGCGCATCCGGCCGCATTTCCTGTTCAACAGCATCAACGCCGTGTTGTCGCTGGTGCGAAGCGAGCCCCGGCGCGCCGAAGCCGCGCTCGAAGACATGGCCGACCTGTTCCGGGTGCTGATGGCCGACAACCGGAACCTCGCGCCGCTGGCCGACGAGGTGCGCTTGTGCCGCCAGTATCTCGACCTGGAACAACTGCGGCTCGGCGATCGCCTGCGGATCGAGTGGCACGTCGAGAACATGCCCCACGACGCGATGGTGCCGCCACTGGTGCTGCAGCCGCTGCTCGAGAATGCGGTGTTTCACGGCATCGAACCGTCACCCGAAACCGGCGTCGTCACCATCAACATCTACCAGGTGCGCGGCGAGGTGCACATGGTGCTGCTCAATCCGTATCATCGCGATGGCGGGCATCATGCCGGCAACAAGATGGCGCTCGGTAACATCCGCGAGCGTCTGGCGCTGCATTTCGATGCCGAGGCGAAGCTCGAGTCACAGGTCCGCGACAGCACCTATCAGGTCCATATCCGCGTGCCCTATGTGAAGGAAAAAGGGTGAGTCGAAATCCCGATGCGTTGCGGGTGATCATTGCGGATGATGAGGCTCCCGCCCGCAGCCGCCTGCGCGACCTGCTCGACGACTGCGCCACCAGCCTGCCGGTCGAACTGGTGGGCGAAGCCAGCACCGGTGTCGAGTTGCTCGAACTGGTCCAGGATGCCGAGGCCGATGTCGTTCTGCTCGACATTCGCATGCCCGAGATGGACGGTCTCGAGGCTGCGCGCCATCTGTTGAGCCTGCCGGACGGACCCAGGGTCATCTTCACCACGGCCTACGACGATCACGCGCTGGCCGCGTTCGAACTGCACGCGATCGACTATCTGCTCAAGCCGATCCGCCTGCGGCGGCTGTTCGACGCGCTGTCGCGGGTCCGCGCCCTCACCCCGCTGCGGCTCGACGTGCTGCGCGCCGCCACGCCCGAACCGCGAACCCATCTGGCGATTCCCGAGCGCGGCCGGATCGCGCTCATTCCAGTGGCCGACGTGCTCTACCTGCGGGCCGAACTCAAGTACGTCACGGTGCGCACCCGTGATCGCGAGCTTCTGCTGGAAGAGTCGCTGACCCGCCTGGAGGAGGAATACGCCCACCGTTTCGTTCGGGTGCATCGCAATTGCCTGGTGGCGAAAGCACACGTCGCGGGATTCGAACGCGCCAACGTCGACGGCGGCGAGCCGCACTGGGAGGTGTTGTTCGCTGCCATCGCCGAGCGGCTGCCGGTCTCGCGCCGCCAGGCCCATGTGGTGCGCGAGTTCGCCCGCGGCGCGAAGTGAGGGTCGTCGGGTGGTTGATCCTGGCCGGTCTCGGTGCCCCGGCCCCCGCGTTGGCGGATGACGCAGGGCATCGATTGAGTCATGCGTGCCTGGTGGCCGGCGGGATGCATGAGTACCGTTGCGAGCCCGCCGCCGGGACAACGCGGTGCGCGCTCGGGGCGGGCGTGGTCGCCTCGTTCCACGGCGAGCCGGCCGAGGCCGCGATGGTGGATCTCGATGCCGGCGTCCTGGTCGCGTCCTCGGTGCATCTGGGAGAGTCCGGATTCGCCACCGTGGTGGGGCGCTTGCGCGCGCTGCTTGCCGACCCGGAAGACCATACGGAACGGCTGCGAGGTGGCATGGGCGGAACGTTCGACAATGCCGTCTGGGTCTGGCGGGTCGATGGCATGGTGGTGTTCGCGGAACAGTTCGACGGGCGCATCACCCGGTCGGGCGTCTCCTGCATGACCCCGACGGCTTTCGCAGAGCTTGCGGCCGGGCGCGCACGGCAGCGGTCCAACGGTTCGCGCGACCTCTGAAACCAGGCGCCGCCCGCGCCACCGCTGATAGAATCGGAGCCGGTAGTCGATCGTCTCCATTCCCGTGTCCGCGCCCGCCATGCCCGTCAACCGAATAGTCATCGCCACCCGCGAGAGCGCCTTGGCATTGTGGCAGGCCGAACATGTTCGTGCCCTGCTGGAGCAGGCGCATCCCGGCCTCGGGGTTTCGCTGCTCGGCATGACCACCGAGGGCGACCGCAAGCTCGGATCCTCGCTCGCCAAGATCGGCGGCAAGGGCTTGTTCGTCAAGGAACTCGAAGACGCCCTGCTCGACGGCCGCGCCGACATCGCGGTGCATTCGATGAAAGACGTGCCGGTGAATCTGCCGCCCGGCTTCGTGATCGCGGCCATCGGTGAGCGCGAAGACCCCCGCGATGCCCTGGTGTCGTCCCGCTATCGGTCATTGGCCGAATTGCCGGCGGGCGCCGTGGTCGGCACCTCGAGCCTGCGGCGCGAGAGCCAGCTGCGCGAGCGCTTCCCCGCGCTGCGCATCGAGCCGCTGCGCGGCAACGTGCAAACACGGCTGCGCAAGCTCGACGAAGGGCACTACGACGCCATCATCCTTGCCGCTGCCGGTTTGCAGCGCCTCGGGCTCGCCGACCGGATCCGGGCGCGATTGAGCCCAGAAGACAGTCTGCCGGCGGTCGGTCAGGGTGCCATCGGCATCGAGTGCCGTGCCGACCGTGCCGACCTGATCGAATGGCTCCAACCCCTGAACCATCGCGACACGGCATGGTGCGTCCGGGCGGAACGCGCCCTGAGTCGTCGGCTGGGAGGCAGTTGTACAGTCCCGCTCGGCGGCTTTGCCCAGATCGCCAATGACCGCGTGACGCTGCGCGGGCTGGTGGCGAGTCCGGACGGAACCCGGGTCGTGCGTGCCGTCGCGGCTGCGCCATATGTCGAGGACGCCGCCGATGCGCTGGGGCAAGCCGTGGCCGACAAGCTTGCCGCGGCTGGCGCCCTCGACATCCTGCGTGCGCTCGACACGACGACATGATCTGGTCCCGGGGCAAATGCTCGCTCGACCGGATGTCACGCAGCGCCAAGGGTGGGCGGTGAGCGTACCGGTCCGCACGCTTGGCGGCCGACAGATCCTCGTGACCCGGCCTTTGCATCAGGCCGGTGCGCTGGCCGATCTGATCGCGGCCGCTGACGGTGAGCCGGTGCTGTTTCCCACCATCGAGATCGCGGCTGCGGTCGATCCGGCGCCCCTGGCCGAAGCGGTTGCGTCCCGTGGCGAGATCGACCTTGCGATCTTCACCAGCGCGAACGCGGTCGGTTTTGCATGGCCGGCGCTGCGGGCGGCCGGCGGCCTGCCATCGCGCGTGAAAATTGCCGCGATGGGTGAGGGCACCGCCGCGGCGCTGGCGGCGTTCGGTGTCGTCGATGTCCTGATCCCGGCTGCCGGCGCCGATACCGAATCGCTGCTCGAGCGCGCCGAGCTGCGGGATGTCGCCGGGGTTCGCGCCTTCATCTTCACGGGCGAAGGCGGGCGTCGCCTGCTGGCGGAGGCGCTTGCCGCCCGTGGCGCGCGCCTCACGACGGTGGCGTGTTATCGGCGCCGCCGTCCGATCGCCGATCCGGCGCCGCTAGAGCGGTATCTCGCCGCCGCCGCCATCGCAGCCGTGACCGCTTCGAGCGGTGAAGGGCTCGGCAACCTGTTCGAGATGGTTGGTGCGCGCGCGCGCGCTGTGCTGTGCACGCTCCCGGTGTTCGTGGCCCACGAACGCATCGCCGCCGCCGCGATTGCGCTCGGTATCGGGCATGCCGAAGTGTGCGGCAGCGGCGACCGCGCGACGGTCGCCGCTTTGCTGGCGCATTTTGCCACCGCATCGGCTGCGAGACCGGCATGAACGATTCACACGATTCACCACCCGAGGCGGTATCGCCACCGGCAACGGGCGAACCGATCTGGAGCCGGGCCGCCCGCCAGATCAACCCGGCCATGGCCATCGCCGTGGTCGCCCTCGCGCTTGCCCTGTGGCAGTGGGCGGATGCGCGGCGCGAGGCGACCGCCCTGCAGGGCGACCTGGCCCGCCGCCTGGGCGAGATGGAGTCCGGCAATCGCGACAGTCGGTTGCTCGCCGAACAGGTTCGAAATTCGCTGCGCGATGTCGAAAGCCGCATGGGCATGCTCGAAGCGCGCCTCATCGAAACCCAGAATCAGCGCGTGGCGCTCGAATCGTTGTACGAGGAGCTCGCGCGCAATCGCGACGAATGGGTGCTGGCCGAGATCGAGCAGATCCTGGTCACGGCGAGCCAGCAGTTGCAGCTGGCCGGCAACGTCCGCGCCGCGCTGATCGCGCTCGAAGCGGCGGACCAGCGGCTGGCACGCGCCGATCGACCCTACCTGATCCCGTTGCGGCGGGTCATCACCCGGGATGCCGACCGGCTCAGGGCTCTGCCCGCCGTCGATGTGCCCGGGCTCACGCTCAAGCTGGACAACCTGGTTGCCGCGGTCGACGAGTTGCCGCTGGCGTCCGAGCAGCGGCCGAGCGAAACGCCGTTGCGTCCGGCCGCTTTGCCGACTGGCTTCTGGGCCCGGCTCGGCGGCGAAGCCTTGCGCGACGTCAAGGACCTGCTGCGTATCCGTGTCGCCGATCTGCCCGAGGCACCATTGCTGGCTCCCGAGCAGGCCTATTTCGTTCGCGAGAATCTCAAGCTCAAGTTGCTATCGGCGCGTCTCGCGCTGCTGGCACGAGACGAAGCGGCGTTTCGCGCAGACCTGCGCGTTGCGGCGCGCTGGCTCGGGCAGCAGTTCGACATCAGCGGCAAGACCGGCGCCAACGCGCTGGCGGTGCTCAAGCAGCTTGGCGACAGCGATGTGAGCATGCGGTTGCCGGATATTGCCGACAGCCTGCGCGCCGTCCAGTCGCAACGCACGACGCGCGAACGCGCCTTGCGCTGACCATGTGGACCACCCCCAGGCCGCGCTTCGCTCCGCCTTCCCCCTCGAAGCGGGCGCAGCATTCCTCGGGAGTGAGGCCGGACACGGACAGTCGCTGCGGACTGTCCGTCGCCTGCCGAACGACAGCGGCCGCCGGCCGCTGGCACCCTGCGGATGCTGGTTCGCTCAAAAACCACCCTGCGTTCGGCATCCCGTGGATGCGCTGTGCGTCGCCTGGTCCTCTCGGGCGACCTTGCGGGCGCTGACCAGCTGACATGAAGAGCTTGTTCTGGGTCCTGGGTCTGTTCGGTGCCGCGGTCGGACTGGTGCTGGCGGCGCGGTACAACACGGGCTATGTGCTGGTCGTGTTTCCGCATCGCCGCGTCGAACTGTCGATCAATCTCGCCGTGCTGGCGATCCTCGCAGTACTCGTGCTCGGCTATTTCGCCCTGCGCGCCGTGTTCCTCGCGGTCGGGATGCCGGCCGAAGTCCGTCGTTACCACGAACGCCGTCAGCGCGAGGTCGGCCGCCAGGCTTTCATGGAATCCCTGAAGGCCTATTTCGAAGGCCGTTTCGGACGTGCCGAACGCGCCGCCGCGAAGGCTTTCGCCGCTGGCGAGGCGCGCGGACTGTCCGCGGTGATCGCCGCTCGCTCTGCGCACGAGCTGCGCACGTTCGAGGCGCGCGACCGGTATCTCGCAGCGGCCGAGATCTGTCCGCCGGAGGACGACTACCTGCGCCACATCACCCAGGCGGAACTGCTGCTGAACGAGCGCCGCTACCACGACGGCCTTGCGGTCCTGGAGCGCATTCGCGAGCGGCATACCTCCGCGCTGCGGTTGCAGTTGCGGGCCTACCAGATGGCCAAGGATTGGGACCGGGTGCTGGAACTCCTGCCACGGGTCGAGAAGAAGCGGGTGTTCGAGTCGGCGGTGGTGGCGCAGTTGCGGCGGGCCGCGACCACCGAGAGCCTGAAGCGGCGTGCCATCGACGCCGGGCAACTGCGGGCGGCATGGGACCAGGTGGGAGCGGACCTCAAGCGCGATCCCGGCGTGGCCGCCGCGGCGGCGCGTGGTTTTCTCGCGCTCGGCATGCCGGGTGAGGTCCGACGCATCGCCGAGCAGGCACTGGATTCGCAGTGGGACGCCGAACTCGTCACCCTCTACTCGCGTGCGCCCGAGGGCGATGCCCGCGACCAGTTGCAGAAAGCCGAGGCCTGGCTCACCCAGCATCCGCGTGATGCAGTGCTGCTGATGGCCCTGGGTCGCCTGTGCGCCCACGGCAGTCTCTGGGGCAAGGCGCGCAGCTACTTCGAGGCGAGTCTCGCGGTCGAGCGCTCGCATACCGCCTATCTCGAGCTGGCCCGCCTCGCCGCCGACACCGGTCGCTTCGAAGAGTCCGAATCGCATCGTCGCGCGGCACTCGATCTGGCGCTGGAACGGCTCGATGAAGCGAGTGGGGGTCGCCGCCGAAGCGCTTTCTGAAAAACGGAAACCGGAGATTCGCCATGAGCGTGAACAACGCCACCACCGCCGGCACCGATCAGGGCGATCCCGAAATCCCGTTGCGCGACGACATCCGGCTGCTCGGGCGCATTCTCGGCGGCACACGCTGCGCGATCAGGAAGGCGACGACACTTTCGACCTGATCGAGCGCATCCACCAGACGGCGATCCGGTTCCGCCGCGACCGCGACGACCAGGCCAGGGGCGAGATGGAGTCGGCGCTCGACTTGATCGAACCGGCCCGTGTGATCGCGATGATCCGGGCCTTCACCTATTTCTCGCTGCTGGCCAACATCGCCGAGGACCAGAACATCAACCGCCCTCCTCGGGCGGGGCAACTGGCCGGCGCCCCGCCTGTATGCCCAGGTCGAAGCGGTGATCGAGGCCCGCTGGGCCGGCACCCGCGTGAAACTCGCGCCGTTCTTGCGGCTCGGCAGCGGGATCGGCGGCGACCGCGACGGCAATCCGTTCGTCACCGCAGAGATCATGCGGCATGCCCTCGTGCGCCAGATCTCGGTGACGATGGACTGGTATCTCGAGCAGGTGCATGAACTCGGCCGCGAGCTGCGGCATGCGGCGGCGATCTTCGGTCCGATCGCATCGAGGATCTTCGCGCGCCTTCAGGCCGAATGGCAGCGTACCGTCGATGCCCTGTTCGCGATCACCGGCAACAAAGAACTGCTGGAAAGCAGTCCTGCGTTGGCGCGGAGTTTCCGCAACTGCTCGCCCTATCAGGACCCGCTCAACCACTTGCAGGTGGAACTGCTACGGCGCTGGCGCGGCGGCGAAACCGACGATCAGGTGAAACGCGCCATCCTGCTCACGATCAACGGCGTCGCGGCAGGGCTCCGCAACCGCGGATGAGAGTTGACGTCCACCCCCAGGCTGCGCTGCGCCGAGATGACGTCCACCCCCAGGCTGCGCTGCGCTTCGCCTTCCCCCAGGGGGCACCCCGTCCTCGGGGGTGAGGCCGGACACAGACAGTCCCTGCGGACTGTCTGTGCCTGCCGAACGACAGCGGCCTCCGGCCGTTGGCACCCTGTGGGCGCTGCCCCTTGGCTTCACAGTAGCCCTTCGTTCAGGAGATGCCATCCCTTCGAGCGCAGACGGCACCAGGCATCAGCCCGGGCCGGCAGCGGGGTCGACTGACGCGGTGAACGAGTCGGCGAAGAATTCGTCGGCTGGCAGTCCGCATTGATCGACGAAATCGCGGCGGGCCGAGTCGACCACGATCGGCGCACCGCAGGCATAGACCTGGTGTCCTGAGAGATCCGGAAAGTCGGCCATGACCGCCTGGTGCACGAACCCGGTGCGGCCGGCCCAGGCATCCTCCGGAACGGCATCGGAAATCACCGGCATGAAAGTGAAGTAGCCGTGCGCCACTTCCCACTGGCGGCACAGCTCGGACAGATAGAGATCCGCCGGGCGGCGGCCGCCCCAGTACAGGACCATCGGGCGCACGATTCCCTGGTGGAGCATGTGTTCGATGATCGCCTTGACCGGCGCGAAGCCGGTGCCGCTGGCGACGAATACGATCGGCTTGGCGGAGTCTTCACGCAGGAAGAAGGTTCCCATCGGGCCTTCCAGGCGCAGGATGTCCTTTTCCTTCATGGTCGTGAACGCCGGGTCGGTGAACAGTCCGCCGGGCATGTGCCGCAAATGCAGTTCGACGTGATCGGTGACGTGCGGGGCATTCGCCATCGAATAGGCGCGCCGCCGGTTGTCGCGCAGCAGAAACTCGATGTACTGGCCGGCGAGGAACTTCCACTCGACATTGGCCGGCAGCTTGAGCTTGAGCACCACGACGTCGGTGGCCGGTTTCTCGATCGACAACACGCGCGCCGGCAGCTTGCGGACCTCGATGCCGCCCATGCCACCGATTTCGCGGGCGTCGATGACGATGTCGGTCAGTGGCTTCGCCGTGCAGAACAGTGCGAACCCCGCCTTCTTCTCCATCTCCGACAGCGTGTAGGGCATGTGGGCCCCGTAGTCGACGCTACCTTCGATGAGCTTGCCCTTGCAGGCGCCGCACGAGCCGCTGCGGCAACCATAAGCCAGGGTGTAGCCGGCCGCGTTGGCCGCGGCGAGAACCGATTGACCCGCCGGCACGTCGAAGCGATGACCGGTTTGCTGCAGGGTGACCTGAAATGGCATTGACGACTTTCCTTGTTTCGGGGGTGCTCGGATCGGCTGGCGCCACCTCCGCCCCCATGCCTGGGTACGGCTGCATGCATCTGCCCGCCACGGTTGCCTGGGGCGCAGGTGCCGCGCATGCATGGACTAGAATACGGCCATGAAACGTTTGCTGATTGTCGGATGCGGCGATGTCGCGGTGCGCATGATCCCCGCCCTCGCCGGGCGCTATCGAATGTATGCCCTGACGCGCTCGGATCCTGGCCCGCGACAGCTTCGCGACTATGGCGTCACGCCCATCCGCGGCGATCTCGACGCAGCTGGCAGCCTCGATCGTTTGTCCGGCATAGCGCACGACGTGGTACATCTCGCGCCGCCGCCCGCCGCCGGCACCCGCGACACCCGGACCAGCAACCTCATCCGCAGCCTTTCCAAGTCGGCGAGGCTACCACAGCGCCTCGTGTACATCAGTACCAGCGGCGTCTATGGCGATTGCCGTGGTGACTGGGTGGCCGAGACGCGGCCGCTGGATCCCCAAAGTGATCGGGCTCGCCGGCGTGTCGATGCCGAGCGCCGGTTGCGTGCCTGGGGTCTCAGTCATGGCGTGCAGATCGTGGTGTTGCGGGTGCCAGGCATCTATGCGGCCGACCGTCTGCCGCTGGACCGGCTCGCGGCGCGGACGCCTACGCTAGCCACCGAAGACGATGCCTTCACCAACCATATTCACGCCGATGATCTCGCCCGCATCGTGATCGCGGCGCTGTCGCGGGGGCGTGGTGGTCGTTCCTACAACGCCAATGACGACTCCGCGATGAAGATGGGCGACTACTTCGACCTGGTCGCCAGCCGGTTCGGGCTCGACCTGCCCCCTCGAATCAGCTGGCGCGAAGCGCAGGGCCGGATTCCCGCCGGCCTGCTCTCGTTCATGCGGGAGTCCAGAAGGCTGATCAACGATCGGCTCAAGCGTGAATTACGGGTACGCCTGCGCTATCCGACGGTCGCGCACGGCCTGCCCGCCGCGCTGGCCGGCTGAAGTGACAACTTCCCCGATCTCACTGCGTCCGCTGCCCCCGATGCGGCCGGATGGAACATGGCCATGAGGCGGCGCGAATGGTTGCGGCTGGCTGGAGCCTCGTGCCTGATTCCGACAGGCGTGTGGGCTGGCGCAGCCGATCTGCTCGAACCGGGCAAGGCGTTCCGGATCTCGGCGCGGCTGCTGCCGGAAAGCCATATCCTGGTGCGCTTGCTGGTGGCCGAAGGGTATTACCTGTACCGCGACAAGCTCAGGTTCAGCATCGAACCGGCGTCGGCCCAACTGGGAGCGCCGCAGTTGCCGGCTGGCACCGTCAAGGACGACGAGTTCTTCGGCAAGGTCGAAACCTATCGCGGCGAGATCACCATCCGAATCCCGGCCAGGCTTCCGCCGGGCGCCGACAAATTGAATCTGCGGGTTGTTTCCCAGGGGTGCGCCGACGCAGGCATCTGTTACACGCCCCAGGACCAGCGGCTGGTCCTCAACGCCATGGGCGACGAAGCCCTGCCTGCGCCGCCCCGCAGCCTGCTCGACTCCCTGGAAGGGCGCTAGCCCCCGCCGACAGCCCCCTTAAGAAAACCCGATCTGGTCCTGTCCCTATGAATCGCCTGCAGCAGTTGTTCGCTTTCACCGCCGTGGCTCTGCTCGCCTTGGCGGCGGGGCTGTACTTTCGTATTGGCGAGGTCGAGAGCGCCACGGCCCCGCCGACGCCCCCGGGTCTGATGGATGCCGCGCTCGCCGACCTCAAGGGTGTCAAGACACCGCTCGGAACCTGGAAAGGCAAGGTGCTGGTGATCAACTTCTGGGCAACCTGGTGCGCGCCGTGTCGTAAGGAGATCCCGGCTTTCATCCGGATGCAGCAGAAGCTTGGTCCGCGTGGCTTGCAATTCGTCGGGATCGCCATCGACGAAAAGGACAAGGTGGACCCTTACGCGAGGGAGATGGGCATCAACTACCCCATCCTGGTGGGTGAACTGGACGCCGTCGAGCTGTCCCGGTCCCTCGGCAATCAGTTGGGTGCACTACCATTCACGGTCATCGTCGATCGTGCCGGCAAGGTGGTCAAGACCGAACTCGGCGGCGTGGATGAAGCAAGGCTGACCAATGTGATTCAGCCGCTCCTGCAGTGATCATCGGTGAATCCGTAGCCAAAAAGGCGGTTTCCGCCAACTCGATAATCGAGCTTCCGGTCTCCAACCCGACTGGCATCGCCACGGTTCCAGCATGGTTTCGGCGGTGAATGTCGTCGGTTTCTATCTGAGCCGATCACTGGACAAATTACGTTGAACTCCGGCAAACTCCGCGAACTGACGACGGCGTTCCTGATCGACTGGCGATCGACCGTCATCCAGCAGTGACGCGGAGGATGCCGTAATGGCTCGACGGATTCTCGTGCTGCATGGCCCCAATCTCAATTTGCTGGGCCGTCGCGAACCCCACATCTACGGTAACACCACCCTGGATGACATCAACCGCAAGCTTGCGGCTCGCGCGAGCGCGGCCAACGCCGTGGTCGACACCTTTCAGAGCAACAGTGAAGGTGACCTGGTCGAGCGGGTGCAACGACTGCTGGACGACCCCGTCGACTTCGTCATCATCAATCCTGCGGCCTTCACCCATACCAGCGTCGCACTGAGGGACGCGCTGTCCGCTACCCGGGTGCGTTTCATCGAAGTGCACCTTTCCAACGTCTTCGGCCGCGAGCCTTTCCGGCACCACTCGTACTTCACCGACATCGCGGTCGGTCTGATCTGCGGCCTCGGGCCGCGCGGCTATGAGCTTGCTCTGGAGCACGCTCTAGCCGACACAGGGGCTTGAACGTCATGGATCTTCGAAAGGTCAAGGCACTGATCGATCTGGTCGAGAAATCGGGAATCTCCGAACTGGAGATCAGCGAGGGTGAGGAGCGGGTCCGGATCAGTCGTGGCGCGGTGATGTACGCGCCCGCCGCCCCGATGCCATCGGCTGCGCCGCTGGTGCTGGGCGCCCCCGCGGTCGCCACCGAAGCCGAGATGCAGCTTCGAGCGGATGCCGCCGCCGAGGCCGAAGGGCATGTCGTCAAGTCACCGATGGTCGGATCCTTCTACCGGGCTTCCACCCCGGGAGGAAAGCCCTTCGTCGAGGTCGGCCAGGCAGTGGCCGAGGGCGACACTCTTTGCATCATCGAGGCGATGAAGCTGCTCAACGAAATCGAAGCCGATCACGGCGGCGTCGTCAAGGCGGTCCTGGTCGAGAACGGTCAGCCCGTCGAGTATGGCGAACCCCTGTTTCTGATCGGCTGATGCCACCAGGACGCCCCCCCCAGGCTGCGCTGCGCTGCGCCTTCCCCCCGAGGGGGCGCAGCGTCCTCGGGGGACCCTGTGGGCGCTGCCCCTTCGCTTCCGAATGTCCCGCCGTTCGACATCCCCGGGCTGCGCTGCGCTCCGCCTTTCCCCCGAGGGGGTGCAGTTCGCTTGGGGGCGGCCCGGCGCGAAGTGCGCCTTCGCTGAGGAGACACCAACCGCTGCGCTACGCCTTCCTTCCAGGGGGCCGGTGCCCTTGGGGCGGCCCGGCGGGCACTGAGGTACCGGCAAATCCATGTTCGAAAAAATCCTGATCGCCAACCGCGGCGAAATCGCTCTTCGCGTGCAGCGCGCCTGCCGTGAAATGGGCATCAAGACCGTCGCCGTTCATTCCGAGGCCGATGCGGATGCCAAATACGTCCGGCTGGCCGACGAATCGGTGTGCATCGGGCCGGCGGCCTCCGCGCAAAGCTATCTCAACATCCCCGCGATCATCAGTGCCGCGGAGGTAACCGACGCGGAAGCCATCCATCCGGGCTACGGTTTCCTGTCCGAGAATGCCGATTTCGCCGAGCGCGTCGAAAAAAGTGGCTTTGTGTTCATCGGGCCACGTCCCGACACCATCCGCCTGATGGGCGACAAGGTGAGCGCCAAGGCGGCGATGCAGAAGGCCGGGGTGCCCGTGGTTCCAGGGGTCGAAGGCGCCCTGCCGGACGAACCGGCGGAGATCGTGAAGATCGCCCGATCGATCGGCTACCCGGTGATCATCAAGGCCTCAGGCGGTGGCGGCGGGCGCGGCATGCGCGTGGTGCACACCGAAGCCGCGCTCGTGAACGCCGTCAACACCACCCGCACCGAGGCCAAGGCCGCCTTCAACAATCCGACGGTCTACATGGAGAAGTTTCTGGAGAACCCGCGCCACATCGAGGTGCAGGTGATGGCCGACGAGCACAAGGGCGCGGTGCACCTGGGCACGCGCGATTGTTCGATGCAGCGGCGGCACCAGAAGGTCGTGGAGGAGGCACCTGCACCGGGGCTGACGCCCCGCGAGCTCACCCGCATCGGCGAGCGTTGCGCCGATGCCTGCCGCAAGATCGGCTATCGGGGCGCCGGGACCTTCGAGTTTCTCTACGAAAAGGGCGAGTTCTACTTCATCGAGATGAACACGCGCGTGCAGGTCGAGCATCCGGTGACCGAGATGATCACCGGCATCGATATCGTGCAGATGCAGATTCGTGTGGCCGCCGGCGAGCGCCTGCCGATACGGCAGCGAGACGTCGTGTTCCACGGCCACGCGGTCGAATGTCGCATCAATGCCGAGCATCCGTTCAAGTTCACCCCCTCGCCTGGTCGCATCGTGTCGTGGCATGCGCCCGGCGGGCCCGGCATCCGGGTCGATTCGCATGCGTTCGCCAATTACGTGGTGCCACCCTATTACGACTCCCTTGTAGGCAAGGTCATCGCCTATGGGGACACGCGCGAGCAGGCTATCGCCCGCATGCGCATCGCGTTGTCCGAGATGGTGGTCGAGGGCATCCAGACCAATCTCGCGTTGCACCAGGAGATCATGGTGGACAGCGCATTCTTGCGCGGCGGTACCAACATCCACTACCTGGAGCACAAGCTCGCCCAGGCCAAGAAGGGCGACAAGTGAGCCTGGGCCCCCAAGTTCACGTTGTTCGCTACCCCCCGAGGGGGCAGGCACCCTTGGGATCGGCCCGGCGGGCGCGGAGGTGACGCCCCCCCCAAGTTCACGTTGTTCGCTACCCCCCGAGGGGGGCAGGCACCCTTGGGATCGGCCCGGCGGGCGCGGAGGTGACGCCCCCCCCAAAGCTCACGTTGTTCGCTACCCCCCCGAGGGGGGCAGGCGTCCTTGGGATCGGCCCGGCGGGCGCCTAGATGGACTGGCAGCGACTGCGGGTCCGGGTCCCGGCGGCCGACGCGGAGGCCATCGCCGATGCCCTGCTGGAGGCCGGCGCCCTGGCCGTGGACCTCGCCGATGCCGCTGCCGGAACCGATGCCGAACGACCGCTGTTCGGTGAGCCCGGCGGTGATCCACCCGGCGCCTGGGACGACAATCTTGTTTCCGGGCTGTTTGCCGGTGAAACCGATCTCGATCCGGTCGTTGCAGCGATCCGGGCATGTGCGGGTCGGACCACCACCGCGGTAGACATCGAGTCGGTGCCCGAGCGCGACTGGGTGCGGCATACGCAAAGCCAGTTCGAGCCTATCGCCATCTCGTCGCGCCTCTGGATCGTGCCGACCTGGTGCGAGCCACCGGCCGGGGCGCAGATCGTCATTCGACTCGACCCCGGCCTGGCGTTCGGCACCGGCAGCCATGCCACGACCCGTCTCTGCCTGCGCTGGCTCGACCAGCATGTGACCCCGGGCGTGTCGGTCGTCGACTACGGTTGCGGCTCGGGGGTGCTCGCGATCGCGGCCAGGTTGTTCGGCGCAGGAACGGTCGTCGGGATCGACATCGATCCGCAAGCGGTCATCGCCAGCCGCGCGAACGCCGCGAGCAACGCCGTCGACGCGGTTTTCCTGGATGCCGAAACCAATACGGCGACGCTCGCACCGGCGGATGTGGTGGTGGCGAACATCCTGTCGAACCCCCTGCGCGTGCTTGCCCCTTTGATCAGCGGCCTGTGCCGACCCGGCGGTGCCGTGGTCCTGTCTGGCATTCTCGCCGAGCAGTGGCAGTCCGTGGCCAGTGCCTACGAGCCCTGGATCGAGCTCGAACCGGTCATAGAGGACGACGGCTGGGTGTGCCTTTGGGGTACGAAACGATGAGCGAAGCCGCCTGATCCGCGCCGCGGCCGACCATGAGCATGTTCACCCGCTGCGCCCATTGTGAATCCATGTTCCGCGTGACCCTGGCGCAATTGCAGGCCTCGGGCGGACAGGTTCGGTGCGGTGTCTGCCTCGAGGTGTTCGATGCTTTTGTGACGCTGAGCGCGCGCGACCCGCGCGTGCCGGTGGACCCGGTACCGCCGTCGAACGAGGGTGATGGCGCGAACGCGGCGTCAACGATGCTGGAAGCGCCGCTGCCCGCATCGGTGAACGGGGTTGTCGATGACGATGACGCCGCCGCGCCGTCTTGGCCGTCGATCGATGTCGATCCGCTGGATGTCTTCGTGACTGTACCGGTAAGCGCCGGCGAGGCATCGCCGACGAGCGCCGATTCGGATACGTCTGGCGATGCCAGGCAGATCGCCGTCGACGAATCGGCGCCGGATGCCATGGCGGACCCGGTGCCCCGCATGTTCGACGAAGCTGAGATTTCGCCATTGCCGGCATTGAACGAGCCGGATGTCGATTGGGTCGAGGCCGACGAGGCCGACGATCCCGCGGTCGCCGAACCGATTGCTGCAGCGCCGGCACTGGCGGAATCCGAGCCCCTTCCGGCTGCGGATAGCGCAACCTCCGAAGCATTTTCCGGTGAGCCATCGGTTTCGGTCGGGGGAAGAACAACGCCGATCGCCGATGGGCCCGATGACGAAACCGGGCCCGTCGCCGAATTCCCCATCATGCCGGACGGTGTTGCATCGCCTGCCCTGGATGAGCCGAACGCTGATCACGAAGCATCGGGTGCTGCCGCGCCCATCCAGTTCTGGTCCGGGTTCGCGCCGCCCGGTCCACCCCGCACCTCCCTGCGGCTGGTCGCAAGTGCCGCAGTGCTGGCGCTGTCGCTGGTCGGACAAACGGTTTATCTGTTGCGAGCCACGATCGCCGAAGCGGCTCCATCGGCGCGGCCCTCGCTCGAGATGGCGTGCCGCTTCCTGCATTGCATGGTGGCGCTGCCGCGACTGACGGATCGGCTCACCATCGAGTCGTCCGACCTGCAGGCGCTCGATCCGCTGCACCCGAACCGCGTGACGCTGACCGCGACCATCCGCAACCGCGCGCGGGTCGAGCAGGCGATTCCCCTGCTCGAGCTCACGCTCACCGATGCACGCGAAGACGTGGCCGCGCGCAAGGTCTTCGGTCCGACCGAGTACCTGTCGGGGATGCCGGCGGGGGCGGGGGTCGCGGCCAATGCCGAATTCGGCATCCGGCTCCCGCTCGATACCGGCGACATCGTCGCAACCGGCTATCGTCTCTATCTTTTTCATCCATGAACGAATCGCCAATGATCCCGGCAGACCGCGACGACACCGAAAACCATGAGTGGGGCCTGCCGGAGGCGGAGGGCACGGTGGCCGATCTTCATGCGTTGATCGCCGGTCAGGTAGTTGCGGTCAATCCGGCTGTGTCGATCGCTTCGGAATCGCTGAACGCAAATCCCTGGACGACCTGGATCTGCCGGCTCGAGCCGGACCGCCGGGAAGACGTCGCCGGCTTGCTCACCGCGCAGGCCTATGCACCGCTCAGTGACTGCACCGTCGCGGGTTGTCTGCACCCCGGCGGGTCGGCATACTCGACGGTCTGCTAGTCGACGGCATTGCACCGCGTGTGCCCGTATCGAGCTTCGCCATGGCATTGAAGCCCCCTCACCCGTATTCGATCCAAGGAGACACCGCATGGCCACCGTCACTCTCAAAGGCAATCCCGTTCCCGTAGCCGGCGTACTGCCCGCTCTCGGCAGTGCAGCGCCCGATTTCAGCCTCGTCGGCAAGGACCTCGGCGACGTGTCCCTGGCAACCTACGCCGGACAGCGCAAGGTTCTTAACATCGTGCCGAGCCTCGATACCCCTACCTGCCAGCAGTCGACCCGGGTGTTCAACGAAAAGGCATCCGCCATGGACAATGCCGTGGTGCTGGTCATCGGGGCCGACCTGCCGTTCGCGATGTCGCGCTTCTGCGGCGCCGAGGGGCTGGACAAGGTGGTCACCTTGTCGACCTTTCGCGACCGTGGGTTCCACGAACGGTATGGCGTCGACATCACCGGCGGACCGCTGCGAGGGCTGACGGCGCGCGCCGTCGTGGTCCTCGACCAGGACAACAAGGTGATCCATGCCCAACTGGTCCCCGAGATTGCCGACGAGCCCGATTACGCCGCCGCGCTCGCCGCACTGAAATAACGCCGCAGCAAAACGTAGTTAGGGTGCGCGACACCGTGTGGGCGACTCGCCGCGCACCCTGATCTGGTCCTCGTCCATGGACATGTCCTCGCCCGAAAGCCCGCACAAGGGCAAGACCGGTATCCGGCGCATCTGGAATGCGTTGTTCTACTCTGTCGCCGGGCTCGGGGCGGCGTATCGCCACGAAGATGCCTTCCGCCAGGAAGTCCTGCTTGCGGTCGTGCTGGTCCCGGCTGCCTGCTTCATCCCGGTCTCCGGCGTCGGCAAGGCGATGCTGATCGGCAGCGTCCTGCTGGTGCTGGTGGTGGAATTGCTCAATTCTGCAGTCGAGGCAACGGTCGATCGTATCTCGCTGGAGAACCATCGGCTGGCCAAGCGCGCCAAGGACATCGGCAGCGCCGCCGTGCTGCTTTCTCTCGCCAACGTCGCGATGGTCTGGGCGCTGGTGATATTCGGCTGAGTTGACGCCCTCCCCCAGGCTGCGCTGCGCTCCGCCTTCCCCCTCGAGGGGGCGCCCCGTCCTCGGGCGGCCCTGTGGGCGTGGCTCCTTCGCTCGCCGTTCCTTCGTTCGACGTCCCTGGCGGTGAGGTCCGACGTGGTTTTCCGACCCTCGATGGACAATGACGCGAAAGCATCACGCGATCGTCACGCGGGTTTCGCGGGACAGCGCGACAGTGCGCGCCGTGCACGAGGACCCATTCCTGCTGCAACAGTTGCCCGCGCGGCGCCCGAGCCTGCGCGTTGCCGTCGTCACCGAGACCTATCCGCCCGAGGTCAACGGTGTGGCGATGACGCTGGGGCGCATGGTCGCCGCGTTGCAGGCACGCAACCATCAGGTGCAGTTGATCCGTCCGCGCCAGAGCGCCAGCGATGCCGCGGTGGTGCAGACCAACCTCGAGGAAGTCCTCAAACGCGGTATGCCGATCCCGCGCTACGACAGCCTGCGGGTGGGGTTGCCGGCGCGCCAGGGCCTCATACGGCTCTGGCAGGCCCGGCGACCCGATGTCGTTCAGGTGGTCACGGAGGGGCCGCTCGGCTGGTCGGCACTGTCCGCTGCCCACCGGCTCCGGATCCCGGCGGCTTCCGAGTTTCATACCAATTTTCATAGCTACAGCCGGCACTACGGGGTCGGCTGGCTGAAGAAGCCGATCGCCGCCTATCTGCGCAAGTTCCACAACAAGGCTCAGGTGACGATGGTTCCGACCCGCGCGATGCAGGAGGCCATGGTCGCCTCCGGCTATCGTAACGTTCGGGTGGTGGCGCGCGGCGTCGACACGGTGTTGTTTTCGCCGGCGCGCCGAAGCCAGGCGTTGCGCCGGTCATGGGGCTTGGCTGGCGATGAAACGGTCGCCCTCTATGTCGGCCGCCTTGCGCCGGAGAAGAACCTGCCGGTGGTGCTGCAAGCCTTCGCCGCGGTGCGCCAGCGCAATCCCGCCGCGCGCCTTGTTCTCGTCGGCGACGGGCCGGAACGCGCCGCACTGGAACGGCGATATCCGGAACACGTGTTCGCGGGGATGCGAATTGGCGAGGATCTCGCCCGGTATTACGCCTCGGCGGATCTGTTTCTGTTCGCAAGCCTGACGGAAACCTTCGGCAACGTGACCCTGGAAGCGATGGCGAGCGGGCTGGCCGTCGTCGCCTTCGACTATGCCGCAGGCCGGGAACACATTTGCAACGGTGAAAACGGACTGCTCGCCAGTTTCGGCGATAGCGACGCCTTCGTTGCATTGGCGGCCGACCTGGTCCGGACACCGGCCAGGAGCCGGGCGCTCGGGCTCGCAGCGAGAGCGTCGGCGGAGACCGTGAGTTGGGAGCATGTCCACGACGCCCTCGAACGGGTTCTGGTCGGCCTGGTGGCGCGCGCCGAGATTCCGTTCGGGTCCTGACGCCTGGCACCCGGGCGCCACGCCGGGCCCGGCCCGGGTATTCGCAAAGTCTTCACGGGGTTGTCGCAGCGCCATGTTGGCGAGATCGCCACCGGTTGCTAGCATCCGGTGTCATCCCGATCCGAGGCCAGACTCGAATGTCCGCTTACCTGATTGTCGATATCGACGTGACCGACCCCGTCGGCTACCAGGCCTATCGCCAGATGGTGGGTCCGATCGTCGAAGCGGGTGGGGGTCGCTTCATCGTTCGTGGCGGCGCCGTCGACATCCTGGAAGGCGATTGGCGGCCGCAGCGGGTCGTGGTGCTCGAGTTTTCCAGCATGGAAGCAGCCAGAGAGTGGTATCACGGCGAGGGCTACGCCGAAGCCAAGGCTCTGCGCCTGCGAACCGCGGTCTGCAACGTCGTCCTGGTCGAAGGCCTGTAAGGCGCGATCTGCTCCCGCTCGCATGGCATGCGAGTCCGTCCCACCCTGGCGCCGGTATCGGCCTGCGCCGCCATTTGCTCTTCTTCCGATTGTTCACAGGATGCCAAAACCGTAAAAAATCATGGACTTTTGACCTTAATGTCGTACCATATCTAATATACGGAGGGTAACTACCTACTTCAGAACAACAAAATCCCCCGCTGATTGATGCGGGGTGCAAATCATCAGCCTGCGGGCGGCGGCTACTGAGGGCGTAAAGACAGGCACGAGGCATGGGCAAACTCGGATTCTGGAAAGCGGACTGGTTCGTCGCGGTGGTGATCGCCCTTGCGGTGCTCATCGTGTCGCGCGGATCGGCCATCCAGGGCATCGAACGGGTCGCCTACGACATGGGCGTGCGCGCCACCAGCGAGACGCCGAGCGATCGGGTCGCGGTGATTGCCATCGACGACCAGAGCATCGGCAACATCGGTCGCTGGCCCTGGCCACGCGACGTGCACGCGAAGATGATCGACCTGCTCACCCAGGCGAAGGCACGCACGGTCGCCAGTACGGTGTTCTTCGCCGAGCCGCAGGTCGACCCCGGTCTGGTCTATATCAACAAGCTCATCGTGCAGTTCCAGGCCGCACCTCCCATCGCGCAGCAGGCGCTGCCCGAAATGGAGGTCACGCTCGGTGAAGCCGAACAGAACCTGAACACCGACCGCAAGCTTGCCGCGAGCATCGGTGCCGCCAAGAACGTCCTGCTGGCGATGGTGTTTCAGCAGTTCGATCGCGAACCGCTGGGCAACCCCGATGGCGAGTTGCCGTCCTACGTGAAGAACAGCGTCCTGCCGCTGGCGGCGCAGACCGGCGGTGGAGGCGATCTCCCGACCTCCGTCCTGAATCCGGTGATCCCCATTCCGGCCCTGGGCGACGTCGCCAGCGGCGTGGGGCATCTCAACACCGGCATCGACGTCGACGGCGGCGTCAGGTCCGAGCCCTTGGTGGTGCGCTACTACGACATGCTGTTTCCGTCGCTGTCGTTGATGGTCGCGGCGCGCAGCCTGAACCTGCAGACGAAGGACGTGACGGTCCGGTACGGCGAAGGCGTGAAGCTCGGCAAGCTGTCCATCCGTACCGACGCCAATCTGCAGATGCTCACCTACTTCTACCGCGATCGGGACGCAAAGCCTGCGTTCCAGGTGGATTCCTTCTACGACGTACTGAGCGGCAAGATTCCAGCCGACAAGTATCGCGACAAGATCGTTCTGATCGGACCCACGGCAGCCGGCCTCGGCACCACGACTGTTACGCCGATTGCGGCGGCGATGTCGCCGGTGCTGATCCTCGCGCACTCGGTGTCCAGCATCCTGCAGGAAGATTTCTTCGTGCAGCCGTCCTGGGCGCCTTATGTCTCGCTGGCAGCCATGCTGCTGATCGCGGCCTATCTGGCGCTGTTGCTGCCCCGGATCAAGGCGGGGTCGGCGGCGCTGATCACGGTGGGGCTGGCGGTGGCGCTGATCGGCGCCCACTTCGCCCTGATGACCACCCAGTTGCTGTGGATCCCACTGATGGCGCCCGTCGTGCTGCTCGTCATCGGCCATCTGGCGCTCACCACCAAGCGTTTCCTGGTCACCGAGCGTGGCAAGCTGAAGTCCGATCTCGAATCCGCCGAATCCAATCGCATGCTCGGCCTCGCGTTCCAGGGGCAGGGGCAGCTCGACATGGCGTTCGACAAGTTCCGCAAGTGTCCGCTCGATGCCTCGCTGATGGACAACCTGTACAACCTTGCCCTCGACTTCGAGCGCAAGCGTCAGTTCAACAAGGCGCAGTCCGTGTACGAATACATGGGTGGGCACAATCCGAAGTTCCGCGACCTCGAGCAGAAGCTGTCGCGCGCGAAACAGATGTCCGAGACGGTCATTCTCGGCGGCAGCGGCGGCCGGAGCAACGCATCCACCATGATTCTCGAGGGTGGCATGGTCGAGAAGCCCATGCTCGGCCGTTACCAGGTCGAGAAGGAACTCGGCAAGGGTGCGATGGGCGTGGTGTACCTCGGCAAGGATCCCAAGATCGGCCGCGTGGTGGCGATCAAGACGATGGCGCTGTCGCAGGAATTCGAGCCCGACGAACTGGAAGACGTGAAGCAGCGGTTCTTCCGCGAGGCCGAAACCGCCGGGCGCCTGAATCACCCCAACATCGTCACCATCTTCGATGCCGGCGAAGAGCACGATCTCGCCTACATCGCCATGGAGTTTCTCAAGGGCAAGGACCTCGCCCCCTACGTCAAGGCCGATCGATTGTTGCCGCTGCCGCGGACGATGAGCATCGTCGCCCGGGTCGCCGACGCCCTGAACTACGCGCATGCGCAGAATGTCGTGCACCGCGACATCAAACCGGCCAACATCATGTACGACCCGGAGAGCGATTCGGTGAAAGTCACCGACTTCGGCATCGCGCGCATCACCGATTCGTCGAAGACCAAGACCGGCATGGTGCTCGGCACGCCCTCGTTCATGTCGCCGGAGCAGCTTGCCGGCCGCAAGATCGATGGCCCTTCCGACCTGTTCTCGCTCGGCGTCACGCTCTACCAGCTTGCCAGCGGTAGCCTCCCGTTCCAGGGTGAAACCATGACGCAGCTCATGTACAAGATCGCCAATGAGCCGCCGATCGACATCCTCAGCGTCAACCCGGCGCTGCCGCCGTGTCTGGCCGGCATCATCGATCGGGCCCTGGCCAAGAATGTCGAAGACCGGTTCCGCAGCGGCGACGAGATGGCGGCGGCGATCCGCGAGTGCGCGGCACAATTGTCATCAACAGTCGGTGTCGTCCTGTAATCCATGAATCTGGTCAAGGCCCTGGAAATCTCGACCGCCACGCACACCGGCATGGTCCGCTCCCACAACGAAGACGCCTGCGCGGCCGATGGCGAGATCGGTCTCGCCGTTCTCGCCGATGGCATGGGGGGCTACAACGCCGGCGAAGTCGCGAGCGGCATCGCGGTGGCGCTGATCAGCTCCGAGATGCGCCAGGCCATCGCCCGCACCAATTTGCACGGTCTCGAGCAGGCCGATGGCGATTTGCAGGCGATCCGGCTGCTCAAGGGCATCACCGCGAAGGCGAACACGTCGATTTACCAGTCGGCGAACAGCCAGCCGCAGTATGCCGGCATGGGCACCACCCTGGTTGTCACCCTGTTCCGCGACAATCGGTTGTCGGTGGCACATATCGGCGACTCGCGCCTGTATCGATTGCGCGACGAGCGGCTGGAGCAGATCACCCGCGACCACAGCCTGCTGCAGGAACAGATCGACGCCGGCATGATCAGCCGCGAAGCGGCCCGGCGTTCGCAGAACAAGAATCTGGTCACGCGTGCCCTGGGTATCGAGGCTGACGTCGAGGCCGAGATCCATACCTACGATGCGCGACCCGGCGACCTGTACCTGCTCTGCTCCGACGGGCTGAACGACATGGTAGAGGACGAGGACATCGAACTCACCCTCAACGCCATGGGGGCGAACCTGCCGCTGGCCGCGAACCAGCTGGTGCAGATGGCAAACGACAATGGCGGACGCGACAACGTGTCCGTCATTCTGGTGAAAGTGACTCGCGACTTTCCGGCGGCGGAGACCTGGCTCGGCAAGGTGCTGTCGTGGTTCAAGTAAACACAGGGATGGTGCTATGGCTAAGCTGACTCTCACGCTCGATGGTGTGGTCCTCAAGGAATACACGCTGACCAAGGAGCGCACCACGATCGGCCGCAAGGCCCACAACGACATCCCGATCGAGAACCTCGCGGTCAGCGGCGAGCATGCCGCGATCGTGACTATCCTCAACGACTCGTTCCTCGAAGATCTCGGCAGCACCAACGGGACCCTGGTCAACGGGCAACCGGTCAAGAAGCATTTCCTGCAGAGCGGCGACACGGTCGAGATCGGCAAGTACAAGCTCAAGTACGCCAACGAGTCGACCGCCGGCACCAGCGCCGCCGATTTCGAGAAAACCATGGTGTTGCGCGCGCCGCCTCGTGCGCTGGTCGAAGCCAGAATGGGCGATACCAATACCGGCGGCAGCGCCGGCACTCTCCCGCCCGCGGTCCGGCTCACCGATACCAATATCAATGCCGTCCGCAACATGGCGGCCGCGTCGGCACCACCTCCTCCGCTCCCGATCCAGGCTGGTCCCCAGGGGGTGATCCAGATTCTGTCCGGGCCGAACGCCGGCAAGGAGCTGCCGCTCGCGAAGGCACTCACCACATTGGGCAAGCCTGGGGTGCAGGTTGCCGTGATCGCCAAGCGGCCGCTGGGCTATTTCATCACTCATGTCGAAGGCACCACGATGCCGATCCTCAACGGCAGGGCGCTCGACGGACAGGCTCATCAGATCAAGGACCACGACGTGATCGAACTCGCCGGCGTGAAGATGGAGTTCTTTTTCCGGCCGGCAGTTTGACGCGCCGCGGCGGCTGACGGGCACCTCGTGGTTCGGTCGGGTTGGTCTCGTCCGCAAGGGCACATCGAGGTCGATGCGGGGGCTTCTTGAAGAAACACGCGGCACGCATCGTTCTCGGGCTGGTGGTTCTGGCCTTCTTCCTGGTGCCCGCGGCGGGCATCACCCGGTTCGGCTTCATCGAACGCCTGGAGGCATTCGCCTACGACGCGCGGCTGCTGCTCACCATGCCGCGCACCATCGACCCTCGGATCGTGATCGTCGACATCGATGAGAAGAGCTTGGCCGAGGAGGGTCGCTGGCCGTGGCGCCGCGACCGTGTCGCCGAACTGGTGGCGAAGCTGTTCGATCGCTATCACATCAGCGTGCTCGGCTTCGACGTGGTGTTCGCCGAGCGCGACGAGAGTTCGGGCCTGGGCATCCTGCGCGGTCTCGAACAGGGCGAGCTGCGCGGGGATGCGCAGTTCCACAACGCGATCGACGCGCTGGCGCCGAGGCTGGAATACGACCGGCTGCTGGCCGAGCAACTGAAGGGCCGGCCGGTCATCCTCGGTTTCTACTTCACCAATCTGGTGCCCCAGGGCACCGACGGGGTCGCGATCGGCGCCATCCCGAAGCCGGTGCTCCCGGCCGGAACCTTCGGCAGCCGCACCATCCGCTTCACCAGCTTTCCCGGCTTCGGCGGCAACCTGCCCGAACTCCAGGCCGCGGCCGCCGGGGGCGGACACTTCACCCCGGCGACCGACGTCGACGGCGTGCATCGCAGCGTGCCGATGCTGGTCGAGTACAAGGGTGCCTACTACGAGCCGCTGGCGATGGCGGTCACGCGGTTGTTGCTGCAATCGCCCGCGATCAAACCGGGATATCCGGCCGACAGCGTCTTCACCAAGGGATATCCCGGCCTCGAATGGCTCGAGATCGGGCCGCTGCGGGTGCCGGTGGACGAGCAGGTGCGCGCGCTGGTGCCGTATCGCGGACCGGAACGCAGCTTTCCCTATGTGTCGGCCGCCGACGTGCTGCGTGACCGCGTCGCCCCAGAGATTCTCGAGAATCGGGTGGTGCTGGTCGGCACCACCGCCCCCGGCCTGCAGGATCTGCGGTCCACTCCGGTGGCTCCGCTCTACCCCGGGGTCGAGATCCACGCCAACCTGATCGCCGGCATGCTCGACGGCAACATCAAGCAGAAACCGCCGTATGTGCTGGGCGCCGAGGTGGTGCTTTTGTCCCTGATCGGCCTGTCGCTGGCGATCGGGCTGCCGTTCCTGAATCCGCTGCGCGCAACCGTCGCGACCGTGGCGGTACTCGGCGCGGTGTTCGCCCTCAATCTGGCGGTCTGGAGCAACGGCAATCTGGTGCTGCCGCTCGCGTCCGCGCTGCTGCTGACGACAGCGCTGTACGCCCTCAACATGTCCTATGGCTACTTCGTCGAGACGCGGGCGAAGCGCAAGATAACGGATCGCTTCGGCCAGTACGTCCCGCCCGAAATCGCCGAGGAGATGAGCCGCAACCCCGACCAGTACTCGCTCGAAGGCGAGAACCGGGAACTGTCGGTACTGTTCGCCGATGTACGCAACTTCACCACGATCTCCGAGGGCCTCGACCCAAAAGCCCTGTCGCAGCTCATGAACGCCTATCTGACGCCGATGACGCGGGTGATCTACAGCCAGCGCGGCACCATCGACAAGTACATGGGCGACGCGATCATGGCTTTCTGGGGGGCGCCGATCGACGATCCGGATCACGCCCGGCACGCGGTGATGGCAGGTATGGAAATGCAGGCGAAGCTCGCGGCGCTGGAACCCGAGTTCATTGCCCGCGGCTGGCCGCCGCTGCGCATCGGGGTCGGTGTCAACAGCGGGCGCATGAACGTGGGCAACATGGGCTCCGAGGTGCGCATGGCCTATACCGTCATGGGCGACGCGGTGAACCTCGCCTCGCGGCTGGAAAGCATCACCAAGCGCTATGGCGTGACCATGATCGTGGGAGAGAGCACCAAGGCGATGGTGCCCGAGGTCGTCTACCGTGAGCTAGACCGGGTGCGGGTCAAGGGCAAGGCGGCCCCGGTCGCGATCTTCGAACCGGTCGGCATGCAGAGCGATGTCGGCAAGGATGTGCTCGACCGCCTCAAGCTGTTCCAGCAGGCGCTCAAGTTCTACCGCGCCCAGGATTGGGACAAGGCCGAGCTGCAACTGCTCAATCTCCAGCGCATGGAGCCCGGCGTAGTGCTATACAAGGCCTATCTGGAGCGCATCGCGCACTTTCGCCTGATTCCGCCGCCGGCCGGCTGGGACGGCGTCTACGACTTCGACACCAAATAGCCATGCTGATACGAGTACTGGGTTGCAGCGGCGGCATCGGTGGCAATCTGCGCACCACCTCGATGCTGCTCGACCAGGACGTCCTGGTCGACGCCGGTACCGGCGTCGGCGATCTGACCCTGGCCGAGCTCCAGCTGATCGACCATGTCTTCCTGACCCACAGCCATCTCGACCACATAGCGATGCTGCCGTTCCTGGTTGACACCGTCGGGGGCATGCGCGACCGCCCGATCGTGGTGTATTCGACCGCCGAAACCCTGGCCATTCTCCGGGCCCACATCTTCAACTGGCTGATCTGGCCCGACTTCTCCCAGATCCCGAACGAAACCCGGCCGTTCCTCCGGTTCCAGCCGATCGCGCTCGGCGAGACCATCGATCTGCAGGGGCGCCGCATCACCGCGCTCCCGGCTTGCCATACGGTGCCGGCCAACGGTTACCAGCTCGACAGCGGTGACGCCAGCCTGGTTTTCACCGGCGATACCTGCACCTGCGACGCGCTGTGGGTCGAAGTGAACAAGATCCGGAACCTGCGCTACCTCATCATCGAAACCGCGTTCGGCAACTCGGAACGCGAGTTGTCGCTCGCCTCCAAGCACCTGTGGCCCGACGGGTTGGCGATCGAGCTGGGCAAGCTTACCCAGCGGGTGCGGGTGTTCGTGACCCACCTCAAGCCCGGGGAGGGTGCCCTCACCATGGCGGAGGTCGAGGAGTGCGCCGGCCAATACCAGCCACGCATGCTCGCCAACGGTCATGTATTCAAGTTCTGAAACACCCTCCTGTTCAGGCAATGCCCACCCCGGGTGGGGTTTAGAATCATGAGGCCAGAGTCGCGCCGCGGTGACGGCAAGGGCTGCCGGGGTGGTCCGGGGGCCGGGTATTCGCCAAGGATGAAGCCATGAGTTCCGTGATCGAGTCGAAGCCGCAGTCGAGCCAGAATCTGGCCGAGATGAGCAGCAAGCTGGAATTCCAGCGCAAGCTGCAGGCGGTCACGAACAAGATCCACGCGACCGCCAACATCGACGAGCTGATGCTCGAGCTCTCGCAGGACATCTGCTCGCTGTTCGACGCCGATCGACTCACCATCTACGCCCTTGCCGAAGACAAGCAGTCGATCGTCTCCAAGGTCAAGACCGGCCTCGCTTCGTTCAAGGACCTCAAGCTGCCGCTGAACGAGCAGTCGATCGCGGGCTACGTGGCGCTCACGCGCAAGCTCGTCAACATCAGCGATGTCTACGACGAGAACGAACTCAAGCGCCTGAGCCCGCAACTGCGCTTCCTGAAAGAGGTCGACAAGCGCACCGGCTACCGCACCAAGCAGATGCTGGTCACCCCGGTCATGGAAGTGGGCACCAACGAGCTCGTCGGCGTCATCCAGCTCATCAACAACCATGTGGATGAGGCCTTCGGCACCCTGGCCGAGGAAGGCATCACGCATCTTTGCGAAACGCTCTCGATCGCGCTCAAGCAGCGCCAGCGGGCACCGAACGCGGTCAAGGGCAAATACGACGGGCTGGTTGCCAACGCGGTGCTGTCGGGCGAGGAAATGGAGCTTGCGACGCGCTCGGCGCGGCGCAAGGGCCTGGACATCGAGGAGGTCCTGACCGACGAATTCCAGGTCAAGCCGCAGGCCATCGGCGAGGCGCTGGCGAGCTTCTTCGGCGTTCCGTACGAGCCGTTCCGCCTCGACCGGATCAAGCCGATGGACCTGCTCAAGAACCTGAAACGCGAGTTCGTCGAGAGCAACGGCTGGGTGCCGCTGGAGGAGAACAAGGACGGCATCCTGGTGGTCACCACCGATCCGGAACGGTTGCGCGCCTCGCGCGTCGTCTCCAACGTGTTTCCGCGCTCGAAGGTGCAATTCCGGGTGTGCCCGCTGCGCGAGTTTCGCGCCACGCTCGACCAGTTCTTCGGCGGCAACGGCGTCGATCTCATGGACAGCGCCGACATCGGCGAGCTGCTCGGCAAGCTCGACGACGAAACCGACGAGGGTGCGACCGCCACCAACGACGACGTTTCGCTGGCGCAGGACAACGAACTGGTCAAGCTGGTCAACAAGATCATCGTCGACGCCTATCACCAGGGCGCCTCCGACATCCACATCGAGCCGTTTCCCGGCAAGGCCAAGACCGAGGTGCGCTTCCGCAAGGACGGCACGCTGACACACTACATTTCGGTGCCGGCGTCGTACCGCAACGCGCTGATCGCGCGGCTGAAGATCATGTGCGATCTCGACATCTCCGAGAAGCGCAAGCCGCAGGACGGCAAGATCAAGTTCCGCAAGTTCGGCCCGCTCGACATCGAGCTGCGGGTCGCGACCGTGCCCTCCGCCGGCGGCGTCGAAGACATCGTGATGCGGATCCTCGCGGCCGGCGAGCCGATTCCGCTCGAGAAGCTGGGCCTGTCGGCGCGCAACTTCAAGAACGTCAAGGACACCGTCACCAAGCCCTACGGCCTGTTCTTCGTGTGTGGCCCGACCGGCTCCGGCAAGACCACGACCCTGCACTCGGTGCTGGGCTACCTCAACACGCCCGAAACCAAGATCTGGACCGCCGAAGACCCGGTGGAAATCACCCAGAAGGGCTTGCGCCAGGTCCAGATGAATCCGAAGGCGGGGCTCAACTTCGCCACGGCGATGCGCGCCTTCCTGCGCGCCGATCCCGACATCATCATGGTCGGCGAAATGCGCGACAAGGAAACCACCGCGATCGGCATCGAAGCCTCGCTCACCGGCCACCTGGTGTTCGCGACCCTGCACACCAACAGCGCGCCCGAGTCGGTCATCCGCCTGCTCGACATGGGCATGGACCCGTTCAACTTCGCCGATGCCCTGCTGGGCGTGCTGGCGCAGCGTCTGGCCAAACGCCTGTGCGCCAAGTGCAAGACGCCGCACGTGCCCAGCAGCGAAGAATTGAAGGGCATGCTCGACGAATACTGCTCGGAGTTGCGCAATACCGAGCAGTGGAAAAAGGACCCGAAAACCGCCTACGAAGGCATCTATCGCGAGTGGGTGCAGACCTTCGGCAACGAGAAGGGTCAGATCACGGTCTATTCGCCGGTCGGGTGCGAGGTTTGCAACGGCACCGGTTACAAGGGGCGCGTCGGCCTGCACGAACTGCTGGTCGGCTCCGACACGGTCAAGAAGCACATCCAGGAGCACGCACGCGTCGCCGAGATCGTTGCCACGGCGCTTGCCGAGGGCATGCGTACCCTCAAGCAGGATGGCATCGAGAAAGTGCTCCAGGGCATCACCGACATGAAGCAGGTCCGCGCAGTCTGCATCAAGTGAACCGACCGGCCCGCGGCCGAATGCCGATCCGATGACCACCCTCGACCCGTCGGCGCACCGGATTCAGGCATCACCCGCCGTCGATCTGTTCCGCCGGCTCGAAGAACTCAACGAGGTCGGCATCGCGCTGTCGAAGGAAAAGGATCTCGACCGCCTGCTCGAAGCCATCCTCGTCGCCGCCAAGAAGATCACCAATGCCGATGGCGGTACTCTCTACCGTCGCCATCCCGAAGACCGGGATCGGTTGCATTTCGAGATCATTCGCACGGCCTCACTCGGCATCGCCATGGGGGGCACCACTGGCGTAAAAGTGCCGTTCGACCCGGTTTCGTTGCATGACGCCCATGGCAAAGACAACACGTCGATGGTGGCTGCCTATGCCGTCCTGCACGACCGCACCGTCAACATCGCCGATGCCTACGAGGCCGACGGATTCGATTTCTCGGGAACCAAGGCGTTCGACAGCCGCACCGGCTATCGCTCGAAGTCGTTCCTCACGGTGCCGATGAAGAACCACGAAGGCGAGATCATCGGCGTCCTGCAACTGATCAATTCCATCGACCGGGAAAGCGGCGGGATCGTCGCCTTCAACGAGGCCGACCAGCGCTTGGCCGAATCGCTGGCCTCGCAGGCCGCGGTTGCCCTGACCAATCGCCTGCTGATCGTGCAGCTCGAACAGCTCTTCGAATCGTTCATCAACCTCATCAACGAGGCCATCGACGACAAGTCGCCCTACACGGGCGGGCATTGCAACCGCGTGCCGGTGTTGACGATGCTGCTGGCCGAGGCGACGCACGAGATCCGTTCCGGGCCGCTCGCCGACTGGCGTATGAGCGACAACGAACGCTACGAACTCAAGATCGCGGGCCTGCTCCACGACTGCGGCAAGGTCACCACGCCGGTGCATGTGGTCGACAAGGCGACCAAGCTGCAAACCATCACCGACCGCATCCACCTGGTCGATACCCGGTTCGAGGTGGTGAGGCGCGATGCCGAGATCGAGATGCTGCGGCACATCGCCGCGTTGCCGCCTGGTAGCCAGACTGCCACGCTGACTGAAACGCTGCGCACGCGCCTCGCCGAGATCGATGGCGACCGTGCGTTCGTGCGTCAGTGCAATGTGGGCTCGGAGGCAATGCCTCCCGGCGACCAGGACCGGGTGCGCGACATCGCCGTCAAATATCGCTGGCGCAACGTCGACGGCGAACTGGCCGACTTTCTCACCGCAGAAGAGATCGAGAACCTCACCATCCGGGCCGGCACCCTGACCAGCGGCGAGCGACAGATCATCAACCACCACATCGACGTGACCATCAAGATGCTGGAGGCACTGCCGTGGCCGCGGCATCTGCGCCACGTGCCCGAGTTCGCCGGGGGTCACCACGAGCGCATGGACGGCAAGGGCTATCCGCGCGGGCTCACACGCGACCAGATGTCGGTGCAGGCGCGGGTCATGGGCATTGCCGACATCTTCGAGGCGCTCACTGCCAAGGATCGACCCTACAAGAAGGGCAAGACCCTGACCGAATCGCTGCACATCCTCGGCAGGTTCCGGCTCAACGGCCATGTCGACCCCGACTTGTTCGACATCTTTGTCAGGCAACGCGTCTACCTGCGATATGCCGAGCGGTTTCTCGATCGCGAGCAGATCGACGACGTTGATGTCTCGTCTATTCCGGGGTACGCCGGCGACTGACAGAAAACGTCAGGAACTGCCGATCACACCGATGAGGCATTAATTGTTCATTGCGTTCGTCGACGGTATTCCGTTTGAAATCTATCGTTTCGTCAGTATTTTTTCGCTATACGATCGATCGGAAAAACTCGCGCAAACTTTTTCGAGTTGTTCCAACACCCATGTTTCGACCCATGCGCCGCACCTGACGCATCCGGGCAGTTTTTGGGGGTGGCGCGGGCCTCACTGGCATACGGTTTGCCTTTACTCCCGCCGCACAGTGCCCGTTCGTGTTTCACGTTCATCACCGCCCATTACATCAGGAGCTCCACATGAAACGTATCCAGCAAGGTTTCACCCTTATCGAACTGATGATCGTGGTCGCGATCATCGGCATCCTGGCGGCGGTCGCGCTGCCGGCCTATCAGGACTACACCATCCGCGCCAAGATCCAGGAGGCTGTCAGCCTGTCGGATCCGGCCCGTCTGGCAGTTTCTCAGGCTTGTTCAGAGGGGACACTGGCCGCCACCACCGTCGGCGGTGTGACCGACAACGCATCGGCCGGCATTGCGGCCACGATCACCGGAAAATACGTAACCAGCGTCATACTCACCACACCGAGTGTTAGTTCCGGGGTGGTGACTGTCGTGGTGAGAGCTATCAGCACTGCGGTAGATGGTTCCAACATCGTCTGGACGTCCGCTTGTGACACTGCCGGCAACCGTTGGACAATCACCGGTGGTATTCCTTCGAAGTATCTCCCGAAGAGCTAACCGGCAGCCGGATCTTCAGGTTTGGACGACGAGGGGCTTTCGAGCCCCTTTGTCGTTTTCCAGTTCGTTCGCCGCCAAGGGGCGGCATTTCTCGGGACGCGACCACATGCGCAGGCTGCATATCGGCGGGAAGGAAAGATCGGAAGGGTGGGAAGTACTGGATGCGCTCGAACGGCCTGAAGTCGATCATGTGGGCAATGCAAAAGATCTGTCACGCTTTGCGGAGAATTCGTTCGACGTGGTGTACGCCTCGCACGTGGTGGAGCATTTCGACTATCGAGATGAGATTTCTGAGGTTCTTCGAGAGTGGTCTCGCGTCCTCGTCCCTGGTGGAATGCTGAATGTCAGTGTTCCAGATTTGAATACCTTGGCTGAATTGTTCTTGTTGCGTGAGTCTCTGACCATCGATGATCGCTGGCTGATCATGAGAATGATGTTCGGAGGCCATGTCGACCAATACGACTATCACCAGGTCGGATTGAACGAAGAGTTTCTAAGCCGGTACCTGCTTCGGGCCGGGTTCACGCAGATTCGACGGGTCGATGATTTCGGTTTCTTTGCCGACACCAGCCTGCTGAAGTTCGCTGGTATCCCGATCAGTTGCAACCTCGAAGCCATGAAGCCGCGATAAGCGACGGCCCGCCTGTACTCCAGGCTCCAAAGTGTAGTGGCAAGGCGAGTGACCACTGAGCAGCGATCCTGAAATGCGCGCCCTCGATCGTCAGGATGGGTATATCGCAGCGGTCGATGTAGGGGGAGGCGGTCTCATGCCAACGGTGATGCGCTGGACGATGAAACGACTATCGGTCAGAAACCGGCCAACCACTGCGCATGCATGTCGAGGTAGGCTGCTTCGATCTGTCGGGTCAGCCGACCCACATTGCCCAGCGGGGAACCTGCCAGCTTTTGCCGCAGAGTCCGGCGCAGCAGCGCTATCCGCTCGGGATCGTGCGCAAGGGCCACGGCGATGGCGACATACTCATCCGGCGAGTACGCGATCAGCTCCTCGCAGCCGATCGCCGTCAACAGTGACACGCCGACGCGGGCGGCGTGACGGTCTCCGGCCAGGGTGATTACCGGTACGCCCATCCAAAGCGCCTCGCAGGTGGTGGTGGTACCGTGATACGGAAACGTGTCGAGAGCGATGTCGATGTCGGAATAAGTTATCAGGTGATCGCGGTGCGAATCGGTCGGCCCCAGCAGATCGAGGCGCGAAATGTCGATACCCAACGCTTCGAATCTTGTCAGCGTGTCTTGCCGCAGCACCTCATCGCGCAGCGCAAGCGTCTTGATCGCGAGTCGTGCGCCGGGCACTGCAGCCAAGATCGCGGCCCATAGCCTGATCGCGACGTCGGTGATCTTCACGAAATTGTTGAAACTACCGAAGGTCACGTGACCCTTTGCCTCGCCAAGTGACTCAACGCTTACCGATGGCCACTCGGCGTCTGGCTTAAAGGCGAGGAACACCTCTGGTAGCCGGTAGAGGCGTTCGACATATTGCGAGTCGGCGTCGGGCGCAGGATCCGCCCACTGATCGGTTATCCGCCAGTCCATGCTCGCGACCCCGGTGCCACTCGGATAGCCTAACCACGTGACCTGGACGGGCGCCACCCGTCGCGCCAATACGGGCAACAGATTTCTGGCGGTATGACCTGCAAGGTCGATCACGACATCCAACTCATCTGCCAGCATGACGCGCTCGGCTTCCTCGAAAGAAACATGCCCTACTTCCCGCCAGACATCCGACAGATCGCGAATGCGCCGCGTCGTGGCGTCCGTCTCGGTACTGGTGAAGTAGCAGTACACGTCGAAGAGGTTCCGGTCGTGTTGCTGCAGGACCGGTTCGATGAAAAAAGCCACCACATGGCGACGAAAATCAGGCGATACATAGCCGATCCTCAGCTTGCGCTTGCGTCTCTCGCGCGGGCGCGTGAAACGGCGCCTTGATTCCAAACCGGGGTCGAATTGTTTGGCAAACTCGCGCTGGAGTTCAAGCAGTTGGGCCGGCGTGGTTTCCTCGCTGTAGTTGAGACTTAAAAGCAGGTTGCTCCAGGCTACGGCCAGCTTGGGATTGATCTGCAGAACGCGCCGCGTGATCTCGACGAACTCTCGGATTCGCCCCCGAGCCTGAAGCGCATTGCCGAGATTCAGAAGCGCATCGGTATTGTCGGGCTCTATCTCGAGTGCTGCCCGAGCCGACATTTCGGCTTCAGTGTTGCGGCCCGATGAGCCATAGAGATTCGAGAGATTGACGTGAGGCCCCACCATGTCGGGCTTGAGTTCGAGAGCCCGTTTGAGGTATCGCTCCGCATCGTGGGTTCGGCGCAGCTCGCGATACACCACGCCGAGATTGCCCAGTGCCTCAGGAAAGTCGGGTTGGAGCCGAAGGAGTTCTTCCAAGACATGTGCGCCCTCTACGAACCGGCCCTGATGATGAAGCATGCTCGAAAGATTGAGCAACGCTTCAGTGTTGCCCTTTGTGCCACCGAGTTCAACGGCTCGCCAATATGCGGCTTCCGCTTCGTCGTAGAGCCGTCTTGCCCGCAATACGTTGCCGAGGATGAAATGGGGCTCCCCGACGTTCGGGTGCTGGCTTATGGCTGCGTGCAACTGCTCTTCGGCTTCAGGAAACTTCTGGTTCTGTTCGAGCGTGATAGCGTACTGGACGCGGGCCGAAAACGACTGCGGATCGATCGATAGTGCGTGCGCGTGAGCGCGCTCCGCATCTGCCAACTGGCCGGCGATTCTCCGTGCGCTGCCAAGTGCGAGCCAGCCTTCGGTCCAGTCGGGATAACGGTCTATCACCTGTACGAAGACCGCCGTGGCGCCGTCTGTATCTCCCCGTTGGAGGCGTACGGCCCCGAGATTCAGCCGAGCTGACCGATGCTCTGGGTCTTGTTCCAGTGCAATGGCGTAGAACTCTTCGGCGCGGTCGGCGGGCCCTTCCGTCTGCAGGAACAACGCCAGGGCGAAGGCGCTTTCTGCAGAACCGTGAGCGGCGCGGTCGAGTGCCAATAACGCAGTCACCTGCTCTTCGTTCTGGTCGGCAGCCTCTAGCGCTCGTGCAAGATTCCACCAGGCCACGGCTTGGTCCGGAAATCCCGCAACCGTACTTCGCCACGTTGACAAGGCGTCAGCCGCGCGCCCCATTCGCTCCTGCATGAGCCCTAGTTCGATCTGCCAGTCAGGTTCCGCGTCGGAGCAGGCTGCGGCCAGTATCAGGGCATCGACAGCAGCGTCGGTCTGATTCATCCCGAGGAGTGCCTGATGTCTGGCATAGTGGTTGGCGCCGGACCGCGATTGCAGCAGGCAAGCTTTTTCTAGCTTCGTCAGCCCCGATTGGGATCGTCCGGCATTGGCTTCGATGAGACCAAGCATCCGGAGAGCGTCAACATGGTCCGGATCGAACCGAAGGGCCGCTCCGAATGCGGCAATCGCGCCGGTAATGTCCCCAGCGGCCCCGGCGGCCGAACCTTCAGACACGAGACGATCCGCCGATGCCGTTTTCGATGTTGCGCTTCTAAGCCATCGGAGCATGAACAGTGTCCCTGTTGTGTCAGTGAAGTTACGCCGGGGTCTGCTGGTCCGTGTTGCCGAGCCGACATGCCGCCCGGCGATACACGAGGCCGCGCCGAAAGTGGCGCGCGTATTGCTAAATCAGTGTCGGGCATGAATCTGATTTCGGGTGTTGTCGTCTGCCGGAGATGCAGGCTATCGGATCGATTCTGGTCCCGGGTTGCCGGTTTGCAGGCGGCGTTTCTGGCGCTCCTTGGGCTTTGATCGACGACGTAACACCCATGCACAGTCGACGCTATGTTCACGTGGCGCGATGATACTGGTGAGCACTGAAACCAGTCTTGAATTTCACTCGGAGTTTCACACATGTTCGCTTTCTTCGACACCCGAAAAGTCGATGACTTCGCCCGCGGTCTGGCCTCCGACCTCGGGCGCCGCTTTCCTCCTGCGAGCGAAGCGCGCACCGACAAGGGCGCGGCCAACCAGCTTGCGGTGGTCACCGAGGGTCTGTATGCCCGCGCGTTGCGGTTCCACCAGGAAAACCGCCTCGGCGTGTATCGCAAGGCAAAGCTCGGCACCACCTTCAAGTGGCAGCTCAAGGAACTCGGATACACCGACAAGTTCATCGAAACCGTGACCAGGGGCCTGGTGGTCAGGCTCGCCAGGAAGTAGCTGAATCTGCCCGGCTGCTCACCCCGTCGGGACCTTGCGCGCGCACGCCAGACGGAACGCGGCCTCCAGGCGCTGCGTGACGCCTGCCTCGTCCATGATCGGCGAACGCCGCAGGTTGGCTCTAAGTGCCATTCTGAGTTCAGAAAGCGCAGGCAGGTCGGCGGCGGCGGTCGTGGCTATCTGCACATAGGTGCCTGGGTCCGTGGCGATCCACCGTTCGAGACCGAGGTTCGACAGGATGCTCATGCCCACCCGCGACACGTGCGTCGTGCCGGCGAGCGCCACCATCGGCACGCCCATCCAGAGCGAGTACAACGATGTCGTGGTGCCGTTGTACGGGAAGCTGTCGAGTGCCACGTCGACCTCGCGATGCCATGCCAGAAAGTCGGTATGGGTCGACCGGCTGCGGAAATCGATGCGGGCGGTGTCGATGCCACGGGCACGGGCGAGCCCGGCAAACCCCTCACGCGCGGCCCCGCGTGAAATTGCCGTCATCAGCAGTCTCGATCCGGGGCTGGCATCGAGGATGTCCAGCATCGCGGTACGCATCGCCGGACTCACCTTCGAATACTGGTTGAAGCAGCCGAAGGTGACGTGACCGCGCGCCAGGGCGGGGAGCGGGCCGGGGTCTATGTCGCCGTCGCGGGGGCGGAAAGCCATGAAGAACCCGGCAAGCGGCAGCAGCGTCTCGGTGGCGAATTGCGTGCCCAGGTCGGCAGCGATGTGTTCATCGGTGATCCAGCCGTCCATCGCTGTCAGGCCGGTGCTGTCCGGGTAGCCGAGCCAGGTCAGTTGCACCGGCGCCGCCCGCCGGGCGAACAGTGGTAGATGGTTGTCCTCGAAGTGCCCTTTCAGGTCGACCAGCACGTCGATGCCATCGGCTTTCACCTGGTCGGCGATCCGGTCGGCATCAAGCCCCAGCACGTCGCGCCAGTGTTCCGAAAGTTCACGGTACCGCTGCGACATGCGATCGCGAGCGGCGGTGCGGTCATAGCAGAAGACTTCGATGTTGGCGCGATCGTGGTGCTCGAGCACCGGCGGCAGGAAACTCGCGATCGAGTGTTCGCAGAAATCGTTGGATACGTAGCCGACGCGCAAGCGACGCCGTGGATCAAGCGCGGTCGGCCGCGCGTTCACGGCGGCCGCAGGGCGGCCGAAATGCTCGTCGTAGTGGCGGCAGGCTGCTTCCGAGTCAGCCTGTGGATGCGGGCCGGTGTAGATACGCGCCGCCAGATAGTCGGACCATGCCTGCGAACTGGTCGGCTGCAGTTCGGCGGCACGGTGGTAGTGAGCAAGCGACGCATCGACATCACCGATTGAATCCAGGGCGAAGGCGAGCCTGGCTTCGGCATGGGGGTTCGACGGATCGAGGCGGACCGCTTCGTGGTAACAGACGATGGCGGCATCGAGCTGACCGCGTGCCTGCCGGGTGATGCCCAGGTACCAGTGCGCCTGCGCATTCGCGGGGGAGCGCCGGGCCAGGCCTTCGAGAAACGCTTCGGCATCGACGAGTCGGGCCTGGGCATGCAGCGCCGCCACCGGATTGTGGTCCGGATCGATGCGCCAATCCAGCAGCCGCAGCAACTGGTAGTACTCGGCAGAGGCGTCGGCTTGCCCGGCGGCATCCAGCGCGAACAGCAGCCGTCGTTGGGCATCGTCACGTGCGGGTGCAATGGCAAGAGCTGCGCGCAATGCGCCAACGGCCGCATCGAACGCGTTCAACTCGATTCGTACTTCAGCGAGCGTCAGCCACGCTTCCACCTCTTCCGGATCGGCGGCGACGGCACGTTCCAGCAGAAGTGAAGCATCATCGAAACGGCTGGAACGACACGCCACGATCGCGCGAAGGCGCAGCGCTTGCGCGTCGCCCGGGCGCGCCGCAATCAGCGAGTCGAGCAGGCGGATGGCTTCGGCGTCGTCGTCACTCCCGATGGCCCGCGTGGCCTGAGCCAGTCGCGCCTGAGCTTCGCCGTCCGACCAGCCCACCGTCCGTCGCAGCCATTCGAGCATGACTAGGCGGCCGCCGGGCCGCACCCAAGGGTGCCTGCCCCCCTTGGGGGGGTAGCGAACAACGTGAGCTTGGGGGGAAACGTCACTTCAACGCCGATACACCGACGCCTGCAATGGCAGGCCGTTGCTCAGATACGCGTGGAAGTACTCGAGGTTGTTGAAGTCTTCGCCGCCGATCGCGAATGGCTGGGCACGCACCTGCTCCATGCAGCGGGTAAAGCGCATGTGCGCCGTGTAGAGCGTGTCTCCGCCCCG
>JANMWG010000230.1:0-5050 GCA_031393885.1 Betaproteobacteria bacterium | reverse complement strand
GCGTTCGAAGCAGTCCCACAGACGTTCCAGCGCCTCGCGCCGAACTAGTGGATCGGCATGCGAGAACTTGATCCTGGCCTCTTCGAGCATGACATCGAGCAGACCGTCGCCGGTCGGCTGCATCGGCCCTCGCATGGCGTTACCAAGCACGGCCGGCAGCAGACGATGAATGCGGCCGTCGACCGCAATCTCGTAGGCCAGGCCGTTGCGTGCGAAGAGCGTGTTCATCTGTTCACGGAACTCGTCGCGGCCGGCATCGACATCGAACGTCAAGTGATGGTGTCGATAGAACTCGTGGTGCCAGCCGACGACCGGCTTGGCAACATGCTGCCAGACGAATTCCACGAAATCGAGGGTGGTCAATGTCGGCGGCGCGTAGGGCTGGTACCCGGCGATCAATACCGTATCGTCTAGCCGCGAAAGTTCGAGCGACCACGACAGCCCGGGCATGTGGGCTCGTACGGCCGCGCCCACATTGTCGGCGTCACCGCCGCACACGGCCTGCCCATCAGGGCAGCGCTCCGGGTACTTGGCCCCGAAGGCAGCGCTATTGGTCATGGCGCTGACGAGCGCGACGATGCCAGCCCAAACCGTTGGACTCAGCTCGGTCTCGTTTCTCGGTGGTGCCCCAAGCTCTCGATCGCTGAAATAGTCGCTCACGGTCCTTCTCCGACGGGCGAGTGCAGCCTGTAGCGGGCGTTCGGGTGCATGCGGTACTCAGACAGAAATCTGGATGGCCTGTGCCGCCTCGACCTTGAGCTGCACAGCCGCATAGAGGTCGGCCTCCACACCCGGCGCCTCGATCGATACGAGCAGCGCATAGCGCGCCGATCGCTCGGCACGGCCAAGCGCGGGGCGGTTGCGCCACCAGCCCATCGCTGGATAGATCGCGATCTGCCCGCGTTGCGCGAGCTCGGCGGCAGAGCCGCTCCAGGTGTCGCTCAGCAACGATCCGCGGCGCCGCAAGCGATCGCCGACGAACCACTGGGGGTCCCCGGTGCCCTGTGCCGGAAGACCCGCCTCTTCGTCTCGCGCGCGGGCATTGATGCGCGCCCTGAAAGCGGCCTCGTTTTCCAGCGGCCGGCGCACTGCAAAGCGCAGTGCGTGAGATTGATATGCGTACTTGTCGGCCAGCCCACGCTCGCCCGGGTTGGGCTCGATGAAGTACGACAACGTGACCCGCAGCGTCACGGGTGTTTCGCCGAGGCCTTCGAGCACCTCAATGGGCCAGGGCAACGCGTGCATGTGCATGTCCCGGGTCTTGATCCCCTTGGCGGTTCGTTCGTAGGGCTGCAGTTGGTCCTGCACCATCAGCGTCAGCGAATTCGACGCGCTCGCGAGCGCGCGGCCGGCGTCCGGCACGCCGTAGCCGCAATGCCGCAACAGACGGGTCAGACTGTCGCGTGTCTTCTGCGAGCCGAGGTAGTCATCGAGCATGCGCTGCGTCCAACGGGCCGAGTGGGCCAAGAGGCCGCGCACCGTCTCCGGCCAAAGCGTCGGATAGGCGGCCCAGATCTCCGCAGCCAACTTGGAGGCCAGCGCGGTGGCGGCACTGGTGGCGCGCGAGGTCGTGAAACTCCTGACCTGCGGCTCATGATCCGTGGTCAACAGCGACAGGCTCGGCATCGTGCATGCAAACCCGCCTGAGTCGATGGCCGCGTTGCCACCCTCCATCACGATGTCGGGCTTGAAGGGCCAGTCCCTGGCCCAAGTGGCCGAGGTCGTCGTGAAGGGGCTCAAGCCATCGACCGGGGCCACCGGCTCGAAGTCTTCGGTGTCGGGTTCGGTGATGTTGGTGAGCTGCGAATACGCACCGACCGTGATTGCGTTCCAGGCCTGCGCCGGATCGTGCGCGCTGTTGGTGGCCAGGCTGGCGGGGTAGTCGGCCCAGGCCTGGTTGTCCGGTGTATTGCCCGCCGACAGCAGGAACAGCCGCGGGGCTGCGCCCTCGTCGTCGAAGTCGGCCGCCAGGTGATCGATCGTCGACGACCACGAAGAGGGACGTCCGCGGTCACGCCCGTCCGTGGCCGTCACGGACATGCTGAAGACGCGACGCCGATCAATCGCGGTGACCTCGACACGCGCCACGGCCTCGCTGGTCAAGTCGCCGTACGACTCGCCCTGGTTTCCGCCAGGTTGCTCTAGGATCTTCACCGACTCGAGGCGGTGCCCGACGAGCAAGTCGCTGTCGTCTGCGAGGGCCGGGGTCAGATCACCGAACAGCGCCAAGCCGGCAAGCTCGGTGCCATGCCCGTTGTGATCATCGACCTGCCAAGCCGGCTCAAGCGTGTGCAGATCCGCGTCAGCGACGAAGGTTGCCAGCAGTGGGTGGGCGTTGTTCACGCCGGTATCCATCAGCGTGACATAGGGGCAGTCGCCGTCTTGCGCGGCATCGACGACGCGATCAGCCAGCTCGTCCGCCCACTCCTGCTGTTCATCGGTGGCCATCGCATCGAAGAAATCCGCAGTGTCCTTTGCGCGACGCAACTCGGCGATGGCGTTCAGGACGAGCGGCGCCTGGAGAAGCTGCGCGCGCGAGCCGTGCAGCAGGACTATCGAGCGTTCGGGGAAGTGCAAGGTGCGTTCGCGGGTCTGCATGCCCGCAAGTTCGGCCAAGCGCCGAAAGTCGTCAATGGCTTGCTGGCGGTGTGCGCCGGCCGGCAGCCAGGCTTCCCACCAGATCGCCGTCGCGACCTGTGCCGGCAGAACCGCTGGATCGTCGGTCCAGATGGAATCGAAGGTGGCCACCCGTACAGCGCGCACGGCATCGACCAGTCGTTGGTTGTCACGCGGATGGCCACGGCTGTCCTTGCGTTCGGCGACATAGTCCTCGAGCAGGCGTTCGAAGTGAGTCAGCTTGCCCGCCGGCACGAAGACCGTGGCCAGCACCTGGCCACCGGCGGCGCGCACGTTCATCAGCTCGATGCCACTTCGATCTCGCGCCAGGCTCTCGGCGGCCAGCTCGACGCCGTGCATGCTCTCGAACTCGATCTGCACGCCGATTGCGGTTTGCACGTTGACCTGCCGCTGCTCGGCCACTCGCGTGTCCTGGGCCTGCGCCACCTGCACAAACTGCGCCCTCAACGCGGCGGCATGCTGCGCCCGGTCCTGCGCCGGAACTGCTGCTTTGGTGCCGCCGCCGGCAGACGGGGACGTGAAGGCTTCGGTGGTGCGGGTGTTGCCCAGGAGCAGATGTGGCCGCGGTGATTGATCGGGCATGCGAAGGTCGGGCGCCGGTTACGGCTGGTTGGCGCTGGGCGTGCGCTGCCTGACCTGCTGGTGTTGGGCGAGCAATTCGATCAGCACCTCAGGCGCTACGGTTTCTTCGTCAGCCATCACCGCATCCTTGATGCAGTCGTTGATCGCGCGTGTGATCTCGGCGTGGCTCAGGCCTGCGGCCGCGCTCACCAACTCGTCGGTTCGCCTGGCCGGGCGAAGGTACTTACCCAAGCGCGCCCGGAACAGTTCGCGGATCTCGTCACTCGATGGCACGTGGTACTCGATGACATCATCGAATCGCCGAAACAGCGCCTGGTCCAGAATCTCCGGGTGATTGGTAGCGGCCACGATCACGCTGTTGGAATCGTCCTGCTCGATCATCAGCAGGAAGCTGTTGAGGACTCGGCGGATCTCGCCAACGTCGTTGGTCAGGCCGCGGTGGCCGCCGATGGCGTCGAATTCGTCGAAGAAGTACACGCCGCGCGTCAGCTTCACGGCGTCGAAGACCTGGCGCAGTTTGGCTGCAGTCTCGCCCATAAACTTGGTGATCAGCGCGTCCAGGCGCACGACGAACAGCGCGATGCCCAGTTCGCCAGCGAGCGCGGCTGCGGTCATGGTCTTGCCAGTACCCGAGGGGCCAACGAGCAAGAGCTTGCGTCGTGGATGAAGCCCGTGCCCCTGCAGCTTGCCGATGTGGCGCTGCTCCTTGAGGACGCGCTGCAGACTCCTGGCAATGGCGGGTGACAACACCATTTGAGCCAGCCGATGGGTCGGGTACGACACGCTCAACAAACCGGCCAGCTCGCCCTTGGGTCGGGTCAGCGGAATCGGCGTGGCCGAGCCGTTGGCGGGCCGGCGGGCCTTGGCCGCATCGATCAGCTCGCGCAACTCTTCCGCGAGGCGCCCGTGCCCCTGCTTGGCCTCGTGGGCGGCCATCTGCATCGCCACGGCGAAGAAGTGGCGATCATCACCCTCCGCGTGGGAGCGTAGTAGCGCCTTGAGTTGCTCAGCGGTTGCCATCGTGGCCCCATTGTCCAATACATGGCGGCGGTTGATCAACGAGCCGGGTCAGTTCGTCGCCAGGAAGGCGGCCAGTCTCTGGCGAAGCTCGCTCACGACGAGACAAAACTCAGGGACCGAACCAGAGAGATTTCGAGCAAAGGCATCCCACTGCCGCTGCTTCCCAGGATCGGTTGCAAAGGCGTCGCTCAGCCCATCAGGAACCTCCGGCGGGATCCCCGTGTTTCGGCGGGCAAAGGTGGCCACGATGGCCCGACGCAGCCGCTCCGGTTCGAGTTCGAATGCTCTCGTCAGCATCCACACATCGTAGTAGTCCTTCATGCGGCTGTTGGCCCGACCCAGGGCCACCATCGCATGAAACTTCTCGGCGATGACGGTTTCGGGCGAATAGGCGCGCAGGTGAGGCGACGGCATGTCGAGCAGTACCGGCAGATCGATGTCGTCGACACCGGGCTCGACGGCATCGCCGAAGCCGATATCCACGGTTATCGGAATGCGCGCGCCGGCGAGCGCCGCCGTGGTGCGAAGGCGCGATCCACCGTACTCGACCTCTTCCCGGATGGCCTCGATCCGCAGGCCCTTCAGGTCGAAGCTCACGCCGTCGTCAACCTCGACCGCCATGATTTCTCGGAACGTACCGAGCAGCGCATCCTCCGCCGCGTCCCCGAAACCAAGCAGGTCCACATCGCGCGTCGCGCGGTGTGGCTCGTCGAACCAGGTGGCCAGCAGCATCGCACCCTTCAGCACGAAGCGCTCGCGGTGCGGGGAGAGGCTCAGCCGATGCAGCAGGCGCTCCAGCGCATAGCGCGTG
>JANMWG010000217.1:0-13914 GCA_031393885.1 Betaproteobacteria bacterium | reverse complement strand
CCAGCACGGAGTGCTCGTCCGCGCTCAGGCGGCCTAGGCTGACGAAGCCGACGTCGCTGCCACCTGGCTCGATCTGGCCCGACGACCACTCGGTCAGGAACACGTCGTCCAGTTCGACGCCGACCCGCACCACGCCGGCCGCGTCGCCGACGTTGACGACCTCAAAGCTGATGCGGGTGCCCGATTCGTGGTCAGGCACCATGTGGCTGGCGGCGTTGTCTGCGGGGTCAGGCATCACGCCCACGCCGCCCTCGGCAAGCTGGAACATTGCGCTCATCGTTATCTCCGGTTGGGGTTGGATCAGCGGGTCGCTGCGACGAACGCCTTGTCGTCGATCAGCTTGCCCATCTTCTGGTACTCCCGCTGCGTCGCGCGCATCACATGGCCCAGCTGCACGCAGCCACCGTCGTCAGCGGCGAGAAAGGCGGCGGCGAGCGCGACGTTGCGGATGTTCCCGCCAGTCATCTCGAAGCGGCGGCCAAGGTCGTCGGCATCGATGGCGTCATCGCGCGGCGTCTCGTGCGGCCAGATGCTGGCCCAGATGCTGCGCCGATCAGCATGGTTGGGAAGCGGAAACTCGACCGTAAAGTGCAGGCGCCGCACGAAGGCCTCGTCCATGTTCTTGCGGAAATTGGTCGCGAGAATCGCCACGCCTTCGTACTCTTCGAGCCGCTGCAGCAAGTAACCCACCTCAACGTTCGCATAGCGGTCATGCGAGTCCTTCACTTCGCTGCGCTTGCCGAACAGCGCATCGGCTTCGTCGAAGAACAGGATGGCGTTCGAAGTCTCGGCCTCGTCGAAGATGCTGCCGAGGTTCTTCTCGGTCTCGCCGATGTATTTGCTGATGACCGACGCGAGATCGATCTTGAACAGATCGAGCCCGAGCTCGCCGGCGATGATGTCGGCCGCCATGGTCTTGCCGGTGCCCGACGGGCCGGCGAACAGCACCGCCAGGCCCTTGCCCATCGCGAGCTTGCGGCCGAAACCCCAATCGCCATAGACCTGGCCACGGTACTTCATGTGTTTGAAGATGTCGCGCAGCATCGTCAGGCGATCAACAGGCAAGACGATGTCGTCCCAGCGGTACTTCGGTGTGATCTTGCGGGCCACGTTCGAGAGCTGCTGGTTCGAGTGAAGCCGGCAGGCGTCGTGCAGGTCGTGGGGCGTCAGGGCCGGCGCTGCAGGCCGCGCCGCAGCCCGGCGCACCGTGGCTGCTGCATCGCGGATCTGCACCGGACCGAACTTGAACTTGCCCGCCAGCGCCGCCACATCGAGCGCGCCGTTCGATGCCAGCAACTCGCCGAGATCGGCGCGCCAAACGGCAGTGCGCTGCGCCACGTCGAGCACCGGCAAGGCAATCCGCACGAAAGGCAAGTCGCGCGCATCGCCGGCCGGCTCAAAGGCACGGCGGCCGGCGATGAAGACCAGGCCGCCACGGCCTTGCAGGCGGCGGGCCCAGCTCTCGAGCGCGGGGCGCTGGGCTGCGGCCAAGAGACCGTCGAAACCGCTGCAATACAGCGGCGCGGATTGCAACTGCGCCTCGCGTTCGATGAGCGGCCAGGTGGCCTCGAATGACCCGTCGGCCAGCAAACGTTCGATGTCTGCGACGAGCAGCGGCCGACCAAGCTCCTGGGCCACGGCCGCAGCGGCTTCGCGCTTGCCAGAGCCCGGCGCGCCGACCAGGTGAACCAAGAGCGGCTGACCCGCGGCGGTTTGTTTTATGACCGTGCGCAGGCTCTGCGCCACCGCGTCGTCGAGCAGCAAGCCATCAAGATGCGTGGCGGCCGACACCCGCTGCACCAGCGGCAGAAGCCGTTCGTCGAGCTCGTCGTCACCGAGCAGAAAGCGGACCACGCGGTCCTCGACCTTGACGAAGCGCGCGAGCAAGGGCGGCTGCGGTTGCGCGGGGTCGTCGAGCAACGCAACAAGGCGGCTCGCGCGCAGCCGCGCCTCCGCATTGAAGCAGCCGCGCGCGGCGATTCGATCGCTGAGTGCCGGTGCGAGCAGGTTCAGCACCAGCCCCACGCTCGGCCGCTTACGCGTGACATCGTCTTGCAGGTAACCGTAGAGACGCTCGTAGCGAAGATCGAGTTCGACGGCGAGTGCGAGCAACAGCGCGTCGACCTCGAAGCGGCCGAGCGCAAAGCTTTGCTGAAGCCGCGGCAGGCGCAGGTCGATCCCGTGCGCCAGGCTCAATTGCCGGCGTTGGTCGATGTGCGCCTGCAACTCGGCGAGTGCGGCGGCCTGAGGTGCCGCCACCGGCCAGTGGGGCTGGCCGAGGGGCTGGCGGAGCAGTGCGTCGACGTCTTCCTCGGCGATGTAGAGGCCTCGAAGGCCGGCGTCACCCACGGCGATGCGCCGCATCGCGGCGATCTGTGAGCGCACGCAGATGTCCAGGCGCTCGAGCTCGGCCAGCAAGTGCTCTAACGAGTTCGCGAAAGGAGACAAGTCTTTTCTCCGCTGCCTTTTGAATTCGACACGACGAGTCTATCCATCCGGCATTCGCAAACATCATCAGGACAGGTGACGCAGAAAGAGCGGCGCACGCAAATACCCGAATCTTGGAGACGTGTCCCACTGCACCTGCCAAGCATCTTATTACCGCGAATCATCGTCGTTAGCCGTGGAATTGCGTACCCCTAACTCGAATGCTAAGAAAAGCATGGTGCCTTGTTGACGCGGAATGCCAACCGTGCAATTCTCCCTCGCGTCGATTCAACTTCATCGCTCTCCGACAGCATGCCGATCATGGACTCTTCTTGGGAACACGTGCACCGGCGCGTCGCGTTGTGTGGCCGTGTCTCCATGCCGAATGGCGATGCGGCGGCGAATGTTGTCGTGGCCGTGGAACGAGTCGCCAAGAAGCCCAAGAAAGGGCGTGCCGCTTCTCTCATCAAAAGTGCGGATGCGGTCCCGGAGAGCCTGTCGCCTACTGCGACCCAAGCCGACGGAAGCTTTTATTTCATGGACCTGCCGTCGGGTTCCTACCGGTTGACGATGGAGTTGAAACGATTCGAAGCGACTCGAATGATTCGCTTTCAGGCAGAAGCAGAGACCCAGGTCGCGGCAACCGATGCGGATGCGGGAATGCCGAGCCGACCAGTATTCGTTCCGATGGTTCTCATTGAATGTCCGCCCTCTCCAACCGGCTGTCGGCAAGACGCTGCATCTACTGAACCCGATCATGGGTCGAAAGGCTAATCAACATGGCAACTTCTTACCTTGCCCCCGGCGTCTATGTCGAGGAAGTCCCTTCGGCAATGCAAAGCATTGCTGGTGTCGGCACCAATACACTCGGCTTCATCGGCATCGTCGATGACGAGATCAGCTATCCCGAATTCCTTGCCGACGACGACTACCAGGATAAGCTAAAGAAAGCCTACATCGAGCTGTATGGCAAAGACGAGGACTATTCGGACCCCAAGGTGGCCGCCAAGCTCGCAACGGCCACGCTAGACCAAACGACGAAGGCCACCGCGCTGACCAGCGCGAACACCAGGCTCGCTGCTGCGAAGGCAAGGACGGTCACCGCCAGGACGGCTCAAGGCAACCTAGCGGCCGGTGCCGACGCGGCCGCAACGACCGCTGCTCAGCAAGCGGTGGATACGGCAGTGGCAAACGAAGCCACGGTGCAAGCCACCGCGACGACGGCCAAGACCGAGGCCGACGACGCACAGAAGGCACTCGACAACGCGACCGCACTCAGCGCCAAACCCGAAGGCGACCGCATCGGCACCGCGAGAAGCCAGGCCCGCGAAGGCGCCCGTGCCAAAGTCCAGCGCTTCAAGCTCACGACCTTCAAGGTCGAGGTGCCGGTGGGGCAGGCCAAGCTCTGCACGAACTTCTCCGAGTTCCAATCGCGCTTCGGGCCGTGGTCGGCCTACGCCAACGATCAGGTCGCCAGTGGCGACAGTAATTCCGTCAAGCTCACCGGCCACCAGATCCTCAGCCACGCGGTGTACGGCTTTTTCAGCAACTCCGGCACGCGGGCTTTCGTGGCCCGGGTGCGCAAGGGCAACCTGGCGGCCGACCTGGACCAGGCTTTGTCGAACTTCGAATCGATCGAATCGATCTCGCTGGTCGCCTTCCCCGGCGAGTCGGCCGATTCATCGGTCAGCGCGGCACTCGTGGCGCATTGCGAGAAGACGCGCTACCGCTTCTCGATCCTCGACGCGCCCCAGAATCCCCTGGACGAGAGCGACCGCCTCGATTTGGAGTTGCTGACCTACGACAGCAGCCGGTCGGTCTTGCCGGCGCGTAGCAAACACGCGGCCATCTATTTCCCGTACATCGAGGTCGTCGATCCGGCATTGCAGATGCAGCAAGCCAACCTGGACACGATTCCGTCCAAGTACAAAGGCCTGGTGTATGTGCCGCCATCGGGTGCGATCGCCGGGATCTACGCGCGCACCGACAACCAGCGCGGCGTCTACAAAGCACCCGCCAACGAGAGCGTTCTCGGCGCGCGCAATGTCCAGTACTACATCGGCCGCAGTGCCCAGGAGGGGTTGAATCCGCAAGGGCTCAACGTCATCCGCACGATCGAGGGCGCGATCACGGTCTATGGCGCCCGCACACTTGGCGGCGACCAGAACTTCGAATGGCGCTATGTGCCGGTGCGCCGCACGTTTCTCTACCTGGCCAAGTCGATCGATGCGGGCACGCAGTGGGTGGTGTTCGAGCCGAACGACCTGGCTTTGTGGGGCAAGGTCAAGCGCAATCTCTCGGCATTCCTGACCACGCAATGGCGCAATGGCGCACTGTTCGGCGCGACGCCGGAAGAAGCCTTCTACGTCAAGTGCGATGCCGAGAACAACCCGCCCGACACCCGCGAGGTGGGCCAGCTCGTGATCGAGGTCGGCGTGGCGATCGTGCGGCCGGCGGAGTTCGTCATCATCCGCATGACCCAAGGCACGGCGAAGGCGGCTTGAGCCGCGCGCAGGTCCGCTAACCATGGCCCTCGGTGCTTCTCTTGCCGCCATGGCGCCCGTCCGGCTGCCAGGAGTCCACCTGGACTGGGCTCGGCGCATGCCGGGCCCGGCCCTGGCTTCCGGCATTCCGGTGTTCGTCGGCTTCGCGGCGGGCACGACCGAATGGTCTGCACTCGCTTTCGACCGCTGGGATCAGTACATGCCGGTGCTCGGCAATGCGGCACTCGGCTACCTCGACTACGCCGTGCGCGGCTTCTTCGAGAACGGCGGCTCGCGCTGCTGGGTGGTCGCGCTGAGCTTGCCGCAGGCGGCTTCGGCGGTCTCGATGCAGGCACGGCTGGAAGCGTGTTTCCGCGTGGCGGGGCCGATGGAAGAGTTAGCCGAGCCCGATCTGGTGTGCGTGCCCGATGCGACCTGGGGATCGCTCGGTGGCGATGCATCGGCCGTGCTGGCCGTGCAACGCGCGGTGCTCGCCTACTGCAACCGCATGAACGACAGGCTGGCGATCTTCGATTGCCTGCCCGCTGTGGCCGACGTCCATCACCGGCACGGGGCGGCAGCCGACGCGATGCGCGCTCGTGGCCGGATTCCTTGGTTATCGGGCGTCGATTTCGCCGAGCCGACCACGGCCGAGGGCAGACATCTCGCGCACGGCAAAGTTTCCAACGGTGCGGTCTACTGGCCCTGGATCGTGGTCGCGCCGCTGCCCCGGCATCGCAGCAAGGGGGCGTGCACCGTGCCGCCCTGCGGCCATGTGGCCGGGGTGTATGCGCGCATCGATGCCTCTGTGGGCCGGCACAAGGCACCGGCCAACGAGGTGCTGGAGGGCGCTTTCGATGTCGATGCCGTCGTGGACGACGACACGCTGGCCGACCTCAACGACGACGGCGCGAACAGTCTGCGGGTCTTGCCGGGCCGCGGCGTGCGCATCTGGGGCGCGCGGTCGCTGAGCAGCTTGCCCGCCTGGCGCTACGTCAACGTGCGGCGCGTCGTGCTCGGCTTGGCGCGCTGGGCCGAACTCGGCTTGCGCGACCTCGTCATGGAAACCAATCAACCAGCGCTGTGGGAACGCGTCCGCCAGCGCGTGGGCAGCCATTGCCTCGCACGGTACCGCGAGGGCGCATTGCAGGGAGACTCGCCCGAGGAGGCGTACTTCGTCAAATGCGATGCCGAAACCAACCCGCCCGAGTCATGCGATCAAGGTCGGGTGGTGTGCGAAGTCGGGCTGGCGATCACGACGCCAGCCGAATTCATCGTCGTGCAACTCGTTCAGTCGGTCGAAGGCACCGAATTTGCCGGATGAGAACGGCGGCATTTGTTCCGTCAATTCCAAGGAGATTCAGAGATGGCAGCAACCAGGAAAGATCCCTACCAGGCCTACCGATTCAAGGTAGAACTGGACGGCATCACGACGCGCGGCGGCTTCAAAGAAGCCTCGGGGCTGGACGTGACCAACGACGTGGTCGAGTACCGCGAAGGCACCGACCCGCCGACGGCACGCAAGCTCTCGGGCATGACGAAGTATTCGAACATCACGCTCAAGGGCGGCATGACGGACGACACGTCCTTGATCGATTGGAAGAAGAAGACGATCGACGGCAAGACGGAGCGCAAGGACGGCTCGATCATCTTGTGCGACGACGCCGGCGACGAGAAACTACGCTGGAACTTCCATGAGGCGTGGATCGTGAGCTGGAAAGGCCCGAGCTTCAATGCGTCCACGAACGACGTGGCCATCGAATCGATCGAGATCGCCCATGAAGGCGTCGTCAAGGCATGACAACGTTCCAGACGGAGTTCGCGTTCACGCTGCCCAGAGGCTACCTGGACGCGGAACACGAACTCCATCGCGTTGGCGTGATGCGGCTGGCCACTGCCAGCGACGAGATCCTGCCGATGAAGGACGCCCGGGTGCAGTCGAACCCGGCGTATCTGGCGGTGATTTTGCTGGCGCGTGTCGTCACTCGGCTCGGCACGCTGGACCAGGTCAACCCGAAAGTCATCGAAGGCTTGTTCGCAGCCGACTTCGCCTTCCTGGAAGACCTCTACAGGCGCATCAACTCGCAAGGCAACGACCGGATCAACCTCACTTGCCCGCACTGTCAGGCACCCGTCGAAGTGGAGGCTGCTCCATCGGGGGAGCCATTGGCTACCCCTTGAAGCGGCTTTACGAGGAGGTAGCTTACGTTGCGTATCACTTTCATTGGCCACACGATCAACTGATGAGCTTGGACCACATCGAGCGGCGCCAGTGGGTGCAGCAGATCTCCGTGCTCAACCTTCGCATCAACGAATCCACGTTAGACACTGAATCGCCGAGATAAGCCGTGGCCTCCAACCGCAACGATCCATTCGGCGCCTTCCGCTATGCCGTCGAAATCGATCAACTGGTCGTCGGCGGCTTCTCGGAGGTCTCCGGCCTGAGCTTCGAAGCGGAGGTCGAGAGCTTTCGCGAAGGCGGCTACAACGGCAATGAACGCCAGCTCGCCGGCGCGATCAAGGCCCCGGCGCGGCTGGTGCTGAAGCGCGGCCTCGGCGATGCACTGGAGCTCTGGAACTGGTTCCGTGCAGTGGCGGGTGGGCGGATGCAGCGCCGAGACCTCTCGGTGCTGTTGATCGATGCCAATCGCAAGGAGCTGCGGCGCTGGAAGTTCACGCGCGCCTGCCCGGTCAAGTGGAGCGGCCCGGAGCTGCGTGCCAAGGGTTCCGAAGTCTCGGTCGAATCGCTCGAATTCGTGCACGAAGGGTTGGCGCCATGAGCCAGCCGGGCCGCCCCAAGGGCATCCGATGAGCAACGTGCCGGCGTGGCAGGCCGAGGGTTCGCTCGGCGTCTCGGCCTGGGCCCGACACGGCCAATGGGGCGCCTTTGCACCGGGTTCGCTCTCGGCCGCAGCGCCGCACCAGGCGTGTGAAGGTTCGACGCACCACGCCGAGTTCACCGACCCGATGCTGGCGCGGGCTCGCCTGGCTGGCGATGGGCCGGCGAATGCCGGCGCACTGCGACTGCAGTGCTCGGCGGTGCCTGCGCGGCGGGCGCGAGGCAGCCGGGTCCCGTCAACGGCGTCGGCGCCGGGCACAGCACCGGAAGCCTCGGCGGAAAGCCCAGCCGCCAGCACGGCAAGGCCGCCCATCGCAAGCCCGCCGCATAGGGCGGACGCAGCGGCAGCGTCGCATGAGACCGTCTTACCGATGTCGATGTCGATACCGACTCCGACGCCAATCTCCATGCCAGCGCTCGCCATGACCCGGCCCGCGGCACCGGCGCGCAAGGCCAACGCCGCCGGGCCAAACCTGCGGGCCCAAGTGATCGCCCGATCCGTCGTCGACCGCAGCGCCGCGGCGGTGCTGATCGGCGCCGATGGGCGGCGCCTGCTGCCGACCATGCTCGCTCGCGCGGCCGCCACCGTGATCGGTCGCGGCGACAAAGCCAGCCCGCGGGCAGCCGATGGCGGCGTGATGAGGGACCAGGCCGATGTGATCGGCAACCGCCCTCCGCACCTGACCGTGGCCGTGCAACGAAAGGCCCCGGGCGCACTGGCCGCTGTGGCTGCAACAGCGACATCAGCGACACCAATGGCGACGGCAACGCCTGCAACGACATCAGCCACAAGACCGCCGTCGATCGCCACCGCGACCGTGCCACCCGCGCCCCCGCCGGACGCGCTCGGCTCGTCTGCAGTGGGGCACCACCCTGCCGTCGGCGTCCCGGTTGCACAGGATCACGCAGACGCTGCCGATGCGGGGACAACGCCGACAGCCGAGCCTGCACCCGCGGCCTCGACCCCACGGCACGTTGCAGCGACACAGAGCCTGGCCATGCCGCTGCTCCGCGACCACGCCGTGGGGCTTGGGCCGGCGCTCACGGCAAGCAAGACAGCGCTGCGCCCCATGCCGGCGGCGCCAACGGCACGCACTGTGCTTAGCGCGACGAACGTACAGCGGTCGCTGGGTAAGCAATCGACCCCCCTCGGCGCAACGGCCGCTTCGGCGTCGGCCTCCGCCTCGGCAGCGGCAGCCGCCACCACATCTCAGCGTGCCACGTCACCCCCGCCGGCGCGAACCGTCCTGAGCAACGACCGCCTTCGACAGCCTGCGCGCCCCAGTCCGGTCGAGCCCCTGCCGCTTCGGCGACGCGACACCGGTGACGCCACGGCTCAGCGCGAACAGGCCGCCGCGTCTGCGGTGCAGATCATCGCCGACCTGCCCGCTCCGGCACCGGACCGGTCGGTTCCGAAGACAGCCGATCCACGTGGCGCGCAGGCGTTGCCCGAGCGCGTGGCCGACGCCGAAGGGTCCACCTCCGTCGAACCCACAGCCGCGCCGCCGCGGGATTCGCCGATGCTGCGGGCCAGCGCCGAGCCGAGCCCGCGGGCACACGCCGATCTCTCACTGCGATCGCCGGTGCCCGGCCAGACGCGTCAAGCGGCTGCCGTGCAGCGCCAGATCGAGCCACTGAGCCCTACATCTGGGACGCGCGCGGCCCGGCAGGCCGACACAGGCTTACCGACACTCGGGACGCAAGCCCTCTCACGAGCCGGCCGGAACGAGCCACCCGCCGAGGCGAGCGCGGTCCTCGCGTTGGCCGCGTCCGCACAAGACCAGCTGGCACCGGAGGCGATGCCGGCATTGGCCGCGACAACGGCCATGCCCATCTCACCACGGCAGGCCCGTGAAGCACACGACGATAAACGCCATACCGAAACCCCGCTGCAGTTGATCGCAGCCCGGTTGGATTCCTCGGTCGGCTCGCCTCTGGGTTCACCCGGCACGGCGCCGATGGCCGGCCACGTCGCCGCATCGACCCTCAGCCCAGTGCAGCGGATACAGCGGACACCCTCCGCGATGCCCCTGCGGGTGAAAGCACAAGCGCTCGGCCCACATCCGACGACGGCACCACTCGTTGCCTCGGCGCACCCCGGTCTGCCCGACCGCAGCGGCAGCGGCATGAGCCAGCGCACGGCGGCAGGCGCCGAGCCGGAGCCGTTTCGCACCACCCCGCTTCGCGCGCGACCAGCAGCGCAGCCCGGCGCCCATGCGGAGCTCGCGGTCACACGGATGGCCTCGTCTCCGCCGCTGTCACGGCAAGCCCTGGCACCCTGGCGGGAACGGCCATCGCCGTCTGCCGAGCCGCTGCTGAAGAACGATGCGGCCGCGGCCGCGCCGACCTTTCGCGCCTTGCCATTCAAGCCGACATGGCAGCCGTCGCCGGCGACACAGGCAGTGGCCTCGAACAGCCCGCCAATGACGATGCCGACGCTGCAGCGGCGCGCCATGAACAGCATGGTTGATCGCCTGGCCGAGCCCGCCGCATCGTTCGGCGAGCGCGTGGCCGAGCCCGCGCTCGAGGCGGCATCGGCGATGCTGCGGCCGGCCACGATGAGTGCCCCGGCCGCCGCTCCACCCACCGTGGCGCCGGACCTGGAGGCCCTGGTCGAGCGCACCTGTGCCCGCCTCTTCGAGACGCTTGTGATCGAGCAGGAACGCCGTGGGGTGAGCTCATGGCTTTAGAAAAGCTGACGATTTTGGTCGAGCGCAGCGGCGGGAACCTTCAATTCGGCGAAGACCGCAAGATCATCGCCGCGTTTAACCCCAGCCATTTGAAGTTCAGCCGCACCGCCGACTGGAAGAGCCAGGGCGCCGCGCTGCGCGACGTGCCGGAGTTGCAGTTCACCGGAGCGCAGCCGCGCACGCTGAGCGTCGATCTGCTGTTCGACACCTACGACACCGACGAGCCCGCCGGCAGCAAGCGCAAGGTCACCGAGCTGACCGACGAGATGCTCAAGCTGACGACCGTCGAGTCGCACGGCGACAAGCACCGGCCGCCCGTGTGTCGGCTGCGCTGGGGTTCGGCTGGAGTGTTCTTCCAGGGCGTGCTGGAGCGGCTCGACCAGGACTTCATCCTGTTCATGGAGAACGGCACGCCGGTGCGCGCCAAGCTGTCTTGCAGCTTCAAGGAATGGCGCACTAACTACGACGATCTGAACGCGCAGAAGGCGAAATCGTCCGATGTCGCCAAGGTCTGGACGGTGCGCCGCGGCGAGAGCCTGGCCTCGATCGCGGCCGAGGAGTACCTCGATCCCAAACAGTGGCGCGTGATCGCCGCGGCCAACGACATCGACGATCCGCTGCAGCTCGTGCCCGGCCGCTCGCTGGTGTTGCCGGCGATCGCGAACGACGAGGGCCGGCCATGACGACGACCACGGCCCGCGATGATCGCTACGACACGCTCGCGCCGACGTTCAAGGTGCGCGTCAACGGCGCCGAGCTGCCGCAGGACGCCGTGGCCGACGTGATCTCGCTCGTCGTGCTCGACGATGTCGACGCGGCCAGCATGTGCGTGCTTCAGCTCAAGGGCTGGGACAGCGTCGCGATGAAGGTCAAGTGGATGGACGAAGATCTCTTTGCCGAGGGCAACCCGATCGAGGTCGAGCTCGGCTACCGCGACCGCACGCGCCGCCTCTTCAGTGGCGAGATCGTTGGCCTCGAACCCGAGTTTCCCGAAGGCGAGCCGCCGACGCTGACCCTGCGCAGCTACGACCTGCGCCACCGCTTGATGCGCGAGCGCCGCAGCCACGCGTTCCTACAATCGAAGGACAGCGACATCGCCGCGCAGATCGCGCAGACTGCGGGCTTGCGCGCGCGCACCGAAGACTCCGGCCCCGTCATCCCCTACCTGCTGCAACACAACCAGACCGACTACCAGTTCCTGGCGGCACGGGCCGCGCGCATCGGCTGGGAGCTGCTGGTCGACGACAAGACGCTGGTGTTCCGGCCGCGGCCGGCGAGCGGCGAACCCGCGCTGACGCTGCGCCGCGAAGTCGAGCTGCTGACCTTCCGGCCGCGTTTGTCGACGATGGGCCTGGCACCCAAGCGCGAGGTTCGCGGCTGGTCGGCCAAGGACAAACAGGCCCTGGTCGCGCACGCAGCGGTCGGCGACGAAGGGCCGTTGATGGGCGGCTCGGCCTCGGGCGGCGCGGCCGTGCAACGCGCGTTCGAGCGCAGCGGCTCGATCGTCGTCGACCAGCCGCTGCAAGGGCAGGAAGACGCTGACCAGCTCGCCGCCCAGGCCTTTCGCGAGATGGGCCTCGGCTACATCCGCGCCGAGGGCGTGTGCATCGGCGAACCGCTGCTGCGCGCCGGCATCGTCGTCAAGATCGACGGGCTGGGCCAGCGTTTCAGTGGCCGCTACTACGTCGGCTCGGCCGAGCACAGGTTCAGCCCCAAAACGGGCTACCGGACCCGATTCACTGCCCGCCGCAACGCGACCTGACCATGAACGCCGCCAACCTCCTCGAAGGCCTGATGTCGGCGTCGGCCGCGTCCGACGGGCGCTTCCACGGCGTCGTGATCGGCGTCGTAACCAACAACCGCGACCCGGACGGCATGCACCGCGTGAAGCTGCACTTCCCGTGGCTGAATGCAGACGAAGAAAGCCACTGGGCCCGAGTCGCCTCGCCGATGGCGGGCAAGAGCCGCGGGCTCTACGCGCTGCCCGAGGTCGACGACGAAGTGCTGGTCGCATTCGAGCATGGCAGCGTCGATCATCCGTATGTGATCGGCGCGCTCTGGAACGGCAAGGACACGCCGCCGGAGAACAACGACAACGGCAGCAACGACCACCGCTCCTTCACCTCGCGCAGCGGCCACGTGGTGCGGCTCAACGACGCAAGCGGACAGGAGACAGTGGAGATCATCGACAAGAGCGGCAGCAACCGCATCGTCATCGACACCAGCGCCCGCAAGATCCGCATCGAGGCCGATGGCGACATCGAGATCACCTCGTCCACCGGCAAGGTGAAGATCAGCGGGCTCGGCATCGAGCTGACGTCGCAGACAGACGTTAAGGTCCAGGCTCAGACCACGGTCGACATCAATGCGAATGCGCAGGCGTCGATCCAGGCGGCGCTGGTGAAGATCAATTGAGGCATTGAATGGACACCCGCACAGCGCCATTTCTCGGCATCGGCTGGGGCTTCCCGGTGGTGCGCGAGCCCGTCGACGAGAGCGCCGGTGCGGCGCTGCGGCTGGCGCGCGCGCGCTATGAAGCGAGCGTCCACCAAGGCATCATTCTCGTGCTTTCGACGGCCAAGGGCGAGCGGGTGATGCGGCCCGGTTTCGGCTGCGGCATCCATGAGCTGCTGTTCGCGCCGAACGACGCGACGACCCGCGGCATGGCCGAATCGGAAGTGCGGGACGCGCTGCGGCAATGGGAGCCGCGGATCGAGGTGCTGCGGGTGACCGCGGCGCCCGACGGCTCTCACGGCGAGCGCCTGCTGCTGAGTGTGGACTACCGCGTCAGCAAGACCGACTCGCGCTTCAACCTCGTGTTCCCCTTCTACCTCTCGCGGCCGTTGCGATGAAAGCGCTCGCGCCGCCCCTGCTGGACCGCCGCGTGCCGGGGGCCATCGCCGCAGAAGTTCGGCATCACCTTGGTTGGCCCGACGAGCCGCAGGATGCGCTCTGCGAGGCGCTTATCGCGGTCTTCGCCCGCTATGCCGAGCGCCTCGAGCAGCGCTTGAACACGGCGCCGCAACGCCAGCTCGAGGCCTTCGTCGATCTGCTGCGGCCGGCGCGATTCGGCGCCACTTCGGCGCACACTGTGCTCGTGTTCAGACCGACGGCCCGGCCGCCAGGCTCCGGCCCGCATGCCGTCGTGCGCGCCGGCGTGCAGGTCGCCGGGCCGACGCCTCCCGGCGCGAGCGACCCGGTGATCTTCGAAACCCTGGCGCCGCTGGTGCTCTGCGCCGCGCAGGTGGCCCAGGCCTTCGTTGTCGATGCCGGCGAACGCCGCTGGGCGGATGCGACCGTGATCGCCGGAGCCACAGGCCTGCCGGGCCCTGGCGGGTTGCTGCCGACCATGCCGGTCGCCCGGGTCGTCAGCTTCGCGATTCCGGACAACGCGGTCGTGCCGGCGCCCGCCACCCAGCACCAGCAAGTCGAGATAACCGGCGCGACGGCCTGGCCCGAAGACACGGTGATCGAG
>JANMWG010000205.1:0-7192 GCA_031393885.1 Betaproteobacteria bacterium | reverse complement strand
CTCGGACGCTGGGTGCAGCCGCATTTCACACCGCATGTGACCCTGTTGTACGACGCCCACGGTATGCCCGAGCTGCCGGTCGAGCCGCTCGGTTGGACGGTACGCGAGTTCGTGCTCGTGAACAGTCAGCTCGGCCAGAATCGGCATGTGCTGCTCGCACGGTGGCAACTGCAAGGCTGATTTTCGCATCGTGCCAGCGTGACCGCGGGCGGTCCGGTTCCTTGCCAATCCACACCTGACCGCCATCCAACCGCGGACCACCCACGTATCCCTGGTTTGCGCGGACGGCCGGGCTTGTGCCGTGGCGGCGTTGGAAGAAAGAGGAGCAAGAGATGAGAGCAGCGTTGGTGGTGTGTGGATTGCTCGCCGTGATCGGGGCGTTGCCGAGCCACGCGGCGGAGGCCAGGACGACTGCGCCGCAGGCCCGCAAGGCCATGCAGGATCCGATTGCATGGCGCGACTGGTCCGACCAGGTCTTCGCCGATGCCCGCGCCCAGAAAAAATACGTGTTGCTCGACCTTGGTGCCGTGTGGTGTCACTGGTGCCACGTCATGGACGCCACCACCTACCATGATCCAAAAGTTGCCAAGCTGATCCGCGACCATTTCATCCCGGTACGAGTGGACCAGGACGCTCAACCGGATCTGTCGCGTCGCTACGAAGCCTTCGGCTGGCCGGCCACGATCGTGATGGATGCCGACGGAAACGACATCGGCAGGATGCGTGGCTATCGCGAGCCGGCCCGGTTCGCGGGGGTGCTGCAGGCGATCCTCGACGACCCGAGTCCGCTGCGCAGCGCCGCCGATGCGGATCGCAATAAGGTCTTCGATACCGCAGGCAGTCTGGCCGTGGCAACTCGCAGCCAGCTCGAAGCTCGTTTCCGCGAAGCGCTCGACAAGCAGGCCGGTGGTACCCGGCAGGCTCAACGGTTCCTCAGCCGCGACTCACTCGAATACGCGATGGCGCTGGCGGCGACCGGAAACCGCGCCGCCGAACAGTGGAGCCGGCTGACGTTTCGCAGCGCTCGCGCCCTGATCGATCCGGTGTGGGGCGGCATGTACCAGTATTCGACCGACGGCGACTGGAACCACCCGCACTACGAGAAGATCATGGAGGTGCAGGCGAACGCGATGCTCCTGTATGCGCGCGCCTACCGGCTCTGGGGCGACGCGGCCGACCTGGCATCCGCGCAATCCGTCCGGCGATTCATCGCGGACTTCCTGGCCAGCCCCGATGGCTCCTTTTACACCAGCCAGGACGCCGACCGCGTTCCGGGCGAGCAGGGGGACGACTATTTCCGGCTGGACGATGCCGGGCGCCGCGCACGTGGCACGCCGCGCATCGACACCCACATCTACGCACGCGAGAACGGCTGGATGATCGAGGCGCTGGTCGAACTCTACGGCGCCACCGGCGATGCCGCGGTGTTGGCCGATGCACAGCGAGCAGCCAGATGGATCGTCGCCGAGCGGGGCAATCGCGACGGCAGCTTCCGGCATGACGCCCGCGACGCGGGAGGTCCGTACTTCGGTGACCAACTGGCCATGGGCCGCGCGATGCTGGCGCTGTATTCGGCCACCGGCGATCGCGACTGGCTGACTCGCGCTCGCGCGGCGCGCGCCGGTTTCGCCCGCTACGCGGCACCCAACGGGGGTGGCTATCTGCCGTCACCCGATCGCGCTGGTAGCAAGCTCAGGCCTATGCCCCACCTGGATGAGAATGTCGACGCCGCCCGGTTCGCCAATCTGCTGCATCGTTACACCGGCGACAGCGCCGACCTGTCTGCGGCCAAGATCGCGTTGCGCTACGTTTCCGATGCCGACGTGACGGCGCGCTTCGCCATTCTCCCTGGCGTTCTGCAGGCCAACGACGAAGCCGCGAACGATCCGCTTCACATCACCATCGTCGGCAACAAGGCCGACGCGCGCTCGCTGGCCCTGCATCGGGCGGCCTTGCGCCAGGGTGGCGGCTACCGCCGCATCGAATGGTGGGATCCGACCGAAGGCAAGCTGGTCAACCCGGACGTCGAGTACCCGGCGTTGGGTCGGCCAGCGGCCTTCGTGTGCAACGACAGAAGTTGTTCGCTGCCGCTGTTCGAGCCCGAAGCGATCGCGCGCCATCTGGTCGCGCAGCGGGAGCAGGCGTCGAGCCGGTGATCGCCGGCAATTCGTCGGAGCAGCGCCGCCGGCAACCGATCACCCCCATGGGTTGACCACCGCGGTAGGCAGGTCGTCGAAATGGCGAAGATTGCGCGTGGCCAGGGTTGCGCGACGGGCAACGGCAATCCCCGCAATCTGCGTATCGCGTATATCCACTGAACGTCCGGCACGCTGGCGCGCCGCACCGATCAACGCGGCTTGCGCAGCTGCCTCGGCGTCGAAAGGCAACACGCGATTGCCCAGGTCATCTGCCAGGAGGCGCTCGAAACCCGCTTCCAGTGCCTGCCGACGCTTGCCCGCCGGGAGGAGTGCAAGACCGAGCCGGCTTTCGAACACCGTGATGCTGGTCAGCCAAATCGAAGCCGCCGGCTGCTGGTCGAGCCAGGACACCACGGCGGCCTCCGGCCGTGGGCGCATAAGTGCCGACAGCACGTTGGTGTCGAGGATGATCACCGATCGAAGCGTGCAGGGCGAACCGCCTGACCACGAAGCTCAGGAAGGTCTTCGGTCAACCCGGCTTCGGAAAAGCGTGCAGCGATTCGGCTACCGAGCCGCGTGACCGATTGATCTTCGTCCTTCACCGCATTGCGCAGGATCTGCCGGACCTCTTCCTCCATGCTGGAGCCGTGCCGCAGAGCGCGCCGTTTCAGTCGCGCTTTCACGTCTTCCTCGAGATTTCGGACGGTGAACTGAGCCATCGATACCCTTTTTTGTCATTGCGATATCATGATATCACTTCGATGCCGGGGTGGGAGGATCGAGTGCGGGGTGGCATGTACCGGTACTCGAGTGACAGCACCGACCTGGTCGCGCAGCGGGAGCAGGCGTCGAGCCGGTGATGCGGTCAGCCGCTCTCCATGTCCGGGGTCATCGCCGAAGCCTGGTCAGCAGCGCGCCGATGCCCTCGACCAGGCGCGCCAGCACGGCCGGCTCGGGCACCGGCAACTTGAGATAGCGCTGGCCGGAGTGCGGGTCGGTTTTGATCAGCGGACTTGCATGGTCACTCGTGCCAGGTGCCGCCGCCGTGGCGAGCGATTCGATCAGTTTCAGCCCGGCGTCAAGGAGTGGGGCCCAGGGGTCGGCTGATGCCGCTGCTGATCCCGATGCCGGCAGGTTGTCGGACTCGGGCAGTTCAGCCCGCGTTGCTTCATCGATCTCGCTCGCAGGATCGACACCAGCTTCGCCAGACGCGACAACTTCACCAGTCGATGCCACGGGCGCCACGGCCTCCTCAGCAGTGCCCATCGCTCCGGTGACCGCATCGACGCTCTTCATGAACGCCGATAGCCGCGTGCCATTCATGAACACCGCGCTGTCACCGCCATCGAGCACGCCCGCGAACAGCGACTTCTTGAACGCCAGCACCGACAGCATGCCTTCCTCGATGCTGCCCTGGGCCACGAAGTTCAGCACCTGCACACCGCGGCGCTGGCCCATGCGGTGGACGCGGCCGATCCGCTGCTCGAGCACCGCCGGGTTCCACGGCAGGTCCATGTTCACCACCGTGGCCGCCGCATGCTGCAGGTTCAGGCCCACGCCGCCGGCGTCGGTGGAGAGGAAAAGGCGACAGTTCGGATCGTCTACGAAACGGTCCACCAGCGCGCCACGCTTCGCGCTCGGCACGCCGCCATGGAAGAGCACGTGCTCCCAGCCACGCGCGCGCAGCCTGCGCATCAGCACTTCGTGCGTGCCCCGCCACTGGCTGAAGATCACGGCCTTGGCGTCGGGCTGTTCGAACAGCTCGTCGAGCAGCGTCATCAATTCGTCGGCCTTGTTGCCGAAGTCGGTCTCGTGGTCCAGCAGCCAGGTGCTGTTGCACGACATTCGCATGTTCTGCAGCGCGCATTGCAGGCGGCGTTGGTCGCCATCGGAAAGAAATCCGGTCTTGCGCCAGCGCGAGACAACGCGCGTGACGATCTGGCCGTTCTCGTCGTGGTGGATACGCTGCTCGCGGGTCATCGGCACGAACAGCGTCTTGTCCATGCGCTTCGGCAACTGCGTCAGCACCTCGGCCTTGCGCCGGCGCAGCAGCACCGGCGCGAGCGTAGTGCCGATGCGGTCGAGATCGCGGTAGCCGACGACCCGGCCGGCGTCGTCCACCTGCTGGTGCTCGTGCAGCAGCCGCCAAGTGGGGCCGAGGCGGTGCTGATCGACGAGCTGGACGATCGAGATCAGTTCCTCGAGCCGGTTTTCCAGCGGCGTGCCGGTGAGCACGATGGCATAGGGGCTGGCGATGCGCTTGATGGCACGCGCGGCAATCGTGTTCCAGTTCTTGATGCGCTGCGCTTCGTCGACGATCAGCAGCTCGGGCGCCCATTCGTCGATGAGGTCCGCGTCCCGCACCAGGGTCTCGAAGTTGGTGATCTTGAAGAAGGCTTCTTCGCGGTACTGCTGCTGGCGCGCCGGGCGCAGGCCCTGAATCACCTGCGCCTGCCGCCCGGCGAAACGCGCGATCTCGCGCTGCCACTGCTGCTTGAGCGACGTGGGGCACACCACCAGCACGCGCTGCACGCCGAAGTGGCGGGCCAGCAGTTCGGCGGCGGCGATCGCCTGCACCGTCTTGCCCAGGCCCATCTCGTCGGCCAGCAGCGAGCGCCCGGCGCGCGCGGCGAACAGGGCGCCTTCGGCCTGGTAGGGATACAGGCGGGTCTTCAGCAGCTTGCCCAGCGCTTCGTCGGCGGCGCCCGAGGGGTAAGCCTCCGCGAGCACGCGCTGGCGAAGTTCGGTGTCACGAACCTGCGCCACGAAGGCCAAAGCCCGATCGTCCAGTCGCAGGTCGTGACCGCTGGCGCTGGCGGCTGCGGCAAACGCTTCGAGCTTCGCCAGGCGCTCCCGGGGCAGCACCCAGCCCGATGACTCATCGAACAGCTTGCGGGCACGGCCCAGCAAAGCCGCCGGGCAATCGGCGCCGACGCGCAGGCGCACCGTACGTTGGGCGCCGTGATGCAGGAAGACTTCGCTGTAAAGTGGTGCGAAGCCGCGCGCCAATGCCGCTTTGCCGCCGCGGCGAGCGGTCAGGCGGGCGAGCGTGAATTCGACATGTTTGCAGGTGCCGAGGTCGTTGGTGGCGAAGTCCGGGCAGGTGCAGAGGTTGGCGCCGGGCTCGGCGCCGCGGATGGAGACGCGATAGCTGCCTGCGGTGACCGGATTGGTGATGCGGAACTCGGAGAACACCGGCTCGTCGTCGCGAAGGTTGTGCAGCTCGAAGCTCTGGTCGCGGCCGAACTGGCGGCGTAGCGCGCGCTGCCACTCGTCCACTGCCATCGCTTCCGGCTTGCGGTGATGCGATAGCTTCGGTTCGGCGGCGGCCTGCTGTTTCTTCGTTCCGGGTACGGCCTTGCGCGTTGACCGTTTCGGCACCGGCGTCTTCATCGGGTGATCTCCAGGGCGTCCCACAGGAACTGGAACGAAACCACACGCCGGCCGTCTCGCGCCGCCATGGTTGCTTCATTGCTCTCGTAGTTGCGCAGCAGGCCCTTCACGCGTTCCAGTCCGGCGGCGGTGCCCACAGATTTCCGCGGCGTTTTGCCATGCAGTATGGGGATGGGTTCATCGGGCCAGCGGGCGTAAGTGCGCAGCACCACCTGCTCGTACGCATCGGCCATTTGTGCCGGACTCATGGTGCCTGGCGCCTTGACCAGTGCATTGTCCGGTTCTTGCGAGCGCAGCAAACGGTGCGGGTCACCGGTCTCGCGCGTGAGGAAGCGCGTTGCTTCACCTGCCACGGCGTCGAACCAGACGCGACCTTCGTCGGCACGGCGCTGCGTGCGGTAGAACACTTCGATGCGGTCGGATTGCTTGCCGGGGTTGACGGCAGCCAGAGAGCGCACGAAGCCGTCTTCGCAGTCGATTTCGCGCCGCCACCCGGCCTGTGCGTCACCGGAGACGTCATCGCACGCGGCCAGCGTTTGCGCCAACCCCGCGGCGTCGAGCACGCGGTAGTGGTCGGTCACGAGCACCAATGGCTCGCGGGTGTACATATCCACTAGCGTTGGCATCGGCGGGGGCATGACCAACTGCCGCACCCATGCCGCGGCGATATTCAGCCCCATCATCGAGGACTGGTCTTCGGGGAGGAGATTGGCTTCGACCGCGGCGCGCGCCGCAGCCATCGCCTCGGCATCGGTCGCCATCGAAAACGAATAGAGGGCGCCGGACAGCTCCAGGTGTTCGTCCACCGTCACCACGCGACAGCCGATGAGCATGCCCGGCTCGAGGGACTGGCTCCCCATGCGTTCCCGTACCCGCAGCGGTAGTGCGGCCGCATCCAGCGCATCGCACAAGGTGAGGCCCTCGCCGGGGCGAGCGTCGGTCACGGTATACAGCCGCAATGGTCGCCTGGAAATCTCGAGAATCCAGCGCCTCTGGGCTTCGGACAGGCGCGGGCCGGTAGCTTCGCGTACCAGTTCGTTGACCCGCCGCAATTGTCCCTTGACGAGGATATCGCCCTCGGCGAGTAGCCACTCGACCATATTGATATGGATGGTCTGTTTGGTGTCGTCGCCCAGGTGGGGTGTGTCGGACGGTGCATCTTCCGGCCAGAGATCGTCGAGCAGTTGGTTGATGGCCTCCCCGAACGCTTGGCGATGGCGCTGGTTGAGCCAGGCGATCGTGCGTTCCACCGCGGCCTGGGGCTCGGTCGCGGGCAGCGTGGCCGGCTGCGCCTCGATTGGCAGGTGACAGTGTTTGTACTTCTTGCCGCTGCCGCACGGGCACGGATCGTTTCGACCGATTCTGGCGTTCATGATGAAACCACTATGCAACAGCACACGATCTCGATACCCGCAGGTATCTTGCACCGGGCGATCAATGAAACCCGATGCTACATCGTCATCATGATAGCGATGGTGCGGCCTTGATGTGAAGAGCGACTTGCTGTCCAGGCTCCGGAAGGCCCGATCAAAGGCTACTGCGCCTTCGGTGATGCCGATGGCGATCGCGTCTTCACCGATTTCACCGGCAACATCTCTCCTTCGGGTGCCGAGGGAATCAACAACATCAGCGGTGGCACGGGCAAGTATGCGGGCGCGACC
>JANMWG010000151.1:0-2670 GCA_031393885.1 Betaproteobacteria bacterium | reverse complement strand
AGCGGTCGATCAGGTGGCGCTGCACCAGCGCGTGATCAATCCAGCTGAACTGCTCGGGGATCTGGCGCCGCCGCTCGGGCCACAGCAGTTGCTTGACTGTCCTCACCGCAGCTCCCGTTGATCACGTCGTGGCCACGTTGTACGTGCGAGGGGTCGCGAAAGTACCCACTGTTCTCGGGTTGGGCCAGCCAGGCGGCTTGGCTGGCGGCCTTGCTCGCGGCGGCGCAGCCGGCTGAAGAAGAGCAGATTCGTCCCGGCGGCCACATCAACCGTACATCGCCGCATCGTCCGCACCGCGTACAGAGAGTCCCCGGACACGCGGTTTGCCGTTCTCTGCGCGGAGGCTTCCGCCTCACTTGCGTTGGAGCAGTTCGGGATACCTCTTCGTGCGCAGCTCCTCGATCACTTTTTCGGTCAGCTTCCACGGGTCTCCGTTGATGCGCGCGATCAGCTGCGTCCACACACTCTCGAAAGCCAACATTGCATCGTCGTCGCTGAAACGAACGCCAGCGGCAAGCAGTGGCCCGATGTCCTCGGTCAGGCTACGCGTGAGCTTCTCCAGCATCCGCTGCTCAGCGACCGCGCGCGTGATGAAATTGCCTTCGAGCGCGAGGTAATGCTCGAAGCAGGCGATCAGTTTTTCCGGATCGATCGCGATCTGTTCGAGTCCGCGGTGCAGATCGAACAGGTCGCGGTTCTTGCGCCGCTGTAGCAGCGCGCGCAACTTGGTGCCGAAGATTTCTTCCGGCTCGAAGGACGCGACGTCGGCCACGCCCTCGTACCAATCGTTGGCCAAAGCGAACGGGTATATCCGGATACCGAGCAGGCTGTCGTGCTCGCGGGTGTTGATCTCGACCTTCAGTTTCAACGTCGCCTGTGGTTCGGCCTCGGGTGCGAACTTGAACACCAGGTGCATCGAGTGCCCGGCCTGCTCGAGCTGCCGTGCATCCGGCCATGGGGCCTTCGCGCTCCAGGCCTGGATATAGGCACCCGGAATCAAAAGTCGATCTCCACGGGCTCGTTGATCACGAGCTTCCACCGAGCGTCCTTCTCGTGCAGTGCGGCCAGGGACGCACTCATGGGCTGAACGGACGGATCCAGCGGCACTGGCGTCTTGGCCTTGCGGACGAAGGCTTGCAGCGCGTTCGCCTGGCGCATATGGCCCGCCCGCTCGAGCAGGTAGCCGAGCCGCCGTACTGATGAGTTCTCGTAGACCCCAGCGAGCCTGGTAAGCGCGCGCGGGCTGGCCTTGGCGCCGATATCCTTGGCGATCTGCGCGACAGCGTTGATGCCGGCCGCCTTGTGGAAATAGCGCGCGCAGTCCAGCAACGTGAGCTCGACGCTGGCCACCTGGGCGTAGCCGGCGTCGCTCTTCATTCTGTCGAGGTAGGCGGCCTGGTTGACCTGTTCAAAGGCCGCCGGCGCTTGGTAGAGAAACTGAAGGCGGTGGCGGCCGATCTCGAAGTCACGCAGTTGCTTGGGCACCACCACCTGGAACACCATGGCTGCCTGGTGCGACGCGCCGTGGAAGGCCGCTGCGCGCAGCAGGGCACCGCGGTAGTCGATGCCCTGATGCTTCATCAGCGGATCGATCCAGCGGACCGGGTCCGGCGCCCCGGCCACCTGATCTTCCGGACGCAGGATCAGGTAGAAGCCGTGGCGCGGGTTGGCCAGCCGGCGTTTCTTCATCAACCGCGTAATGGCAGCGCTCAGTGCCCCAGGCTTGAGGGCTAGCGCAGCAAGCGCCTCTTCGCGGTCGAAGTAGGCGCGGCCGTGGGCCAGTTGGCTGTCGATGAATTGCTCAAGGGAAGGCACGCCTTGATCATATGCAAAAATCGATGAGAAACAAATGTTTTTGCGTATACATTGGGCGGCCATGAGCGACGCTCAGCCGATGCAGCAGGCGCTCCAGCGCATAGCGCGTGAGCAGCAGTTCCATGGGCTGGCCGCGCGCATGCGCGAGATTGAGCAGGCGCTGGCACACCGAGGCGCCGATGTTGCGCGGGCGATCAGGCATCGCTGGTCAGCGCCATGAGGTAGGGCTCCATCGTGGCCCACACGCCCGCGGCCTCGGCTTCGCGTGCGATCTCTGCGGGGGTCGCCTTGCGACGCCGCAGCGCCTGGCGCAGGCCCTCGATGGCAAGCGCATCGCCCACCGTTCGACGGTAGCGGAACAGGTCGGCCACTGTCTTGGCAACGCCGAACACGGGCACGGTTGTGCCGGCGATCTTCTTGCGTTCGACGCTGCGGCACAGAAGCTCGTCAGAGAACCGGGCGATGCGGATCGGCGGATAGGTGAGCCGGGGGCGCCAGTCCTTCCGCCCGATGGCGATCCAGATCGTCGGCGGCATCTGATCGGTGAGGCCGTGGAACGCGAGTGCCGAGGCCAGACAGATGACGCCTTTGGGCACCAGTCGGGCCGCTTCGGCCAGGGTCTGCTGCGCATCGAACGCGGCATCGGAAAGTTGGTAGAGCCCGCGGGCGAGGCGCACGACCTCGCCGGCTCGCTCCATGCGGCCGACCGTGGTGGCGGTGATGCCCGCCTCACTGAACTCTGCGAGCCGCGTCATCCCCCGCTGCTTGAGCAGCGCCAGCGCCTGGGTGCGCTGCGTGGAGGTGTTGGAGGCGGGCATGTTATGACTCCTCGGGCGAATCAACGAAACGTCCGAG
>JANMWG010000116.1:0-3388 GCA_031393885.1 Betaproteobacteria bacterium | reverse complement strand
CGCTCGGCACCCCCAGGCTGCGCTGCGCTCCGCCTTCCCCCTCGAGGGGGCGCCCCGTCCTCGGGGAACCCTGTGGGCGGGGCCCCTCCGCTTCTGAGATCCATTCGCTCGGCACCCCCAGGCTGCGCTGCGCTCCGCCTTCCCCCTCGAGGGGGCGCCCCGTCCTCGGGGAACCCTGTGGGCGGGCCCCTCCGCTTCTGAGGTCCCTTCGCTCGGCACCCCCAGGCTGCGCTGCGCTCGGGCTCCTTTAGTTGGGGTTCGTGGCGGGCGGCTTGACGCCCGCCCGCAAACGCATCTCGGTGGCCATGGCGGTGAACTGCTCCACCACCTGGCGTTTCACCAGTGCCGGTCCGATGATCGGCGGCACCCAGAAATCGGGAATCGACAGGCCGCGGTACCAGACGCGGGTGCCGGTGCCTTCGGCGGCGAGATGTGTTTCCATCTCGAGCTTGCGCATGTTGCCGCGAATTCCATGTGACTTGATCAATGTCTCGGGGGTGAGTTCCACTTCCCGCTCGACTTCATAGTCGTGCGAGAACCAGCCGACCTGAGCGACACCCTTCTGCAGCACCCGGGTCTTCTCGCCGGGGGCGCTGACGACCCGGCTTTCCTTGAGATTGGGGATGAACGACGGCATCCGCTCGTAGTCGGTCATGACTTGCCAGGCGATCGCGGGCGGCACCTCGATGAACAGCGACACCTGCACCAGCAGACCGGCATCGGTATGCTCCACCGTCACCTGCATGTCGTCGATGCGGGTTGCCGCACCGACACCGGTCGCGAACAGGAGACACCACACGGCAAGAAATAGGCGCATCGCTCGCTTAGAATACAGGCTCGTTGCTGCGGTTCCGTGTTTTGTCTGTTCCCGACACACCATCCCGATACGCACCTCATGGCCCTGTTGTCGCTGGTAGTCGCCCTGCTGCTGGAACAGTTTCGCCCGATGAATCCGAGCGGCGGCGTGTTCGCTGCGTATGGCCGCTACGCCGATGCCGTCGCCCGCAACTTCAACGCGGGCAAGCGCCAGCATGGCGTCCTCGGCTGGCTGATGGCGGTGTTGCCCTGGGTGGTGCTCGCCAACCTCGGGTTCTATCTCCTGCACGAGGTGAACGTGCTGCTGGCGTGGGCCTGGACGGTGGGCGTGCTGTACCTGACCATGGGGTTCCGCCAGTTCAGCCACGCCTTCAGTGCCGTTCTCGAAGCGCTGCGCGCAGGCCGCTTCGACGAAGCCCGTGCCTTGCTATCCCCCTGGCGACAGGATGCGGCGGACGAGTTCACGCAATCCGAGATTGCCAAGGTCTCGATCGAACAGGGGCTGATGGGGGCGCACGGGCACGTGTTCGGCGTGATCGCCTGGTTCGTGTTCCTCCCTGCCGTGTTCGGCAGCCTGGTGCCGGGTCCGCTGGGCACGCTGCTGTCGGGTCCGGGCGGAGCCGTTCTCTACCGTCTGTCGACCGTGCTTGGCGAGCGCTGGGGTGCACGCGGCGGCGATGCGCTCGCCGCCTTCGGTTCGTTTGCCCGTGACGCATTCCGGGTGCTCGACTGGCTGCCGACGCGCCTGACCGCGCTCTCGTTCGCGATCGTCGGCGACTTCGAGGATGCGGTCTATTGCTGGCGGTCGCAGGCGGCAGGCTGGCTCGATCCGCAGGCGGGAATCATTCTTGCCAGCGGCGCCGGCGCCATCGGTGTCCGCCTCGGTGAAACCCTGCATGCGCACGGCACGGTTAGCTTCCGGCCGGAGCTGGGGTTGGGCGAGGAGGCCAGCCTGGAACACATGCAGAGCGCCGTCGGCCTCATCTGGCGTTCACTCGTCCTGTGGCTGCTGCTGATCGGGTTGATGACGATCGCGAGCTGGGTCGGTTAGCCGGACAACCCGGTCACGATCCGGCGATACGATGCAACGCGCCGGTCGCTGATGCGTCCTGCCGCCGCTTCGGCGGTGATGGCGCAGCCGGGTTCGTGGTCATGGCGGCAGTTGGCGAAGCGGCATTTGCCGAGCCATGGACGAAACTCCACGAACGCCAGGTCGACGTCGGTGGGTTTGAGGTGATGCAGCCCGAACTCCTGCAAGCCCGGCGAATCGATGAGGTGGCTATCGCGATCGAGGTGGTGCAATCGGGCATGGGTGGTGGTGTGCTTGCCGGAATCGAGCGCCGCCGAGATTTCGGCGGTTGCCACGGCGGCGTCGGGCAGCAGACCGTTGACGATGGTGGACTTGCCCATGCCCGATTGGCCGACCAGCACCGAGGTGTGCCCTTGCAGGTGCGGCCGCAGTCGCGAGGTGTCGGTACGCGCTTCGAGCGGTAGCACCTCGTAGCCGAGCGTCTGGTACAGCCGCAGCGATTGCAGCGCCGCCGCGGACCCATCGAGATCGCACTTGTTGAGCACGATGGTGGTGACGATGCCGGCATGTTCGGCGGCGACCAGGCAGCGATCGAGCAGATCCTGATAGTAGGTAGGCGAGGCGGCGAGCACGAGCACGAGCTGGGTGACGTTGGCGGCGATCAGCTTCTGCCGGAAGGCATCCGAGCGATACAGCAGTGACGTACGTGGATCGACCACCTCGATCACCCCTTGGCCGACCGCCGTGGGCGCGACCTGCACCCGGTCGCCGCAGGCCACCTCGCTGCGCTTGCCACGCGGAAAGCAATCGAGGATCTCGCCGTCGTCGGTCTCGATCTCGTAGCGGCGGCCGAACGCGGCGATGATGGTGCCGTGGCGGTGTTCGGACTTCAACGGGTCAGGGAGGTCTTGAGCATGCCCCGATTATCGCCCCTGGGCCGCCGTCTACAATCCGCCGTACGCCTACATCCGTGCCGACGATGAAAAGAATCCTGCTGCTGCACCAGAACTTCCCCGGCCAGTTCAAGCATCTCGCCCGCAATCTCACCGCCGATCCCAATGTGCAGATGCTGGCGATCGGTCGCGAGACCGCCCCGGGGATGGAGGGCATGCCGCAACTCATCAAATACGATCTCGCGCGCGAACCGGGTGCGCAGACCCACAAGTACGTGCGGCCCACCGAGTCGGCGGTGCTCTACGGGCAGGCGGTGGTGCGGGTGCTGCTCGAACTCAAGCGCAAGGGCTGGACCCCAGACGCCGTGGTGGCGCACCTCGGATGGGGCGAGGCGATGTTCGTGCGCGATGTGTATCCCGACACGAAAATCTTCGGGCTGTGCGAGTTCCTGCATCACGGCAGCGGGGTCGATCTCGGTTTCGACCCCGAGTTTCCGGCAACGCTGGATGACCGGCTGCGAGTTCGCGCCGGCAACGGTCACCTGCTGGTGTCGCTGGATGCCTGCGATGTCGGCATCTCGGCCACGCCCTGGCAGCGCTCGCTGTACCCGGCCGTCTACCACTCGAAGATCCAGGTCATCCACGAGGG
>JANMWG010000100.1:0-5152 GCA_031393885.1 Betaproteobacteria bacterium | reverse complement strand
GCGCCGCAGAACGTGATCTCGCCGTCGCCCTGGCTGAAGTGCAGGTCACCTAGCGACAGCCCGCCGCCCTTCACGTACACCGGGAAGAAGATCTTGGAGCCGCGCGACAGATCCTTGATGTCACAGTTGCCGCCGTGTTCGCGCGGCGGCTCCGTGCGTGCGCCCTCGGCCGCGACCTTGGTTGCGGCGTCGCCCTTGGCCTTGCCCACATGAGCGGTCTTGGGAAAAGGCGGGTTCGCGAGCGGCGGCACGCGCGTTGGATTGGTGGCGATGAAATCGATTTCCCGCTTGTTCCAGATGTCGAGCATCTTCTGGTCGGGCAGGCAGCCGATCAGGCCGGGGTGGATCAGGCCGGCGAAGCTCACGTTCGGAATGTGCCGCGAATGCGTGAACATGCCGCTGATGTCCCAGATCGATTTCTGCGCCAGCGGAAAGTGGTCGGTGAGGAAGCCGCCGCCGTTCTTCTTGGAGAAGAACCCGTTGAAGCCCCACAGGCTGTCAGGCAGCGCGCCGATGTCGAGCAGGTCCACCACCAGCAGGTCGCCCGGTTCCACGCCCTCGACGCCGATCGGGCCGCTCAGGAAGTGGACGGTCGACAGGTCGACATCGCGGACGTCGTCGGCCGAGTCGTTGTTCTTGATGTAGCCACCGGTCCAGTCGAAGGTCTCGACCACGAAGTCGTCCCCCGGCTTGACCCAGGCCGCCATTGGAATGTCCGGATGCCAGCGGTTGTGGATCAATTCGTTGTCGTAGGGCGACCCGTCGAGGTCGATCTTGATGATGGTGTCCGGCATGGCAGCTCTCTCCAGTTATCGATCGGTACTGCCAGAAAAATGGGGCGCGAGGACCAAGGGGCTCAATCCACGCGCCCGGGCACTACACATGAAACGAGCACATTGAACGGAGGGCCAGTTCGCGCCGGGCCGCCCCAAGCGAACTGCGCCCCATGGGGGTGGCGTAGCGCAGCGGAGCCTGGGGGGATCTCATTTATACGGCGAGGTAGCGGGCAATCTTCGCCGCGTCGACCGGGTCGCGGGTCTCCTCGTGGATGAAGCGACCCTTGTCGATCACGAAGAAGCGGTCGGCGATCTCGAGGGTGAACGACAGCACCTGCTCGGATACGACGATGGTGATGTCCTTGAGCTTGCGGATATCAGCAGGGCAAAGCCGCGTCGGCTGGCTAACCGTCTCGATGTGGTGGTGCAAGACCTGACCCTTGTGCTACGTTTCGACGATCCCGTTCGTTCCGGAGGTGTTTTTCATGCGTCGCCTTGCATCGCGGTTGGCCGTCACCCTGGTTTTCCTGGGCCTGGCCATTGCACCCTCACGCGAGGCGCTCGCGGCCGGCTCCGTCGAGATGCAGGTGGAGCACCTCGTCCGACAGGCAATGGCCGAATACAACTCGGCCATGGAAACCGGCGACAGCGCGAGCTTCGTCAAGTACTTCGCGTCGAATGCGACGCGCGAATCGCCGTTTGCGCGACACGCGGGACGAGCCGAACTCTCTCGCTACTTCGAAGCCGAGTTCAAGACGTACAAGGCCAGCTACCAGGTGAAGAAGATGTTCGTGCAGGGCAATTCGGCAGCCGTCGTCTTCACCTGGGATGCGGTGGACCGCAAGAGCGGCGACGCGCTGAGCATCGAGATGGTCGGCCTTTACGAGGTGGGGTCGAGTGGCCAGTTCAGCTCGGCGATCTACTACTTCGACTCGGCGAAGGCCCGCACCCTCACCGATCTGGGCAAGTGAAACCATGAGAGAAGGTATGACCGCTACCGGAAGCCCTTTGGTGATCGTGCTGCTCGCGGCAGTCTTCGGGGCCTGCGGCGGGCTTTTTGCTGCCCCCGCCGGCGCCGCTGAAGACGCCTTCGTCTGCATGGAAGAGACGCAAGAGAAATGTGATCAAGAGAATCGGAACATGGCGCTGTTCATCGAAGGCCGCGACGCCTTCGACCGCGGCCGCGAGATCGGCGACTTGACCGAAGCGCGCCGAATCGCCCGTGAGCTGATCGATCGCCAGGATGCGCAGCACGGCAAGGCGCTGATGAAATTCATCTACGTGCAGGTGAGCCTTGGTGTGCACAAGGACCTGGTCGAGGCGTATCGCTGGATCGATGCCGATCTTGCCGCGGGCCAGTCCTACAAACGTCTGGACCTCAAATGGGTTCAGGAGAAACTGGCCGAGAAGATGACGCCGGAACAGTTGGCCGAGGTGAGGATCGCGAAACACTGACGAGGCGGCCCGCTCCCGAAGCGCCTCGTGGTGTGAGCGGCAATGCCAGCGTGGCCATGGCTTTGCCGGTCACCGCAGGCGCAGATCTTCCTTGATGAACTTTGCCAGCATCCCGAGCGTTTCGTCGTCGATCGCGCCCTTGAACGCAGGCATGCCTTTCCCTCCACGTCCGTTGGCAATCGTCTGCACGACTTCCTGCTCCGTCAACTTCGTGACCCGAAGGTCGGCGCCATAGCCTCCTTCGTTCTGTCCCCCACGACCGTCGCCCATGTGGCAGGTGATGCAGCCGAACTTCTCGAAGGCCGCGCGACCGCCGCCGCGGGGCACGATGATCTCTGGACGATCACCCGTTTCCGTCTCCGCCGATACCGGCTGCGGCGTGAGCGTCAAGGCGCCCAGTCCGCAAAGTCCGGCGCCCACCAGAATCGCTGTCGATCTACGAAAGCCGTTCATTTACGTCCACCTCGAGAATTGAAGCCTGACCCGACGGCTCGAGTCCGAGAAATCATCCGTTCGGGGTTTCAAAAAGCACAGGGCCGGCCTCACGCCAGCCCTGTGCACTTCATGTGCCGCTCAGTGAGCGCCGGGCCGCCCCAAGCGAACTGGCCCCCTGGAGCGAACTGGCCCCCCCCTGGAGGGGGAAGCCGGCGCGCAGCGCAGGCTGGGGGTGGGCGTCATCTCAGTCGTCGACCGCGAACACGTACAACATGTTGCTGGGGACCTGCGCCTTCAGCTCTGGAGTGGAACTGACGAACCACTGGGGCCAGGCACCGCCGAGACCGACTTCGATGGCGATGTACTGCTTGCCATCTGCCATGAAGCTCATGGGCGGCGCGTTGATGGCTGAACCTGTTTCGAATTTCCACAGTTCGTCGAGGGTTTCAGCGTCCAGCGCCACCACCTGACCTTCGGCGTAGCCGGCAAACACCAATCCGCCTGCGGTAGACAGCAGACCCCCGAGTTGCGGGTGCTTGGTGGTGTGCTTCTTCACGACCTTGCCCGTGACCACGTCGATCGCGGTGATCGAGCCCCAGATGCGGCCGCACTCCGCATCCTCGTAGGTCGAGAACGGCGCGCCGCCCAGGAACAACTGGCGATGCTTGAACTCACCCGCGATGGCGACTTCCGCGAACGCCTTGTTGCAGCCATCGATCGTCGGGATGTAGTAGCGGTTGGTCTGCGGGCTGTACGTGGTGGGCGGCCAGTTCTTGCCTCCCATGTGACCCGGCTTGAGCACGCCTTCCACGGTGCCACGACCCTTTGTCGCGGTGCCGCGGGCAGCGGCCGTACCCGGCATGTAGGTCTGCACGTCTTTCTTCGGATCGTACGACTTGGGCTTGCATTTGGCGTCGAGTCCACCGGACCAGTTCAGCTCTTGCACGAACTGCGTGCACCACAGCGGCTCACCGGTCTTGCGATCCAGGGCATAGGCGTAGCCATTGCGGTTGGCATGCAACGTCGCGCGCACGAACTTGCCATTGATCTGGGTATCGACGAAGGTGTTCTCCGAGATGGAGTCATAGTCGTACGGATCATTCGGCGTGTGCTGGAAGCCCCACTTGATCTTGCCGGTGTCGGCATCGAGCGCGATGGTGGAATCGGTCCACAGGTTGTCGCCGGGACGGTAGGCGTTGTCCCAGTCCGGACCCGGGTTGGCCGTGCCCCAGACAATGATATTCAGTTCCGGATCGTACGAACCGGTGACCCAGGTGGTGCCGCCGCCGGTCTTCCAGGCATTGTTCTTGTCCTTCCAGGTTTCCGAGCCAGGCTCGCCGGGGGCGGGAATCGTGTAGGTCCTCCAGCGACGCTTGCCGGTCTTCATGTCGAGGGCCTCGATCCAGCCGCGCACGCCGTACTCCGCGCCTGCCATCCCGGTGACCACCATGTCCTTCACGATCAGCGGAGCGCCCGTGATGGTTTCACTCTTGCCCGGATCGGCGACCTGCGCTTCCCAGATCTTGGTGCCGTCGGTCTTGTTCAGCGCGACGATGCGACCGTCGATGACAGGCGCGATCACCATGTTGCCGGCCAGGACGGCACCGCGGTTGTTGATGCCGCAGCATGCCACGGTGGTCGCGTAGTCGGGATCGGGCGCCGGGTTGTACTGCCAGATCATCTTGGGCGCGCCGCCGCGCGTGTCCAGCTTGGTCACGACACCCCAGCCGGTGGTGATGTACAGGAAGCCGTCCTCGGCTACCGGCGTGCCTTCCAGGCCGGCGAAAGGCCACTTGATGATGTCCTTGCCGCCGCCCTGCGTGCCGCCCATGGCCCAGGTGAATGCCACTCTCAGTTTCTTGACGTTCTTGACGTTGATCTGGTCCAGACTCGAGAAGCGGTGCGCTTCCAGATTGCCGTGGTGGTTGAGCCAGTTACCCGGTTCACGCTCGCTGTTGATCAGACGATCGGGCGTGACGTCGGCCGCGAACGACGCGACCGAGAACACCGCAGCGGCCAGGGTGGTCCCCAGTCCTGCGATAGATACGCGAAATGTCGTTTTCATGTTGCCTCCCTTCAACGATTGAAATGCCGAGACGGCGGTTGCCTTTGCAGCGTTGGTACGGCCACGCTGTCTCCAAACGAACCCGCCGGTGTCGAGTGTAATGTCATTCCATGCGATTGCAATAGCCGGGAGCAGGCCGCCGTCGAGGTGGCATCGGAGCAACGTTGCATGGTGCGACGCGACAGGACAAGCCCATTTTCAGCCCCGTTCCGGCCAGCGCCCGACAGGGGGATCGCGCGGCAACTATCGTGTCGCGAAGGCCGCTAGCAGCCTGTCGGGCTTAGGTGTTCGATAGCGAAACGGTGGGAGAGCGAGACCAGATTTTGTCGATTTCGACGCGCATATCGGGAATATGCCAGGAGAAATCGGCGAGATATGGACCGCTCTCCCGCCGTTGCAGCCGAATCATCCTGAGTCCGAC
>JANMWG010000093.1:0-3302 GCA_031393885.1 Betaproteobacteria bacterium | reverse complement strand
ACGAAGGTCTTGCGCGCGATCAGCGCGTGATGGCGCAGATCGATCAACTCCGCCGCGATCTCGACGCGAACGTTGCCTGGTGCCTTGACCGCTTCGTGGTGCAGGTCGAGCAGCACGGTAGTGAGCAGCAGATCGGCGCGGACGCCGCTGGTGGCGGCCGTGACCGACTCGAAGGCGCCATCGGCCGCGAGACTCGCCAGCAGGAGCCGGCCGAGCGTGTCGGCCGGCGCTTCGGTCCAGCTCGCCGCGCGATAGTAGGCGCGGGTTCCGGGCGTGGAACTGTAGGCGATGTCGGTCGTGTCGTAGAAGGTGGCGGCCGTGGTGGATGCGACCGCGATCGAACCTCGCGCGCCGACGGTTGCCGTCGGGACGGGTCTGGTTTCATCGGCCAGCACGAAGAAGCGGCGGGGTTCGCCACCCGAGCCGACGCATGCCGCCAGCAGCAGCAAGGCGATGACCGGGAACGACAATACAGGTAGCCGCATCATCGTTTCTCGCCCGGTCCGGGCGGCGCGTCCGGGCCGAACAACAGCTCGCGCGGTTGCTGCAGCCGGCGGCCCGCCGTGCCGACCGCGTCGACCGCCGACCGCAGGCGCTGCGTGGTCTGCGCCAGCTCGGCGCGGCTCACGTCGGCAAGGGTCTCGATCCGGTCGGCCACGCGCGACAAGTCGCCGCCGGCGGTACGGATCGACACCGACGCGCCTTCCAGCGCAGCGGTTGCACTGCGGCCGACGGTGTGGACGTCGGTCTGTATGGTCGTTGCCGACGCCGCGATCTGCACGCCGGCTCGCCGCAGGTCGCGCGCCAGCGCGTCGAGCGACTGCACGGTGGTGTCGAGATGGCGGGTGCCCCGGGCCACGTTGCCGCTGATGTCGCGCAGGTTGACCAGCAACTCGTTGAACACCTGCCGGTTCTCCGCGGACGCGAAAGCCCCGAGGTTGCCGAGGGTGTCTTCAGCCTTGCCGATCAGCCGCGAGGCCGTGTCCTGCAGCTTGAGGAGATTGGATTCGCCTTCGGCGATGCGCGGATACTGGTCGCCGTCGAGCACCACCATGTCGGGCGCGCTGTTGCCGGCGGGATTCTCCAGCACGACGTTGGCCTGTCCGGTGACCAGTTGCCGGGAGACGGCGGCGCGGGTGGATTTGCGCACCGGGGTGCCGTCGTCCACCTGGATGTCGACGCTGACGGCGCGGCCATCGGCGCTGTCGATGCGGTAGCCGATCACGCTGCCGACGCGGATGCCCTTCATCAGCACCGAGCTGCCGCGTTGCAGGCCTTCGAGCGAATGCCGGCTGAACACGATGTGATACCGGTCGTGCTTGCCGCGCGCGTCCTTGCCGCCCAGCCAGAGTAGCCCACCGACCAGCAGCGCCATGCCGAGCAGCACCGCCGCGCCGATGAATCCGTACCGGGTTTCGAGTTCCATCCTGTCGTCTCCTCAGGCCCGCGCGACGGCCGTCGCGCTGAAGTAGCTCCGGATCCAGTCGTTGTCGGCCTGTCGAACGACTTCTACCGGACCGTCGGCGATCACCCGTCCCTCCGCCAGCACGATCACGCGATCGACGATGGAGAATAACGTGTCGAGATCGTGGGTGACCAGAACGATGGTGAGTCCGAGGTCATCGGCGAGGCTGCGCACCAGGCGGTCGAAGGCGCGCGCGGCGATCGGGTCGAGGCCGGAGGTCGGTTCATCGAGAAACAGCAGTTCCGGCTCGAGCGCCAGTGCGCGTGCCAGGGCCGCCCGCTTGCGCATGCCGCCCGACAGCTCGCTTGGCATCTTGTTGGCGGCATCCGGCGGCAGGTTGGCCATGGCCAGCCGCAGCCGCGCCAGGGCATCGATCCGGGCGGGCGCGAGGCGGGTGTGTTCCACCAGCGGCGCAGCCACGTTCTGCGCCACGGTCAGCGAGGAAAACAGCGCGCCATCCTGGAACAGCATGCCGAACCGGGTGCGCAACTGCGCCAATACCACGTCGCCGGCGCGCCACACATCCTCGCCGAACAGCCGCACGCAGCCCCCGGTCGGACGCAGCAGGCCGACGATCTCGCGCAGCAACACCGACTTGCCGGTGCCGCTGCCGCCCACGATCGCCACCAGTTCGCCGCGCTTCACCTGGAAGCCGACGCCATCGTGGATCACTTTCGCGCCGAAGCGCGTGACGATCGCGTCCACCTCGATGAGGGCGGGCTCGTTCACCAGCCGAGTTTCGCGAACAGGATGGCCAACCCGGCATCGATCAGGATCACGGCGACGATGCTCTGCACTACCGTCGATGTGGTGCTGATGCCGACCGCCCGCGCTTCGCGTGGCGCGGCGAGGCCCATGTGGCAGGCGATCACCGCAATCGCCGCCGCGAACAGCGGGGCTTTCGCCAACCCGATGATCACCTGTCGCGGCGTCAGCGCCGTCGCGGTGCGCTCGATGTAGGTGGCGTACGAGAGATCGAGCTGAGGCCGTGCCAGCACCATCGAGCCGAAGATGCCGGCCACGTCGCCGACGAAGATGAGCAGCGGTAGCGCGACCGTCAGCGCCAGCAGGCGCGGCAGCACCAGCACCTGGAACGGCGACAGGCCGAGCACGGCGATGGCATCGACTTCCTCGCGCAGGTTCATCGAGGCGAGCTCGGCGGTGAACGCCGCGCCCGAGCGGCCGGCCACCAGGATGGCCACCAGGATCGGTGCGATCTCGCGGCACAAGCCGATGGTCACGCCGTCGACCACGAACAGGCCGGCGCCATAGGGCTCGGTCACGAGCGCCAGCAGGTAGGTGAGCACCATGCCGATCAGGAACATGAGCAGCACGACGATCGGAATGGCGTGGACGAAGCTCTGCCCGACCTGCTGCGCCAGTTCGCGCGTACGCAGACGGGTGGGGCGTGCCACGACTTTCAGCAGTTCCATCAGGGTCAGGCCGAGAAACCGGACGTGATCGCGCACCATGACGACGACGTGCCCGGCGGACCGGCCGACATGACCCAGTGTGCCCTGCTGCGAGCGGGCAGGCGCAAGCCGCACCGCGCCCAGGTGTGGTCGAACCAGGTCGATGATGTCGCGGCGTGTTTCGTTGAAGTTGAGCAGGCCCGCGGCGCCATCGCCAACGGTGTCGCGGCCCAGCAACAGCAGCAGCGCGAGCGCACCGGCCGAATCGAGGCCGGTCAGGGCGCTGCCGTCGATCGCGGACACCGGCGCCTTGGCGATGCCGGCACCCGCCAGCGCCGCATCGATGGCGGGCAGCGAGGCCAGGCGCCAGTCGCCCAGGGCGTGCAGCACGTTGCCGGCGCCGAGCGGCTCGAGGCGAAACCAGC
>JANMWG010000085.1:0-10103 GCA_031393885.1 Betaproteobacteria bacterium | reverse complement strand
GATGCTGGCCGGCGCCATCGAAGACTTCACCGCCACCCGCGGGCGCGAAGGGGCGAAGCTGACCACCATGCTGCTCGAGCGCGTCACCAGCATCGAGGCGCTCGCCACCGCCGTCGCGCCCAAGGTGCCCGCACTGGTCGCCGCACACCAGGAAAAACTCACCGCCCGATTGCGCGATGCCGTCGCCGCGCTCGACGAAGACCGCATCCGGCAAGAGGTGGCGCTGTTCGCCACCCGCATCGACGTGGACGAAGAGCTCACCCGCCTGCGCGCGCACCTGTCCGAGCTGCGCCGCATCCTGTCGAAGGGCGGCGCCGTCGGCAAACGGCTCGATTTCCTGATGCAGGAGCTCAATCGCGAAGCCAACACGCTCGGCTCGAAATCGGCCGATGTCGAGGTGTCGCAGACCTCGATGGAACTGAAGGTGCTGATCGAGCAGATGCGGGAGCAGGTGCAGAACGTCGAGTGAGTAGATCGCACACTTGCGCTTTGCTTTTTGTTGACGCGCGACAGCCCTAACCACGATCTTAAGGTAGCAGCCTTCGCGCAAACATTGCGCTGCAGACTGCCTGCTCCGGTTCGTGGCGAACCACATCTTCCGCGACTCATGGGATTGACGGCTTTGGTTCTCCAGCGAGAGTAGGTCTCTCGATACAATCATTCAGGTTGGTGTACCAGCCACTCCGTGAATTCTCAAGAGCCCCCGCCATGATCGCTGATTGCCTGTTGGCGGCGTCGCGGGTCAGGCGGGGGCGAGGGCAGGGTGCGTTCCCGCCCTCAATTTGGGCGAAGGACATTTTCGTTTGGGGGGAAGATTGAATGTCGCTTGATTGGACTCTCATCAGCGCCGAAACCCTGAAAGCGATGGACTTCGACAGCCTCATCGAGAACGTCGAGGAGCGCGAGTGCATGGCTTTTAGCGATGAGCTGTCGCGTCTGGACCGGGAGGATTCTCGTTGGAGCCCTGAGCAGCATGAGTGCCTGCGCTTCGTTAGCCAGGTCTTGACGATGACATTGAGAGCGGACCAGCCGAACGAGCCATATGGGCCGATGTTCGTCTTTGGTGAGCAGCGAAGCGCCATCCCGGCGGACTTTCCCAAAGAGCATCTGGTCCCATTGCACGAGTGGGCAAGTGCATTGCACGACCCGGAGCTCCGCGCACGGCTGCTCGATGTGCTGTGGTTTCGGGCGCGGTCGTTTCCTGCGGCGATGGGCGCAGTGGATGCGTACATTGCATCAGCCCTGCGGCTGGAGAATCCGCAGGATTGGCCACCCTGCCAAGAGCGCTTGGAGCGCGCGCTTCGCCTGACCGCAGGGCTGGGCAAGGGTGGCGCTGACCTCAAGGTGCGCGTGCTTGGGGAGATTGTGGCGATGTTGCGGCGGCATCGAGGTACCGATCCTCTGTATCTTTCGCTGCGACTGACCCGGTTGCTGCTGGAATTCAAGCACGGCGATGCGAAGGAGTTCGCTACTTTCGCATCTGCTGCGGCAGCGTCTGCCGAAGGAAACAACGAGTTCTTTAGGGCCAGAGACCAATATCAGCTTGCAGCCGAGTGCCATCGAATGGCTGGCGATGCCGAAGCCGAGGGCGCGGCATTGCGCCACGCGGCCGAATGCCTTGCAAAGGAATCCGATCTGGCACGCGACCAGCCCGGGCGCGGCGCAATGGCTGCGGCTTCGATACTTTCCGATGCCGTCGAAGCGATGCGCCAGGCCCCCGGTGGGAAAGACCGCGCGGCTGAACTGCACGAAAGGTTGCTGGTCCTGCAGCAGCAGTCAGTGGCTGAACTCAAGTCCGTATCAACCAGCATCGACACCACGGAACTGGTCCATCGCGCGCGTGCGGCGGTTCGAGACAAACCGTTGAACAAGGCCGTTCTCTCCCTGTGCGCAATGGCAAGACCGCCATCGAGAGACAAGCTCAAGCAGGAAGTCCATGAGCAGGCGCGAGTCGCCATTCTTGGCAGTCTGCTTTCAAGCGAGGTGGTGAATTCTCGCGGACGGGTGGTTGCGCGGGCGCCCGGACTGGAAGCCGGCGCCGATGACCCGAACCAGGATGGCCTGCGCTGGCGCATGTGTCGGAACGCAAGGTTAGCCCGCGGGCTGACTGTCCAGTCGATGCTCAATCCGGCAAGGGAAGAAATTGTTGTCACCCATGGACCGGACCGACTCGATCTTGCCGGCTTGATTCAGTTCAGCCCGTGGATACCCCCAGGCCACGCCGAGAGCGTCATTCGGGCCCTTGTGGCGGGCTTCCAGGGTGACATGCTCGTCGCCGGCCATTTGGTGCCACCTCAACTCGAAGCAATCGTGCGACATGTCGTGGAGACGCGCCGCGGAGCGACGTCGATGCTGCAGCCTGGCGGCGTACAGCCCGAACGGCCGCTGGCTGTTTTGCTTGAGACTCCTGAAGCCCTACAAGCATTCGGTCCGGACGGAGTGTTCGAGCTACAGGACCTGCTGGTCGACCCGCTAGGCACCAACCTTCGGAATGAAGTCGCTCATGGCCTGCTGGACGACTCGGACTTGTTTGGAGCAGACGTCCTGTACGCATGGTGGGTTCTGCTTCGGTGCTGTGTGTTCACATCCAAGCTGGTCGAGCAAAGGCAACCCAAGCCCGACACCACTGGGAATGAGGAACAACTATGAGGGACACACTACTCAAGGAAGATCACCACTTGACGAGTTCAAGGCTCTCCCCGCCCTGGCCGAGTGAGATTCCTGAAGAGTAGGTCCGCATGACCAACGAAGCCTTCGCCCGCGTGAACATCGACGCACTGCTCAAGGCGCAGGGCTGGGAGGTGCTCGATACCAACGCCGTCCGCTTCGAAGTCCGGTTGCCGGATGGCACCCGCGCCGACTACGTGCTGTGCGACCGCCATGGCCGCTCGCTGGCGGTGATCGAGGCCAAGCGCTACTCGGTCAACCCGGGCGACGCGGCGGCGCAGGCGAAGGCCTACGCGGAACAACTCGGCGTGCCCTACGCCTTCCTCAGCAACGGGAACGAAGTGCTGTTCTGGGAGTGGCAGCGCGAGGCCTATCCCCGGCCCGTGAAGACGTTCTTCAAGCAGGACGACCTCGAGCGCCGTATCGCCACGCTGGCGGTGCGCCGCGACCCGGCCAGCGTGCCCATCGACCAGCACATTGTCGAGCGCGACTACCAGATCGAGTGCATCGACACCCTGTGCCGCGAGATCGGCCTCGGTCGGCGCAAGCTTCTCGTGGAGATGGCCACCGGCACCGGCAAGACCCGCACCGCAGCGGCGTTCATCAAGCGCCTGTTCGAGGCCAATGCCATCACCCGCGTGCTGTTCCTGGTCGACCGCATCCCGCTGGCCAAGCAGACCGAAGACGCATTCGCCGAGCACCTGCCCGACTACCCGGCCTACGTGTTGCGGGCCGGCGCTTCCAGGACGAGAAGCGCATCACCATCACCACGCTGCAGAGCATGGTGAACCTCTACGCCGAGTATTCGAGCGGCTACTTCGACCTGGTCATCAGCGACGAGTGCCACCGCAGCATCTACGGTCAGTGGAGCGGCGTACTCCGGCACTTCGACGGCGTACAGGTCGGGCTGACCGCAACGCCCTGCGTGGCCGATCCCAACGGCGACGACGAGGACAAGGCCTTCGTGCGCGACACCCTGCGCTTCTTCGAGGTCGACGCCCCTACGTTCTCGTACAAGCTGAAGACGGCTATCCGCGACGGATACCTCGTCCCGTACCAGATTTACAGGGCCCGTACCGTCAAGACCGCTGCCGAGGGTGGCTTCGACGTCAAGAAGGCCGATCTCGACTGGTCGGCCATGGATACCGCGACCCGCGCCGAACTCGAAAAATTGTTTGGCGACAAGGCGACCATCACGGTCGACCCCTCCGCGCTGGAGCGGCGCTTCACGATCCCCGAACGCAACCGCGCGATCGTGCGCGAATACCGTCAGGTGCTCGATCAAGGTTACGTCGATGCCAAGGGTGTGCTGCGCAAACCGCCGCTCGGCAAGACGATCGTCTTCGCCGTGACCAAGAAGCACGCCGAGACCCTGGCGCGGCTGTTCGACGCGGAGTTCGCGCACCTCAAGCCCTCACCCGACGTGCGCTTTGCCGACTACGTGGTCAGCGGCCAGGGTGCCGACGACACGGTCGACGGCATGAGCAAGATCCGCCGTTTCAAGAAGGAGTCGTTTCCGCAGATCCTGGTGTCGGTGAACATGCTCGACACCGGCTTCGACTGCCCCGAGGTGGTGAGCCTCGTCTTCGCCCGCTTCACGCGATCGGCCATCCTGTACCAGCAGATGCGCGGCCGCGGCACGCGCAAGGCTCGCAACAAATCCGCGTTCACGATGTTCGACTTTGTCGGCGTGACGGACTATCACGGCGACAGCGACGACCATGCCGAAGGCGGTGTCGTCCTCACCAGACAAGACCGCAAGAAGTACGAGCCACGCCGCCTGCTGGCGCTGGACATCGACGACCACATCGACCCGACCACGCGCGAGTGGATCACGGTCGACGAAAACGGCAACATGGTGTTCCCCGAGGCGTCGGCGCAACGCGCCGCCGAACTGGGCATGCGCTTCGAAGCGTGGCTGCTGCAGCGCACGGACCTCGATGCGGGCGAGGAGACCTGGCTGCGCATGATCGGCCATCAGTTCCGCGCCAATGCCGATCACTACACAGGGCCCGATGCCGAGTTCTCGCTGGACCAGTTCGCGTTCCACCCCTTCTCGCAACTGGGTGGCCTGGCTCAAGCGATTCGCGTCTTCGGCAGCCAGGACCGGCTTGCCGCAGTGATCGGCAGCCTGAACGAGCACATGTTCGGCGACCCGGGCGACGACGAAACCTCCAGCGATTCACCACCGGCTGACGCGCCACCTCCTGCCACGCACTAACTCATGACAACCAGCGCATCCCGACCGTCCGCAGCCGAGCACTCATGCCCCTGACCCCCGACATGCGCCGGTCGATCGACCAGATCCGCGACTATCTGTTCGGCGGCGGCTATCCGGACCCGGTGAGCAACGCCGAGCAGCTCTCGTTTTTGTTCTTCTTCTATCTCGTCGAAGGCATCGACGCCGAGAACCGCGCCCGCGCCCGGTTTCTCAAGAAGCCGTACACCAGTCTGTTCGACGGCACCTGGCACTTGAAGAACCCCCTCAATGCCGCCGCGGGCCTCGCCGCGCAGGATGCACGCGGCGGCAGCGCCACCGTGCTGAGCACGGCATCCACGATCCCGCGCGAACGCTTCCGCTGGTCGATCTGGGCCAAGGGCCTGTCGGGCGAATCGGTCGTGCGTTTCGTCCGCGACGAGGTGTTCGCTTTCTTCGCCGAACTGGGCCAGGGCGGCGCCACCAACTTCATGGCCGGTGCGCGCCTGTCGATCGACGAGCCCACCGTGCTGACCCAGGTGATCAACCTCGTCGACAGCCTGCGCCTGGACCAGGCCGACGCCGACACCAAGGGCGATCTCTTCGAGCACGTGCTGCGGCAGATCAAACAGGCCGGCGAACTGGGCCAGTTCCGCACGCCGCGGCATGTGATCCGCACCATCGTCGATATGATCGACCCCAAGGTCGGCGAGACCATCTACGACCCGGCCGCCGGCACGGCGGGCTTTCTGGTGGCGGCCTACAACCACATCCGCCTGGCGAACTCGTCTCCCAGCGCCATCACCACCGCCGAGCTGGACGGCAAACCGCAGCGGCGCGGCCTGGGCGACAAGCTCTCGGCCGCCCAGGTGAGCGCCCTGAACAGCGCCACCTTCTTCGGCAACGATGTAGACCCGAAGATGGTGCGGCTTGCCACGATGAACCTCACGCTGCGCGGCCTGCCCGACGTGCGCATCCAGTTGCGCAATGTGCTCACCAGCACGCAGGACGCCGAGCGCAAGGCCGAGATGGGCCTGCCGGCCGACGGCTTTCACGTCATCCTGGCCAACCCACCGTTCTCGGGCCGAGTCGACCGCGACCGCATTGTCGAGGACGTGAAAGTGGGCACGACCACGGCGACCGAACTTCTATTCCTTAAATACATGATGGACAGCCTGCGGCCGGGCGGGCGCTGCGGCGTCATCGTGCCCGAAGGCGTGCTGTTTGGCTCCACCGGCGCACACAAGGAGCTGCGCCGGCAGTTGATCGAGAACCACCGCGTCGAGGCCGTGCTCAGCCTGCCGGGCGGCGTGTTCCAGCCCTACAGCGGCGTGAAGACCTCGGTGCTGTTTTTCCGCAAGGGCGGCGGCACCGAGCGCGTGCTGTTCCTGCACGCCGACGACGATGGCTACAAGCTCGACGCCAACCACGACACGCCCATCGAAGCCGATGACCTGCCAGGGCTGGCGCAGACCTACGTGCTTCGCGAGTCGACCTGGAACAAATGGACAGCCCGTGACGCAGCCGTAGAGTGGGACGAGAAGTGGTGGTTTGCCGATGCGGCCACGCTGCGAGCGAACGACTTCAACCTGTCGGCGGGGCGCTACCGGCCGATGAGTCAGGCGCAGGTAGAGCACCGCGATCCTCGGGAGTTGCTGGACGAGTTGGCAGCGATCGAGTCAGAGATTGTTCAAGAAGTTGAGGCGCTCAGGTTGGCACTGTTGGAGCGGCTGGAGTGATTGATCGCGTTCGGCTAAGAGACGTTGCCGAAGTCTTTAACGGTAAGACGCCGTCGAAGGGAGAACAACGAGACTCCGGCCATCCAGTGTTGAAGATTCGCGATGTGGATGAGCACGGCCAGCATCGTCGCGCAGGGCTGAGCTTCGTAGATCCCAGGCTCGCGGCGAAATACAGGAGCAAGTGGGTCCGACTCGGCGACACGCTGATACTGAATGCGGCGCACAACGCAGACTACGTTGCCAGTAAGACCTACTTTGCCGGAGATGAAGCGGTAGGGTCGATGGCAACCGGCGAGTGGCTGTTGGTGCGCCCGCGCAGTGGTGCAGTCCATCCAGCGTTCGCGAATTACTGGCTTCGATCGAACCGAACGAGAGAGGCGATTCGGTTCCTCGTGAAGGGGATCCATCTATACCCAAAGGACGTTGCCGAGCTTGAGTTGTTTCGACCTCCGATAGCCGAGCAGCGCCGCATCGTCGACCTGCTCGCCCGTGCAGAAGGCATCGTCCGCTTGCGCCGCGAAGCCCAGGAGAAGGCCGCCGAGCTGATCCCGGCGATCTTCATCGACATGTTCGGCAATCCGGCGACGAATCCGAAGCAATGGCCGGTGCGCCGGTTTGGTGACGTCGGCAGTCTGGACCGTGGCAAGTCGCGGCACCGACCTCGCGATGCTTCGGTACTGTACGGCGGGCCGTACCCATTTATCCAAACCGGCGACGTTGCGAATTCTGGCGGTCGCATACGGACCTACACGGCAGCCTACTCGGCCGTTGGTTTGGCGCAAAGCAAGCTGTGGAAGGCTGGCACGCTGTGCATCACGATTGCGGCCAACATTGCGAAGACCGGTGTGCTCGAGTTTGATGCGTGCTTCCCCGACAGCGTGGTGGGATTTATCCCGGGCGACCTTGTGCTTGTCGAATTCGTGCAAGCGTGGCTTGACTTCCTGCAACCGATGCTGGAAGCGAATGCACCGCAGGCTGCGCAGAAGAACATCAACCTCGAAATCTTACGTGCCCTTCCGATACCAGTTCCATCCATCGGATTGCAGAGAGCTTTCGTTGACAGAGTTGAACGAGTGTTGAGCATCAGTCGCCAGCAGGCCGCTGCGCTGAACAAGGCGACGGCAACCTTCGACACCTTGCTGTCCCGAGCCTTCCACTGAACCACATTCTCGATGCTGGACGCACTTACTGCCACCCGCTTCCACCGAAGAATCACGCGCGGCCGCACAGCCCCTTTCTTGCTCGAAGGGGAGACCAGCGAAGGAAAGACGGTGGAGGTGATCGCCAAGTTAACGAGCGAGCAACTCTCGGTTGAGGGACTGGTCCGCGAAGCCTTCGGCGCGATACTGGCCGCCGACCTCGGGCTGCCCGTGCCTGCGTGCTACTGCGTCACGGTTTCCCCCGACTTCGTAGCCGCCGTGACGAGTTCGCATCCAACCGATGGCGCGGCGCTGGCGGCTGCCATCCCAATCGGCTTCGGTTCCGTGAAGCTCCCGCCTGGTTTCGTGGCCTGGATGCCGGAGCGCACGCTGCCCAAAGCCATGCGCCAGACGGCGGCCGAGATCTACGCCTTCGACCTGCTGATCCAGAACCCTGACCGGCGCCCGGAAAACCCGAACCTCCAGTCCAAGGGCGAGGACTTCGCGATCTTCGATCACGAGATGGCCCTCGTCACCGAGGGCATCCTGTTCTGGCGCCCCCCTTGGGAAGCCGGGGCGCTGGATGCCATGTGGGCGCCGGCAAAGCATGTCCTCTACCCGGCCCTGCGCGGGCACCAACCGGACTTCGCCCGGCTTATCGGAGCCTGGGAAGCCATCGATGATGCGCGGCTGGCCGCCTATCGGGCAGCACTCCCGGCGGCATGGACTCCCACCGCACAGGTGGAGCACACTGCGGACACGGCCATCGACTTCCTGCGCGACCTTCGCCAACATATCCGTCCCGCCATGCGGGAGATCATGAGGACCTTGGCATGAGCAACAAGACCGCCTACACCTACACCGTGCTGCGCTACGTGCACGACATTGCCACCGGGGAGTTCCTGAATGTCGGCGTGGCCCTGCTGGCTCCGGAGCAGCGATACGTCAGCGCGCTGTGCCGGACCACCGTCAGCCGGCTGAAGCCGGTGTTTCCCTCGTTGGACGGCGAATCGTTCCGCGCGGCGATGAAGCACGTGACGCACGAGTTCGAGCGGTTCCAGAAGGAACTGGCGGAAGAACTCCCGTTGAATCCGACGGCGGCCGGGGTCATGGGCTTTGCGCATGCCGTGCTCGGCGCCGACGACAGTTCACTGCAGTGGTCGCCCATGGGCTCGGGTCTAACTGCCGACCCGGGGTTGACGCTCGAACAGCTCTACGAGCGTTTCGTCACTGCGCACGAAACGCCTTCACCGGTACACCGGCGCCAGGACGAGGACGTCTGGAAGCGGTTCAGCCTGGAACTCCAGCAGCGGCAGGTGCTGCGGCACTTCGTGAAGAAGACCATCGCCGTGGACGACGACGAGATCGAGTTCAAGCATGCGTGGAAGAACGGCGTCTGGCATTGCCTTGCGCCGGTGTCGTTCGACCTCGCTTCCGCCGAGTCCATTCGGGAGAAGGCGCACAAGTGGCTGGGTCAGCTCACCAGCGTGTCCAAGGCCAGGGAGGACTTCAAGCTGTACTTCCTGGTGGGGGAACCCACACAGGCCGAGCTGCGCCCGGCCTTCGAATCGGCACTCAGCATCCTGGGGAAGTCGTCGATCGAGCAGGAAGTGGTGCCTGAGACCAAGGCCAGTGAGTTGAGCGAGCAACTGGCCGCCGAGGTCCGGGCACACGAGAAGACCCTCGGGACTGGATGATCCGATGGCGCTCTGGCGTGACCTGGGGACGAGCTGAAAACCGGAACCTTGCACGGCATGTGCAAGCAACTCGGCATCAGGAAAGACGATCTATGAGGCGGTTTACCTATCCGATGAAACTGACGCCCGACAAAGACGATGGCGGCTACATCGTGACCTGTCGCGATCTGCCGGAAGCGATCACGCAAGGCGAGTCGATCCAGGATGCATTGACCGAAGCCGCGGACTGCCTCGAAGAAGCGATTGCTGCCCGAATCGATGACCGGCGAGACATTCCGGAACCGTCGGCGCTCGAGCGCAACGAGCGCGCCGTAAGCGTGCCGACGTCGATGGCGCTCGAGGCCGCGGTCTTTCTGGCGGTGCGCGAGGCCGGCATCGGCAATTCCGAACTGGCGCGGCTGATGAAGCTGGATGAAAAAGAGGCGCGGCGCATTCTCGATCCGCGCCACCCGACCAAATTGCCTCGCATCGAAGCCGCGTTGTCTGCTCTGGGCCGGCAGGTCGAGTTGGTGCTCGCTTGAAGGGCAAGCCGACGAGGTAGGGAGGATCGCGGCGGCCACGCGCTATCCCTGAAAGCACCCGGTGTCGAACCGCTGGCGCGGCCACGGCTGATGGCCGGCCGATCTCAGCGAGCTGACGTTGTCAGGTTCCAGGTGTGCCGCGC
>JANMWG010000071.1:0-19202 GCA_031393885.1 Betaproteobacteria bacterium | reverse complement strand
CCAAATGACCAGGGGCCCGCGAAGGGCCCCTGGACTTGGTCGCGGTGCGCTGCGGCCGATTACTTGTCGCGTGTCTCCACCTGCTGGAAACCTTCGTCCACCGGGATCACCGCCCGCGGACGCGGACGCCCACGACGTGGTGCATCGACCTCCGGCGCATCGACCACCGGCGCGTGCCGGGTTTCGACCAGCTCCATGCCGGGGGGCATTTGGATGGGCTCCGGGATCACCAGGGCCACGAAGGGCTTCGGTGCTGGCGCCATGACCGGTGCCGGCGCTGGCGTGAAGACGGGTGCCATCACTGGCGCCGGCACCGGCGTGAAAACCGGTTCCATCACGGGTGCAGGTGCTGGTATCAGAACCAGAGCAGGGGCGGGTTGTGCTGCCATCACCAGTTCTGCTGGTGCCTGCACCGGCGGCGCCGCATAGGCGGCAACGGGTTGCACCTGCGGCTCTTCGGCCATGTGAGCAACGTCTACCGGGTGAGCAACTTCAGCCGATCGGGCGCGTTCGCCGGGGCGAACCATCCGGACCGGACGGGCGGCTTCGTCGGACTCGGCCGCTTCACGCACGCGTTGCGGGGCTTCGGAGTCGCGCTCGGCGGGGGCTCGTTGCGCCGGCGCCGTGGGCCACCACTTGTCGTTGTCGTCGGCGACGACATACGAATCGTCGGACGCCACCGAGGCGGTGCTGGCAGGTGCGCGGTTGCCATCGGCATCAGCAGACGCCGTGGCGTCATCCCGCGGACGATCGGTGCGATCGCCACCACCACGACCACCGCGACCACGACGACGGCGGCCACGACCCTCGGATGGAGTGCCGTCGGCGTTCAGCAGAGCGGCGTCGGCGTCCTGCTCTTCGCCAAGTGCGGCGGATGCGGCTTCGAGATCGCCTTCAGGAGCGGCGCGCGGTTGCTGGCCTTCCCGCGGCTCGCGCGGAGGCCTCGGTTCACGCGGCGGACGCGGTTCGCGGGCTTCACCGGCAACGCGTGGCTCTCTGGGTTCTCTGGGTTCGCGACCTTCACCAGGGGCGCGTGCTTCACGCGGCTCCCTCGGCTCCCTGGACTCTCGGGGTTCGCGACCTTCGGCGGCTGCCCGCGGCTCGCGTGGTTCTCTACCTTCACCGGGCGCGCGGGGTTCACGCGGCGGGCGCGCCGGGCGACCACCGTTGCTGCCATTGGGACCGTTGCCCTGGGGCCGGGCGCCGTCTTCGCGCTCGAGGCTGGCCGCATTGGCGCTGCCGGTGCGACCGCGCTGGCCGTCGCGGCCACGGCGTTCACCGCTGCCTTCACCTTCGGAGCGACGCGCACCGCTTCCAGCGCGACCGTCACGCGGGCGACGCTCGCCATCGCGCGAGCCGCGCCGGGCTTCGCCACTGCGCGACCGGGCCGGCTCTGCCGTCGGCGCCGGGGCAGCAGGAGTCGCTGCCGGCGAACCGCTGAGCCAGCCGAAGAATTTCTGGAACAGGCCGGGTGCAGCAACCGGTGCGGCAACCACCGCTGGTACCACGGGTGCTTCGACGTGGAATGGTGCTGGCTGCTCCGGGGTGATGCCGCGTACGGCGGCTTCCGGGCGGCTCGCTTTCTCGGCGGCCGCGGTTGGGGTCAGGTCTTGCACGGGCGCATCCACCATGGTGTAGCTGGCGGGCATGGCGTCGCGCTGGTTGAGCTCGTCGTGCTTGAGGCGGGTGACGGTGTAGTTGGGTGTTTCGAGGTGCAGGTTGGGGATGAGCACCACGGTGACCTTGAGGCGGGCCTCGATGGCGTGGAACTCGCTGCGCTTCTCGTTGAGCAGGTAGGTGGCGACTTCGACCGGGACCTGGGCATGCACGGCCGCGGTGTTTTCCTTCATGGCCTCCTCCTGCATGATCCGCAGGATGTGAAGCGCTGAGGATTCGATGCTGCGGATGTGGCCCACGCCATGACAGCGCGGGCACGCCACGTGGCTGGTTTCGCCGAGCGACGTTTGCAGGCGCTGGCGCGACAATTCCATCAGGCCGAAGCGCGAGATCTTGCCCATCTGCACCCGGGCGCGATCGTAATGCAGCGCATCGCGCAGGCGGTTTTCGACGTCGCGCTGATTCTTGGCCGACTCCATGTCGATGAAGTCGATCACCACCAGGCCACCCAGATCGCGCAGCCGCAACTGGCGGGCGATTTCGTCGGCGGCTTCGAGGTTGGTGTTGAGCGCGGTGGCTTCGATGTCCGAGCCCTTGGTGGCGCGGGCGGAGTTGACGTCGACCGAGACCAGGGCCTCGGTGTGGTCGATGACGATCGCGCCGCCGGAGGGCAGTTGCACCTGGCGCGAGTAGGCGGTTTCGATCTGGTGTTCGATCTGGAAGCGCGAGAACAGCGGCACGTCGTCGCGGTAGAACTTGACCCGGGCCACGTTGCCCGGCATCACGTGCCCCATGAACTGGCTCGCCTGCTCGAAGATGGCTTCGTTGTCGACCAGCAGCTCGCCGATATCGGGCTGAAAGTAGTCGCGGATGGCGCGGATGACGAGCGAGCTCTCTTGGTAGATGAGGAAGGCGCCGCTTTGCTGCTTGGAGGCGTTCTCGATGGCGGTCCAGAGCTGGAGCAGGTAGCTCATGTCCCAGTTGAGCTCTTCGACGCTGCGGCCGATGCCGGCGGTGCGGGCGATGATGCTCATGCCCTGGGGCACTTCGAGCTGGGAGATGGCGTCGCGCAGTTCGTTGCGGTCTTCGCCTTCCACTCTGCGAGAGACACCGCCGCCGCGCGGGTTGTTGGGCATCAGCACCACGTAGCGGCCGGCCAGGCTGATGTAGGTGGTGAGTGCCGCGCCTTTGGTGCCGCGTTCGTCTTTGTCGACCTGGACGATCAGTTCCTGCCGCTCACGCATCGCATCTTGAATGCGCGCACGCGAGGCATCGACGCCATCGGCAAAGAATTGCTTGCTGATTTCCTTGAACGGCAGGAAGCCGTGGCGATCGGCGCCATATTCGATGAAGGCCGCTTCGAGGCTGGGTTCTATCCGGGTGATGATCCCCTTGTAGATGTTGCCCTTGCGTTGTTCCTTGCCGGTGGTTTCGATGTCGAGGTCGATCAACTTTTGACCATCGACGATGGCGACGCGAATTTCTTCTTGTTGCGTCGCGTTAAACAGCATGCGCTTCATTGGGTGTGTTCTCCCGCGCTCGGTTACCACGGGATTTCCCACTCCGGACGCTATCGCGCGTACCGGGGACGCTTGTTATCCGTGTGATCGGAGGCTCATGCGATGTGGCCCTTGACGAACAACAGGTTGCGGGTGTCTGGCGGGATGCGGCTCTGGGAGCGGCATCGCGGGACGGGTCGGGTGCTGAGAGCGCGTTTATCGACTACCATCGCTGCTTGCCTGGGTGAGCGACGTTAACCCTTTGAGGGACTGTTTCCGATGCGGCGAACAGCTTCGCCGCACGGCGTTGCAATCGCGAGAACTCGCGAGTTCTCGCGAGAATGCGTATCGGGGGCAGAAATTTCAGCCTGCCGCAGATGACAACGCACCGGGCCGGAGTATATGCAGAATGAAAGGCTTGAGTAAAGAAACGGTCAACTGGCTCGAACTGGACGAGACGTCCGAGGGCCAGCGCATCGACAACTTCCTGCTGCGGGTGCTCAAGGGCGTGCCCAAGAGCCACGTCTATCGCATCCTGCGCAGCGGCGAGGTGCGGGTGAACAGCAAGCGCGTTCAGCCCACCGAGCGGCTTCACACCGGCGACCGCATCCGGGTGCCGCCCATCGCCATCTCGCCGCCGTCGGCCAAGCCCGCGCCCGGCGGGCCGCCCCTGGCCGGCGAGACTCTGTTCGAAGACGATGCCATGCTGGTCATCGCCAAGCCGGCCGGGGTCGCGGTGCATGGCGGCAGCGGCATCGCTTTCGGGGTCATCGAGCGGTTGCGGGCCCAGCGGCCCGAATTGCGGTTTCTCGAGCTGGTGCACCGGCTTGACAAGGACACCTCGGGGGTCCTGCTGCTCGCCAAGAAGCGGGCGGCGCTGGTGGGGCTGCACGAGCAGATCCGCGAGGGCCACACCGGCAAGCGCTATCTCACCCTGGTGCACGGCGCCTGGCACAACGCCAAGCAGACGGTGCGGTTGGCGCTCGAGCGCCATGTGCTGGCCTCGGGCGACCGCCGGGTAACAGTGAGCGACGACGGCAAGGCATCGATCACCACTTTCCGGCGCGAGCGGGCGGTCGGGGCCTTCACCCTGCTCGAAGCCGAACTGCGCACCGGGCGCACGCACCAGATCCGCGTTCACCTGTCGCACCTGGGGTTTCCCATCGCGGGCGACGACAAGTACGGCGATTTCACGCTGAACAAGAAGCTCGCCCCCCAGGGGCTGAAGCGCATGTTCCTGCACGCCCGCCGCTTCGAGTGCGTGCACCCGACCACCGGCGCCAAGCTCGTGTTCGAAGCGCCGCTGGCGCCCGACCTGCAAGCCTTTCTCGACCGGCTCTCGGCGGCACCCGGCCAGGGGCTGCATTGAGCCGCTATCACCTGCTGGTGTTCGACTGGGACGGCACGCTCAGCGATTCCGCGGCGCTCATCGTGCGCAGCATCCAGCGCTCCGCCGAAGACCTCTCGCTGCCCGTGCCCACCGACGCCCAGGCGAGCTACATCATCGGGCTGGGGCTGATCGACGCCATGAAGCACCTGTTTCCCGGGCTCGCCGAGGAGTTCTATCCGAAAGTGGCCGACCGCTATCGCGTGCACTGGATGGTGGGTTATCGCGATGTCGTGCTGTTTCCGGGCGTCGAAGCCGGCTTGCGCCAGCTCAAGGAGCGCGGCTACCAACTGGCGGTGGCCACCGGCAAGAGCCGCAAGGGTCTGGACACCGCGCTCGAGCAGACCGGGCTGGCGAGCCTGTTCGATCGCTCGCGCTGCGCTGACGAAGGCATGCCGAAGCCGCACCCCGACATGTTGTTCTATCTGCTCGACGCCTTCGGTACCGACGCTGCCGATGCACTGATGATCGGCGACACCACTCACGATCTCGACATGGCAACCGCCGCGGGCGTGGACGGGCTGGCGGTCTGCTATGGCGCGCACCCGGCCGAACAGCTTTCCACCTCGCAGAAGGTGCATTGCATCGACACGCCCGCCGGGCTATGGACATGGCTGAACGAGAACGCCTGATCTGCGCCGCCGCCGCGCTGCCCGACGGCGGCACCGGCGTGCGCTTCGACCTCGATTGGCGCGGCGAGCGCGCGGCGGCATTCGCCATCCGGTTCTCGGGCCGGGTGCACGCCTACCTCAACCGCTGCGCGCATGTGCCGATCGAGCTCGACTGGATGGAGGGGCAGTTCTACGACTTCTCCGGGCTGTACCTGATCTGCTCCACCCACGGCGCCATGTACCTGCCCGAGACCGGGCGCTGCGTCGGCGGTCCGTGCCGCGGCGCTACTCTCACCAAGCTCGCCGTCGCCGAGCGCGGCGACGGCATCTATCTCATCGAGGACACCCCCTCCCATGGCTGACGACTCTTCCCGCAACACCGCCGACGAACCCTGGGAGCGCGATGCCCTGCGCCAGTTGGCGCAGGCCGCGCTCACCGAGCAACGCCGCTCGCGCCGCTGGGGCATCTTCTTCAAGAGCCTCGGCTTTCTGTATCTGTTCGGCGTGATGGTCATTGCGCTGGGCTGGTTCGGCTCACGCGAGGTCACGCGCCAGGGCAAGCACACCGCGGTGGTGCGGCTCACCGGCGTGATCGACGGCGAATCCGTGGCCAGCGCCGACAACATCAATGCCGGCCTGCAAGACGCCTTCGCCGACACCAACACGCAGGGTGTGATCCTGCGCATCAGCAGCCCCGGCGGCAGCCCGGTACAGGCGCACGCCATCAACGGCGAGATTCGCCGCCTGCGCGCGAAGCACCCCTCGATACCCTTGTATGCAGTGGTAGACGACATCTGCGCCTCGGGCGGCTATTACGTGGCGGTCGCGGCCGACCGCATCTACGTGAGCAAGGGCAGCCTGGTCGGCTCGATCGGCGTGCTGATGGACGGCTTCGGTTTCACTGGCACCATGGAGAAGCTCGGGGTCGAGCGACGGCTGATCACCGCCGGCGCCAACAAGGGCTTTCTGGATCCGTTCTCGCCGATGAGCGCGCCGCAACGCCAGCACGCCGAGCGCATGCTCGCCGAGATCCATCAGCAGTTCATCACCGTGGTGCGCGAAGGCCGCGGCAAGCGGCTGAAGGAAGGCGACGACACCTTCAGCGGCCTGTTCTGGACCGGCGAGCGCAGCGTGGAGCTGGGCTTGGCCGATGCCTTCGGCGACAGCGCCTACGTGGCGCGCGAAGTCATCAAGGAAGAGAACGTGGTCGACTTCACCCCGAAGGAAAACATCGCCGAGCGTTTTGCCAAACGCTTCGGCGCGGCCATGGCCGAGGGCCTGGTCAGGATGAGCGGCGTGGCTTCGACTCGCGTGCGCTGACCGCGCGTTCGGCCTGCAGCAGGAACACCGCCGGGCGCTTGTCGAGTGGCGGCGGGCTGGCCGTGCGCCACCCGGCCAGGCTGTGCACAACGATAGATTCGGTGGGCAGGGTGAGATCGGCCGCCACGGCCACGCGCGTGTTCGGCCGGCGGCAATGCGCGAGCAGGGCGGCCAGCAGCGCCGCGCCCCGATAAGGCGTCTCGATGAACAGATGCGCCGTGCCGTCGCGCGCGGAGTCGGTCTCGATCGCGGTGATGCGCGCGGCCCGCGCGGCAGCATCGGTGGGCAGGTAGCCATGAAACCGGAACGACTGGCCGTTCATGCCTGACGCCATCAGCGCGAGCATCAGCGCATTCGGGCCCACCAGCGGCACCACGCGCACGCCGCGCCGGTGGGCCAGCGCCACCAGCGCCGATCCGGGGTCGGCGATCGCCGGGCAGCCGGCTTCGGAGACCACGCCGCCGTCTTCGCCAGCCAGGATCGGGGTGAGCAACGGCTCTATGTCTTCGGCGGGGGTGTGCTCGTTGAGTTCGGCGAAGGCGATCTGCTGGATCGGGATGGCCAACGGCAGTTGCGCCAGCAGGCGGCGCGCGGTGCGGGCGTTCTCGGCGATGAAGTAGCGCAGGCGCGCGGCGATGGCGGCGGTGGCGGGGGGCAGGGCGAGCGACGGACCGAGGTCGCCCAGCGGCATCGGCACCAGGTAAAGCACCCCCGGCGCGGCGGGCGCGACCGTTTCGGCGGTCACGGAATCCGCACCCCGCAAGCCGCCAGCAGGTCGGTGACCGCGATGAGCGGCAGGCCGATCAGCGCGGTGGGGTCGGTGGAAGCTATGCGTTCGATGAGCGCGATGCCCAGGCCTTCGGCCTTGGCGCTGCCGGCGCAGTCGAATGGCTGCTCGCGATCGACATAGCGTTCGATCAACGCCCGGTCGAGCGGGCGGAAGGTGACCAGCGTTTCGACGCTGCGGGTGTCGGCGGCGCCGGTGGCCGTGTCGACCACGCAAACGGCGGTGATGAATCGCACGCGGCGGCCGCTGGCGGCGACGAGTTGGTCGATGGCGTTGTCGCGGTTACCCGGCTTGTGCAATTGCCGGCCGTCGAGGTTGGCCACCTGATCCGAGCCTATGATGAGGGCGTCGGGGTAGTGGCCGGCAACGGCACGGCCCTTGGCTTCGGCCAGCCGGATGGCCAGGGCGTCGGGGGTTTCACCGGCGAGGGCCGCTTCGTCGACCTCGGGGCGGGCCACCTCGAAGGCGATGCCGAGCCGTTCGAGCAACTCGCGGCGGTAAGGCGAGGTCGAGGCGAGCACGATCCGGCGGGGCATCACGAAAAGTGCTCTACGCTTTTGACAGTAAAGGACAAAACTTCTACCATGCTCGGCTTTCGTGGGTAAGTGCTGTGTCTGGAGTGCCGCTGTGTCTGGAGTGCTTGAGTTTGCCTCGGTTGGTCGCCGCGTTGAAGCAAATCTCGACGCGAGGACGCTACCTCGTGTTTCGCAGTTGATGCGGGGTGATGATGAAGGCATGGTTGCTTACGAGGCTGCGGGCTTCATGCGCAGCGATGGTCATCCCGCGATTCGTCTGAGAGTGTCGGGCCGGCTGATGCTGGCGTGCGGTGTTTGTCTGGATCAGTGCCCGTGGGTGTTCGAATCCGAACGCGAACTGGTGTTCATGGCCCAAGATATCGCCGGTGCATTCGAAGACGATCCGGAAGACATCTCCGATGTCCTGCCGCTCGAAGGGCAGTTGGTCATCGAGGAACTGGTCGAAGATGAAGTCCTGCTCTGCATGCCGATGGCCCACGCGCATGCACCGGGCGGGTGCCCCGACGGGGCGCAGGCGGCGCGGGCGAAGCAGCCCAATGCCTTCGGCGTGCTGGCGGGGCTGAAGAAACATTGAAATCACTGCTCGCTTTCGGGCGGGCATATCGGGAGTTCACAACATGGCTGTACAGCAGAACAAGAAATCACCGTCCAAGCGCGGCATGCATCGTGCGCACGACTTCCTCACCGCACCGTCGCTGGCGGTCGAGCCGACCACCGGCGAAGTGCATCTGCGGCACCACATCAGCCCGAGCGGGTATTACCGCGGCCGCAAGGTCGTCAAGACCAAGAACGACTAGGGCCAGCCCCCAGATCCGGTTCGGCGGCTTGTACCTCCCCGACGAGGTCGGATCGCCCGGCTCTGCCGGTCGGGTGCCAGCGGGCGCCATGCCCCACCCAGGCGCCGGAGTGATGCGTTGATCCGCATCGCGGTCGACTGCATGGGCGGTGACCACGGGGCGCACGTCACAGTGCCCGCATCCGTGGTATTTCTGGCGCGCAAGCCTGATGCCTCGCTGGTGCTCGTGGGCACCGCCGCCATCATCGAAGCTGAACTCGACAAGGCGGGTGGCGATCGCAGCCGCATCCGGGTGCTGCACGCCACCGAGATCGTGGCCATGAACGAGCCGCCAGCGGCGGCCCTGCGCGGCAAACGCGATTCATCGATGCGCCTCGCCATCGACCTGGTGAAGAGCGGCGACGCCGACTGCGCGGTCAGTGCCGGCAACACCGGCGCACTGATGGCCATGGCACGCTTCGTTCTCAAGATGCTGCCCGGCGTCGAACGCCCGGCGATCGCTTCCGCCATGCCCACCCAGACCGGCCACACGCTGATGCTCGACCTCGGCGCCAACGTCAATTGCACCGCGCAGCAACTGCTGCAGTTCGCGGTGATGGGCTCGGCGCTGGCCACGATCATGGACACCAAGGAGCGCCCGTCGGTGGGCCTGCTTAACATCGGCGAGGAAGACATCAAGGGCAACGACGTGGTGAAGGAAGCCGCCGACCTGCTGCGCGCGAGCGGCCTCAATTTTCACGGCAACATCGAAGGCGACGACATCTACAAGGGCACCACCGATGTGGTGGTGTGCGACGGCTTCGTGGGCAACGTGGCCCTGAAAACCTCCGAAGGCCTGGCCCGCATGTTCGCGGTCTACCTGCGTGAGGAATTCACCCGGTCGTGGTTCACGCGCTTCGCCGCGTTCGTGTCGCTGCCGGTCATCAATGCTTTCAAGAGTCGCGTTGATCCGCGCCGCTACAACGGTGCCAGCCTGCTCGGGCTGCGCGGCATCGTGGTCAAGAGCCATGGTTCGGCCGACAGCGTGTCGTTCCAGTCAGCCATCGAACGCGCCTATCAGGAGGCGAAGAGCGATCTTCCCAACCTGATCAGCCGCCACATGGAGGCTTTGCAGGAGCCGGTACCCACGTGATCCATTCTCGCATCGCCGGCACCGGGTCGTATCTGCCGGCCAAGGTGCTCACCAACGCCGATCTCGAGCAGATCGTCGAAACCTCCGACGACTGGATCCAGTCGCGCACCGGCATCCGCCAGCGCCACATCGCGGCCGACGACGAACTCGGCAGCGATCTCGCGCTGCATGCCTCGAAGGCCGCGATCGCCGCCGCCGGCATCGATGCCGCCGATATCGGCCTGATCATCGTCGCCACCACCACGCCGGACATGATCTTCCCGAGTACGGCGTGCGCGCTGCAGGCCAAGCTCGGCGTCGCGGGCTGTCCGGCGTTCGATGTGCAGGCGGTGTGCAGCGGCTTCGTCTATGCGCTCGCCATGGCCGATCTGTATGTGCGGGCCGGTCACTGCAAGCATGCGCTGGTGGTTGGCGCCGAAGTGTATTCGCGCATCCTCGACTGGACCGACCGCGGCACCTGCGTGCTGTTCGGCGACGGCGCCGGGGCGGTGGTACTGTCGGCTGCCGAAGAGCCGGGCATCCTGGGCGCGCGTCTGCATGCCGATGGCACCCACCTGGGCATTCTTTCGGTGCCGGGGCAGGTGCGCAACGGCGTGGTGACCGGGTCGCCGTTCGTCGCCATGGAAGGCAACGCCGTGTTCCGCTTCGCGGTGCGCGTGCTCGCCGATGTCGTCGACGAGCTGCTGCCCGCGTGCAACCTCACCCGCGCCGACATCGACTGGCTGATTCCGCATCAGGCCAACGTGCGCATCATCGAAGCCACCGCCAAGCGGCTGGGCATGCCGATGGACAAGGTGGTGGTGACCGTTGGCATGCATGGCAACACCTCGGCCGCGTCGATTCCGCTCGCGCTCGATTGCGCCGTGCGTGATGGTCGCATCCAGCGCGGACACCGCGTGATTCTCGCAGGTGTCGGGGGCGGTTTCACCTGGGGTGCAGTGGCGGTGCGATGGTGAATTCTTCCGGATTGGCAATGTGAGCAACATGAAAGTGGCAATGGTGTTTCCCGGACAAGGATCGCAATCGGTCGGTATGCTCGCCGCCTATGCCGGCCATCCGGTGGTCAAACAGACTATCGACGAAGCCTCCGGCATCATCGGGCAAGACCTGTGGGAACTGGTCGAGAAGGGGCCGGAGGACGCGCTGGCGCTGACGGTCAACACGCAACCGGTGATGCTGGCGGCGGACATCGCGATCTACCGCGCCTGGCTGGCGGCGGGCGGTGTCACGCCGTCGGTCATGGCGGGCCATTCGCTGGGCGAGTATCCGGCGCTGGTGTGCGGCGGCGCGATCGAATTCGCCGATGCGCTGCCGCTGGTGCGCTTGCGCGCCCAGGCCATGCAAGAGGCGATGCCAGCCGGCACCGGTGGTATCGCGGCGATCCTCGGGCTCGATGAACCCGCGATCCGGGCGATCTGCGCCGAGGCGGCACAGGGTAGCGTGGTCGAACCGGCTAACCTCAACGCGCCGGGGCAGATCGTTATCGCCGGCCATCGTGCTGCCGTCGAACGCGCCATCGATATCGCGAAGGCCCGCGGCGCGCGGCGCGCGCTGTTGTTGTCGATGAGCGTGCCGGCGCACTGCAGCCTGATGCAGCCCGCCGGCGACCGCTTGCGCGCCGCGATCTCGGCGGTGCCGATGTCATCGGCACGAATTCCGGTGATCCACAACGCCGATGTCACCGCGTCCGGCATGCCGAGCGCCATTCGCGATGCGCTGGTGCGCCAGTTGTTCATGCCGGTGCGCTGGATCGAGATCATCGAGGCCATGGTGCGCGACGGCGTGACCCACTTCGTCGAATGCGGCCCCGGCAAGGTGTTGCAGGGCCTGGTCAAGCGCATCGCGCCCGACGCGGTGGCGCAGACGCTCTCGTCGTCCGCCGCCATCGACGCGGCGGTGGCGGCGGTTCGCTGAATATGCAAGGCAAGGTGGCTCTGGTCACGGGTGCCAGCCGTGGCATCGGACGGGCGATCGCGCTGGCGCTCGGACACGCCGGCGCCACGATCATCGGCACCGCGACTTCCGCGACCGGCGCCGAAGCGATTTCGCAATCGCTCGCCGGCGCCGGCGTCAATGGCACCGGCATGGCGCTCGACGTGCGCGACACCGCGCAGTGCGAGGCCGTGATCGGCGCGATCCAGACGCGGTTCGGCGAGATCGCGATCCTGGTCAACAACGCCGGGGTCACGCGCGACAACCTGCTGGTGCGCATGAAAGACGCGGAGTGGGACGACATCATGGACACCAACCTGCGGCCGGTCTTCGTGCTGACGCGGTTGCTGCTGCGCCCGATGATGAAGGCGCGCTGGGGCCGGATCATCAACGTGACGTCGGTGGTGGGTTCGGTCGGCAACGCCGGCCAGGCCAACTACGCCGCCGCCAAAGCCGGGCTGGCGGGGTTCAGCAAGTCGGTGGCGCGCGAGGTCGGCAGCCGCAACATCACCGTCAACTGCATCGCGCCGGGCTTCATCGACACCGACATGACCCGCGCCCTGTCGGACACGCAGCGCGAGGCGCTGCTCACGCAAGTGCCGCTCGGGCGCCTGGGCAAGGTCGACGAGATCGCGGCGGCGGCGGTGTACCTCGCTTCGGAGGCCGCAGGTTATATCACCGGGTCCACGCTGCATGTCAATGGCGGAATGTTCATGGATTGACCGTTGAAACAAGCGTCCGTGAGGCGTTTGCACGAGGGGAGTTTTGATAGAATGCGCCGTTGTTCAGGCCGGCCTGAGAGATGTCGTTTCAGCGGTCGCCGGCGTCCGGTTCAGATTCAGTCCGGCCTTGCCGGCACTTCATCAACAAGAGGGAAGGGCACATCGATGGAAAGCGTAGAACAGCGGGTCAAGCGTATCGTCGCCGAGCAACTCGGCGTCAATGAAGCCGACATCAAGATCGAATCGACCTTCGTCGACGACCTCGGTGCCGATTCGCTCGACACCGTCGAGCTGGTGATGGCCCTCGAAGAAGAGTTCGAGTGCGAGATCCCCGACGAGGAAGCCGAGAAGATCACCTCCGTGCAGCAGGCGATCGATTACGTCTCCGGTCATCTGAACTGATCGCCCGATAGCGCCCCACTCCCCGGGAGTACCCCTGATCTTGTCCCGACGCAGAGTCGTCGTCACCGGGCTGGGTGTCGTTTGTCCCATCGGCGTCACCGTCACCGACGCCTGGTCCGGCATTCTCGCGGGCCGTTCCGGCATCGGCCCCATCACCCGCTTCGACACCAGCACCTTCACCTCCCGGATCGGCGGTGAGGTCAAGGATTTCGATGTCGCCGCCTACCTGTCGCCCAAGGAAGCACGGCGTTTCGACACCTTCATCCACTACGGCCTGGCGGCAGCCAAGCAGGCCGTGGTAGACAGCGGTATCGAGGTCACCCCCGAAAACGCCGAGCGCATCGGCTGCGTGATCGGCTCGGGCATCGGCGGCTTGCCGCTCATCGAGGACACCCACGCCGCCGTCACCGCCGGGGGCATCCGCAAGGTGTCGCCGTTCTTCGTGCCGGGCAGCATCATCAACATGGTGGCGGGGCTGCTGTCGATCGAATACGGCTTCAAGGGCCCGAACCTCGCCATCGTCTCCGCCTGCACCACCTCCAATCACTGCATCGGCGAGGGCGGCCGTCTCATCGAATACGGCGATGCCGACATCATCGTGGCCGGCGGCACCGAATCCACCATGAGTCCGCTCGGGGTCGGCGGCTTCATGGCAGCGCGGGCGCTGTCCACCCGCAACGACGACCCCATGGCAGCGAGCCGCCCGTGGGACCGCGATCGCGACGGCTTCGTGCTCGGCGAAGGTGCCGGCGTGCTGGTGCTCGAAGAATACGAACACGCCAGGGCCCGCGGCGCGCGCATCTACTGCGAGCTCACCGGCTACGGCATGAGTGCCGACGCACATCACATCACCGCGCCATCCGAAGACGGCGAGGGCGCCTCGCGCTGCATGCGCAATGCGCTGCGCAACGCCGGCACCAACCTCGATGAAGTCGACTACATCAACGCGCACGGCACTTCTACACCGCTGGGCGACCTCGCCGAGACCGTCGCGGTCAAGCGCTGCTTCGGCGACCACGCCTATCGGCTGGCGGTGAGTTCCACCAAATCCATGACCGGGCACCTGCTGGGCGCCGCCGGCGGCATCGAAGCGGTGTTCACGGCGCTGGCATTGCGCGATCAGGTGGCGCCACCCACCATCAACCTCGCGGCGCCCGGCGAAGGCTGCGACCTCGACTACGTTCCCAACACCGCGCGTCCGATGAAGATGACCGTGGCTCTGTCGAACTCCTTCGGATTCGGCGGCACCAACGGCACGCTGGTGTTCCGGGCCATCTGACCACGTCGCGGGCGAACGGGCGCCGATATGCGGGCTCCTTCGCGATCCAGGATGTCCGGCACGTGGATGCCGGGCGGCCCGCCGCCCGGCAAGGTGCGTGGCGGCGCCCGTATCACGGCCGCCGTGCTGATGCTCCTCGTGCTCGGCGGCATGGCGGTCGCCTTCGGCCGATTTGCCTCCCAGCCTCTCGGATTCTCGCCGTCGCCGGTGCGCGTGACGATCATGCCGGGTTCCGGTCTCGGCGCCATCGCGCGCGAGCTGTCGCGGCAGGGCATCGTGTCGCCTGGCTGGGCTTTCAGGGTGCTGGCGCGGGTGCGCGGCCAGGGCGAACGCCTCAAGGCCGGCACCTACGAGATCAACGCCGCGGCAACCCCGATGACCCTGCTCGATCGCATGGTGAAGGGCGATGTGGTGCAGATCGAGGTGCGCCTGATCGAAGGCTGGACTTTCCGCGATGTGCGCGCGGCCATCGATGCCGTTGCCGACATGCGCCACGATTCGGCCGGCCTGTCGGAGCGCGAGATTCTCGAACGGCTGGATGCCATCGAGACCAGCGCCGAGGGCCTGTTCTTCCCCGACACCTATCGCTTCGCCGCCGGCATCAGCGATCTCGCCTTGCTGCGCAAGGCCTACGACCGCATGCGCGAGCGGGTGCGCGTCAACTGGGAAGGCCGTCAGCCGGGCCTGCCGATCACCTCGCCGTACCAGTTGCTCACGCTCGCGTCGATCGTCGAGAAGGAAACCGGGCAGGCGGCCGATCGGGGGCTGATCGCGGCGGTGTTCCTGAACCGGTTGCGGGAAGGCATGAAGCTCCAGAGCGATCCGACCACGATCTTCGGGCTGGGCGAACGCTTCGATGGCAACCTCCGGCGCCCGGATCTGGTCGACCGGTCGGTGTATAACACCTACATGCACGAAGGCCTGCCACCATCCCCCATCGCCCTTCCAGGCGAGGCTGCGCTGGCCGCGGTGAGCCATCCGCCTGCGACCAGCGCGCGCTATTTCGTGGCCAAGGGCGACGGCTTTTCGGAATTCTCGAAAACCCTGGCCGACCACAACCGTGCCGTCGCGCGCTACCAGCGGCGCTGACGCCATGAGCGGGCGTTTCATCACCTTCGAAGGCATCGACGGCGCGGGCAAGAGCACCCATCTCGAATGGGCCGAAGCCTGGCTGGGGCAGCAAGGGCTCGGGGTCGTCATCACCCGCGAGCCCGGCGGCACGCCGGTGGGCGAAGCCATCCGTGCCCTGTTGCTCAATCCAGGCTCCGAGATGCTCGCCGAGACCGAGGCGCTGCTGGTGTTCGCCGCTCGTTATGAGCACATCCAGACGGTGATTCGTCCGGCGCTCGATGCCGGCCACTGGGTGCTGTGCGACCGGTTCACCGACGCCACGCTGGCCTATCAAGGGGGAGGGCGCGGCGTTGATCGCGACCGTCTGCTCGCCTTGGGGCAGTGGGTGCAGGGTTCTCTTCAGCCGGATCGCACCTTTCTGTTCGATGCCTCCATCGGGGTGACGCGGGCGCGTATGGCAGGCCGGGATGCCGCCGACCGTTTCGAGTCGGAAGCGGCCCAGTTTCATCAGCGCGTGCGGCAGGCGTACCTGGATCTCGCTGGCGAACATTCACGGCGGTTCCGGATCATCGACAGCACCCGGTCGATCGACATGATCCGCGAGACTCTGGTTCAGCAGCTCACCGAGTTGCTCGAAGAAACCCCCTGAATTAATCTTCACTTTACTTTATAAATGCTATTTATACGATTGTTATAAATGAATAAATGGCATACAAAAATCTGGGCGGAGAAGTTTCCCGGCGGGTTGTCGGCGCAATCTTTGCTGTTGGTCGCGCCCCGCGGCAGCAGCGAAGCGGACTTCGCCCGCACGTTGGCGAAAGCGGGCCTGTGCGCCACGCCCGAAGCCAACGGTTTGCCCTGCGGCATCTGCGAGGACTGCCGCTGGTTCGAAGCCGGTTCGCACCCGGATTTTCGCTTGGTCGATGTTGCTACCGCGGCCGACGGTAATGCCGATCCCGACGCTGCCGTGGCCGACGACCCGGCCCCGGCCGAAAAAGCCAAGCGGGTGCGGGCGATCATCCCGATCGACCGCATCCGGGCGCTCGAAGACTTCATGCATCTGGCTTCGCACCGGGGCCGCGCCCGCATCGTGGTCATCGATCATGCCCACGCCATGAACACAGCCGCGGCAAACGCCTTGCTCAAGATGCTCGAAGAGCCGCCGGCCGGGGCCCGGTTCATTCTGCTCACGTCGCAACCGGCACGGCTGCTGCCGACCATCCGCAGTCGCTGCATACGCCTGACCCTGCCCGGGCCTTCCCGCGACGAAGCGATCGAGGTCCTGGCGCCGTCCGATGGCGCCAGGGCGGCACTGGCGCTCGATCAGACCGGCGGCTCGCCCGGCATGGTGGCCGAACTCGGCGAACGCTTCTGGGCGGTGCGTGAAATGCTCATGCCGGTGCTCTCGCAGCGCGACCCCGACTGGATCTCGGTTGCCGGCCGGACCACCGATCTCGAACTACCGCCGCTGCTTCACCTGCTGCAGACCTGGTGCTTCGACCTGCTGTCATCGAGGCTCACCGGCGCGGTGCGCTACCACACCGATCTCGGGCGCGAGGCTGCCGCGGTCTCTCGACGCATCGATCCGATCGACCTGTGCCGCTATGACAGCCGGTTGCGCGCCGCGCGCCGTCTGATCGACCATCCGCTGAACGCGCGGCTGTTCGCGGAAGACCTGTTACTCGACTACGCCCGGGTCACCGCATCTTGAGCACGGCGACATTGCTGGTCGATTCGCACTGTCACATCGACTTCCCGGAGCTGAGCCAGGGCGTCGACGCCGTCGTCGACAACATGGCGCAGCATCACATCGGCCATGCCTTGTGCGTGAGCGTGAATCTGGAGGACTTTCCACGGGTGCTGGCGGTGGCCGAGCGCTTTCCGAATGTGTTCGCCTCCGTGGGCGTGCATCCGGATGCCACAGATGGCGCCGAACCGACGGCGGAACAATTGGTAGCCCTGGCTGGCCATCCGAAGATCGTCGCCATCGGCGAAACCGGCCTCGATTACTACCGGCACCCCGAGCTGGCACCGATCCAGCAAGCCCGGTTCCGGGCCCATATACAGGCTGCGAATACCATCGGCAAGCCGCTCATCATCCATACCCGCGAGGCGGCGACCGACACCATTCGGTTGCTGCGCGAGGAACACGCCGAGACGGCGCGCGGCGTCATGCATTGCTTCACCGAGACTTGGGAGGTTGCCCGGGCGGCCCTCGATCTCGGGTTCTACATCTCGTTTTCCGGGATCCTGACGTTCAAGAGCGCCGCGGCGATCCGCGAGGTGGCCAGCCGGGTGCCGATGGACCGGCTGCTGGTCGAGACCGATTCGCCGTACCTGGCGCCGGTGCCGCACCGGGGCCGCACCAACGAACCGGCGCTGGTGCGCTTCGTGGCCGACGAAGTGGCGCGGATCCGCGGCATGGCGCTCGGCGACGTGATCGAACAGACCACCCGTAATTTCTTCGAGCTGTTCACCCACGCGAAAGGCTGATGGCGGCCTCGGGTACCCTCTTTCAGGTTACGCTGAAATGCGCATAATGAATATTATGTCAACTAACCGATTGATGGCATAAGCGGCGCGCCGCGCAGCCCGCTACCGAATGGGAGGTGCCACGGTAGGCCCAGGTGTCGCCAAGGCCTGCCGCACCCTTTCGAAACAGATGATGGCGCCGGCCGCCGCGACGTTGAGAGATTCGATGCCGCCGGGCATCGGAATCCGCACGGTTTGCCGCACGCAAGCCGCGAGCTCCGGGGAAATGCCCGCACCCTCGCCGCCGAGCAGCACGGCAAGCGTGCCGCTCAGGTCGGCCTCGAACAACGACGTACCGGCGGCAGCATCGGCGGCAGCCACGCGGGTGACCGGGTCGGCCGCGCGCGCGACGAGATCGCAATGCTCCTCGATGTCGAGCACGAAGTGACCACCCATGCCCGCACGCAGGCACTTCGGCGACCACGCGTCGGCGCATCCGCGGCCAAGCCGCACCGCAGCCGCCCCGGCGCCCGCGGCAGACCGGATGAGCGTGCCCACGTTGCCGGGATCCTGAACGTGATCGAGCCATACTTCGAAGCTGCCGGACGCCTGCGGCACGGCCGCCGGCACCGCCGGAATACGCACGATGGCCAGCACCCCGTTCTCGCCCGCGACCGGGCTCGCCTTCCGAAACAGGCGCGATTCGCACACGCGCACGCGCTTCGCATCGACTTGCGCGACCAGTGCCGACAAAGCCGGCGATCCGGCTGCGTCCTGGTCGATGAACAACGTGTCGATCGCGCTGCCGTAACGTTGCAACCATGCTGTGAGCAGATGGGCGCCCTCGAGGACGGTGGCGCCCTCCTCCCGCCGGTTGCGCGCCGACGTCAGCAGGCTCATCAACCGGCGAAAGGCAGGGTTGTCTGTGGAGTGGACCGGGGTAGCGGTTGACGGCACGTGTGTAGATCTGGCCCACATGGGCGCCGGGTAAGAGGTGGGAGCACCCTGAGCCCCGCGCCGATAGTGGGTTTCCAGGACATTCACACGGTATTGGGTATTGCCACAGATTGCCAGATTGTATCCGCCACAGTGGCCCCGGCACGACTTCGCCAAGGGTGCGACCAGCAGATCGCAGCGACCCCCACCGATAAACGTATACACCGCCGCGGACGGTGACGATGAGATTTGGTGCCCGGAGCCGGAATCGAACCGGCAAGGGGTTGCCCCCGAGGGATTTTAAGTCCCTTGCGTTTACCAGTTTCGCCATCCGGGCACTGCGACAAGGTCGGTACTCCGGGCCAAAACGACCGGGCGCGCACGGCTAGACACGTGTTACCCGCCCGACGTTACGGCGCGAGATCGAGCGACCGGATTGTACGGCGAAGCACACCCCGCCACCGCGTTCTCGGCGTATGCAGCTCGCCGCCGATATCGCCCGGCGTTCAGGCCGGCTTCGCATCCGCGATGACGAACACCTTCTTCATCGGTTTCCTGATGTCCCAGATGGTCGGCGTGCCCTTGGTCCAGGAGCAGATGTCGCCCGGCCGGTAGACCAACTTCTCGCCGGTGGCCACGACTTCGATCTCCACTTCGACTTCGATCTCTACTTCGCCTTCGAGAACCACGAAGATTTCATCGC
>JANMWG010000004.1:0-5038 GCA_031393885.1 Betaproteobacteria bacterium | reverse complement strand
GCGCGGCGAGCCCCAGACCCATCAGCGCGTAGGTGGAGGGTTCGGGCACCGTAAGCGCCTCGATCAAGATGCCGCTGATGCCGATGTCGGCCTGCCCGAGATAGAGCTGGTCGAAGGTAGGCGGGCCGTAGATCGGATTCTCATGATCGTCCACCAACTTCTGCCTGTAGTCGATGATGTCGCCGCGGATCTCCTCCAAGGTAGGCGGGCCGTAACGCTCAACTCTGTCGAATTCGGGGGGGTCGGTACCCGGCACCCGCACCAGCTCGTAGCCGAGGAACTCGCCTCGGACCCACACGTAGGTAGACGGGCCGTAGATCGGCCACGACAGATCGTACACCCATATCTGCACGTAGCCGATGATGGGGCCGGGGACCTCGGAGCCGTCGCCCTGCGCCGTTGCCTGTACCAAACCGGCCAACCCCGGAAACGATGCGCCGTCAAACGTGGTGGTCCAACCCCAGGACCCACTCCCATTGTCGGCGCTGAACCCGGGGGTGCCGGAGATCGAGACCCCTCCGGGCGATGTGATGGAGTAGGTGCCGCCGAACGTGACCTGGTAGCCCGAGATCACACGGCCGGGACGCGCCGAGAACGCGAAATTGGCACTGTAGCTGCCGAAGGCTTCAGCGACGCTGTTGCTGGTGCCCGGACTGGGGCTGGCGCTGACATTGAAGTTGGACCCGAAATTCAGCGTCACCGAATCGCCTGCCGTGCTCACCGAGTCGCCCCCGGAGGTGTCGGTGTCGTAGTCGATCAATACGTTCGTGCCGGTGTAGCTGACAGGCACTGCCAGCGCCGAGCCCGCAGCAACGGTGAACCCCAGCGCGAGGATGGCCGGTAGTGCGAGGATGGCAGGTAGTGGTTTGCGTCGAAAGAGATTCATGGCAGCGCTCCCGCGTTAGAAATTGTTCAAAACGGTGGATTTTGTCGCGAGATTATGCTGCGCCGTTTTTGTAGCCAGGGACTCCCCTCGAATGTCAAATAGTTTTGGTCGCACATTATGTTTTGGTCGCATCCGACGTTTTGGTCGCATATGACCGTCTCGAGGTGCATCCCACGACCCGAGTCAGCGTTCGCCCAGGCCCAGGCTTCCCTGCAAACCGCCGTCTGGCACGGCTCCCTCGAGCCGCAACAGCGCGTCCTTTCGTGCGAGCCCGCCGGCATAGCCGGTGAGCGATCCGTCGGCGCCGATGGCCCGGTGGCACGGGATCACCACTGCGATCGGGTTGCGGCCGTTGGCCGCGCCGACGGCACGCGAGGCATTGCGGTTGCCGAGCGTCGCCGCCATGGCGCCGTAGGTGGTGGTCTCGCCGTAGGGGATCGTCACCAGCACCTGCCAGACGCGCTGTTGCCAGGCTGTGCCTTCCGGTGCCAGCGGCATCTCGAAGCGATGGCGCTGGCCGGCGAAGTACTCGGCGGCCTCGATGCGGGTCTGGCGGAACAGCGGCAACCGGTCGTCGCGGCGCCATTCGGGGGCGATGTGCGGCACATATTTGTCGTCGTGGAAATGCAGGCCGCTCAGCGTGTCGCCATCCGACATCGCGAGCATCGGGCCGAGCGGCGAGCCGATCCAGGTCCAGATCATGCCGCCGCTTTCGCTGCCGGTGAACTGGTCGCGGTGTTCGTATCTATCGCCGTACCCGCGGTCATCAGCGAGTCCCACAGATGCATCACGGCATACGCGCGCCACGGGCGCCATTGCTCGGCCGTCTCGCGGACGCGGCGCAGGTTGCGCTCACCCAGTGCCTTCATGACGCCGTAGTCGGCTGCGGGAAAAGCATCGGGCCACGCCAGCGCCCGCATGGCGATGTACTGGGCGGTCCAGTCGCCGATACCGGGCAACGCCACCAGAGCGGCGATGGTGGCATCGACATCGACGCCGGGTTCGAGCCGGACCTCGCCAGCGGCGATCGCCCGCGCCAGCGCCTGGATGGTGCGGGCGCGCGCACCGATGATGCCGAGCGTCGCGATCTCGTCGATGCTTCTCCCGGCGATGTTCACGGCGGTGGGAAACAAGGTGACCAGCCCTGCGAACGGCGTCACCATCGGGGTGCCGAAGGCGATGGCAAAACGCTGCGCAAGCGTGCGTGCCGCGCGCACCGTGATCTGCTGACCCAGCACCGCGCGCACCGCGATCTCGAACCCGTCGACGACGCCCGGCAGGCGCAGGCCGGGGCGGCGCGCCAGCGGGCCGAGCGTGGCCGCGATCTCGGCTGGATCGCAGGCAAGATCGAACAACCGCTTGACGCGCGCCAGCACCGCCGGCAGCACCTTGCCGAGCGAGCCTGCGATCCGCACCCGGAGCCGGTCCTTTCCCGCGACCGGCTCGGCTTCGAACCAGCCGGCATGCCGCTCTTCGCCGTGCCGGATCATCAGCGTGCGCCGATAGCGGTCGCCATCGGCCTCCTCGACGCCATCGATGGTGCGGGCGCCGAGAAAGCCCAGCAGCGCCGGCCAGTCGAGCGGTGGGCGATAGCCGAGTTCGAAGACGAACTCGGCCGACGAGAACAGCGGCGCGGCTGCGCCGGCCTTGCGCCGAAAATCCGACGGCGTCAGACGATAGCGTTCCTTCAGCGCCGCGTTGAATCGTCGCAGGCTGCCGAAGCCGCTGGCCAGCGCGACGTCGAGCACAGGCATGGCAGTGTCGGTCAGCAGGCGCTTGGCCAGCAGCAGGCGCTGCGTCTGCGCATACGCCACCGGCGAGACCCCGAACGCTTCCCGGAACACGCGACGCAGATGGCGGTCGGTCACTGCCAGGCGCTGCGCGAGCGACTTCAGGCTCGCGTCATTGGCGCAGCCGTCGTCGATCAGGCTCGACGCCGCATGGGCGAGACGCATGCTGGCATCGACGCTGGCGTATCCCGGCGCAAGCTCCGGGCGGCAGCGCAGGCAGGGCCGAAAGCCGGCAGCTTCCGCCGCCGCCGCACTACGATGGAAGCTGCAGTTCTCGCGCTTGGGAAACTTTGCGACACACACCGGCCGGCAATAGATGCCGGTGGACGACACGCCCACGAACACGCGCCCGTCGAAACGCGCGTCGTGCGCCTTGAAGGCGGCGTACAGGTGGGCCAGATCGGAAGTCATCCGTAGATTATCCGGTGCCACAAGCCATGGTGCTCGCCGCAATCGGACATCGAATCGCCGCCATGCCGGCGCCAGGCCCAGCGCACCGGCGGCCGCTGCAGCCGTTACTGCAAGGTGCGGTCCGCGACCGTGACCCGATGCAACAGCCGCGGATGCCCCTCGTAGCCGCCGGTGGCGGCGTGGATCAGACAACGGTTGTCCCACATGATGAGCATGCCGACCGACCAGCGGTGCCGGTAGACGAACTCGGGCTTGCTCTGGTGCGCATACAGCTCGAGCAGCACTTGTTGCGCTTCGTCCTCGGGCATGCCCTCGATGCCGATGGTATAGCCGGGGCTGACGAACAAGGCGGTGCGCCCCGTCTCGGTGTGCCGGCGTCCCAGCGGATGCAGTTGGGTCTTCATGGCGCTGTCACCGTAGCGGATGGCCATCGACCGGCCGACGTCGCGCTCGCCATACGCGCCCTGGGGCGAATATCCACGGCGAGCGGAGTGGATGCCGTTGCGATCCTGCAACAGCGTCTTCATCGATGCCGGCAGCGCATCCCAGGCGGCGTACTGGTTGGAGAACAGCGTGTCGCCACCGACCGGCGGAATCACGTTGCCGTAGAGCACCGTGGCGGCCGGCGGCTTCGGCAGGAAGCTCCAGTCGGAGTGCCAGGACTCGGCAAACAGCGGCGTCTTCTCGTCGGCATCCCGCTTGACCTGGACCACGCGCGGATGACCCGGAATCGCGGCGATGTAGGGGTCTTCGCCATTCGGGCCGAGGTACGACGCGAAGCGCTCGATGTCGGCGATCTCGAGCCGCTGGTCGGGAAAGGCGATCACCTGATGCGCGAGCCACGCCGACCGGATCTCGGCGACCGCCGACGGGTCGAGATCGCGCGTGAGGTCTATGCCGCGGATCAGTGCGCCGCAGGGCGCGGATTGCGCAGTGATGTCGATGCTCATGAGAACTCCTCCTGTCCGGCATATCGATGGTCTGCCGTAAGCGTCACGCTCAGAAGGGCCCGCGCCAGAAGCGGCGCCGCGTCGCGTGCTCTGATGTCGCCGTGAAGAATACTGCGTTTGGGCCGGTGCTGTGACGCCCCCTCAATGGAACAGCGAGGTCACCGACGCCGGCCGCGGCAGGTCTTCCGGCGGCAACACCCGGTCGTCGCTGTCCACCCGGGGCACGCGACAATCCTCAAGCAGTTGCCGGATCGAACGTTCGACCGCAGCGAGATCGTCGGCCGGCGCAAGCTGCCACGCATGCGCATGCGCCAGCATCGCGTCGAAGGGCGAGGTCAGGTCGATGCGGATCGTGCCGTTAGCGCGGGCGGTGATGAGCGCCTCGGGATCACCGCTCGCGGCACGGATGCGTCGGATCGCCCCCGACGCAAACAGATTGAACGCCAGTTCCTCACGGGCGAAGCGGCCCTCGTGCAGGGCGGTGAACCACGGGCGCGGCGCGCGCGGCAACGGCAACAGGCTCAATCCGGGGTCGGCCAACTGCTGCGCCAGCGCCTGCGACAACCCCATGCCCCAGCGCCCGATCTGGCCCGCGGTTTCGAGAAAGCTCGGCAGGTCGGCGGGCGTTACCGAAGCCCCGGCGAGAAAGCGCAGATGCACGGTCTCGTCAGCGGACTCGATCGACACCGGTTTCGGCGTGAGCAGGTCGTTGTCACCAGCCGATCCAAAGCGGCGCACCAGCGCATGCAGTGCCGCAGGCGATACCGCACTGGCGCCGGCAAGCGAACCGAACGCGTTGCCGAGGCCGAAGGTCTCGACGGCACCGAGCGCGGCGGCACGTTTCATCACCGCGGTGATCTCCGCGATGTCGGGCACCACACCCGGGACGATCGCCGGGGACTTGCCCGCCGACACCAGCACGATCGGCAGCAGGAACACGCGCGCCAGCACGCTGCCCTGCTCATCGGCGCTCGGTCCATTGATGGCGGCATCGACGGCGG
>JANMWG010000005.1:0-3675 GCA_031393885.1 Betaproteobacteria bacterium | reverse complement strand
AGCGCATACGTCTCGGGTTCAGGAACCGTGATCGACGATGCCGCGACCGTGGCCACCGCGGAATTGACATTCAGGATATCGAACGCCCAGTGACCGTCCCGCAAGGTGCCGGTGTTGTCACGGAAGCCGTGGGTATGGGCGCCGAGGAAGCCGTTGGACAGGCTGGGGCCCAGGGCGAAGTTGGCGTATTGCATGACCGACACCGAATAGGTGCCGGGTTGCAGCACACTTCGGAGATAGGTGTCCCAGTGTGCCCCCGTGACCGGATCGCCCGGCACGCGAAAGCCGCCGTCGTCGTTCTGATTGATGAGCAGGCCGCGACTGTCGAACAAGGCCAGGATCGGATCGAACCCGCCGCGGGCGATCACCGTCCCGGCGGCATTGGTGCCGCCGGCATACGACAGCGTCCGAAAGGTCACCAGCGACGCCATCCCGACCGAGAAATCGAACAACTGGACGTCGTCGTCACCGGTGAACATACCGCTGAACGAGAAGTCGACCGCCGATGCGTTGGCGCCGCCCACCGCCAGCGCGGCCGCCACGATATGGGTTACCAGACCTGTCTTCAATCGCCGCTCCCGTCGAGGATGACTGCGCATCCTGACCAAGGAACCCCGGCGGGGTGTCGTGGATGCGGGTCCGCCCCCTGCCGTGATGACACCGTGGCACGTCGGACCGTGGCGGCAGATTGCCGCCCACCGGCGTTTCACCAAGCGGCGAAAACGCCGGCCTTATCGCGAGACGGCGCGCTGACAGGCGACGAGAAATGTGGTAATCGGCTACTGCACCGCGGGGAGCGATGACCGCAGGCGGCCAGGGAGCATAGGCCGCCTGGGGGTGGTCCTATCGCGGCGAACCGGCATCGCTTCGTCGCGGGACGACGCCGGGAAAGCGGCAACGCGCGAATACCGCACAGACCTTCGGCGACCGGGAGCGCATGATGCGACGAGGCGCCGGGTCCGCGCCCGCCGGGCTGCCGCAAGCGCGCCGGCATCGGGTTTTTTTACACTCACCGAGGAACAACGACAATGGCAAAAGTCCGACAGTCGAACAAGGAAGTCAAGAAAGAACCGTTGTTGTCGCTGAAGGAGAAGCGCGCCGCCAAGAAGACCAAGGATGGTCCGAAAGCAATCGTGCCGTTCCTGCCGAAGAAGAACTGATCCTGACGCCGATGTCGCGGCGCCGCCGCGACATCGGCGCAGTCTAGCGGTGACGCCCACCCCCAGGCTTCGCTGCGCTTCGCCATCCCCCAGGGGGCGCAGCATGCTCGGGGAGCCCTGTGGTGCCAACATGCCCGCCCGCCGACCTGGCCGCGCGCGTCGAAGTCAGGCGTGAATGTCGGCCGCCGACTCGGCCGCGTGCACCGTGTTCGCCAGCAACATCGTGATGGTCATCGGCCCGACGCCACCGGGCACCGGCGTGATCAACCCGGCAACCGCCGCCGCGCTGTCGTAATCGACATCGCCGCAGAGCTTGCCGTCGGGCAACCGGTTGATGCCCACATCGACCACCACCGCGCCGGGTTTGATCATGTCGCCGGTCACCATGCGCGCGCGGCCGGTAGCCACCACCAGAATGTCGGCAGCGCGCGTGTGCCTGGCGAGATCACGGGTCATCGACGTGCAGATCGTCACGGTCGCATCGCGCGCCAGCAGCATCAGCGCCTGCGGCTTGCCCACGATGTTGCTGCGACCGATCACCACCGCGTTGGCGCCGCTCAACGGCACCTTGTAATAGTCGAGAATCATCATCACGCCATAGGGCGTGCACGGCCAGAAACCCGGCAGCCCGGCCATGAGCGCGCCCATGCTCTCGACGTGAAAGCCGTCCACGTCCTTCAGCAGCGAGATGGTCTCCAGCACCTCCTTCACGTCGAGGTGCCGGGGCAACGGCAGTTGCACCAGGATGCCGTGGATGCCGGGGGCGGCGTTGAGCGCACCGATGCGCGCCAGCAGCGTTTCCCGCGCAACGTCGGCCGGCAACTCGATCATCTCCGAGTGGATGCCGATCTCGCCACAGGCCTTGACCTTGTTGCGGACGTAGACGCGCGACGCCGGATTGTCGCCGACGATGATCACGGCGAGACCGCAAGGCGCCCCCCTGGCGGCGAGCGCTTCGACGCGCCCCTCGAGTTGCGCCCTGGTGTGCCTGGCGACGGCAATACCGTCCATCACTGCTGCTGGCATGCAATGCTCCGGAAGTTGAACAGGAAACGGCGGGTGCCGGCTACGCGGCGTTGAAGTGCTGGATGCCCGACGGATCGACGACCCGTTCGATCTGCGCCAGCGTGGAGTAGAACACCGGCCCGCGGCCCATGTCGGCTTCGTCCTGACCGACCAGCGCGTTGACGTTGACGCCGTTCAGTTGCCGCGAGCCCTGCAACTGCTTCGGCGCGCCGACCACGCCGGCCAGCATCCCCGGCGCGACGCGTACATGACCGAAGACTTCGCCGCGATCATTGAACAGCCGGCACAGCTCGCCGTCGGCAATGCCGCGTGATTCGGCGTCGGCCGGCGACAACTCGAAGGTCTGGCGCGACATCATCTCCTGCAACCGGGCCACGTGCTGGAAGCTCGCGCCGATGAAATAGTGGGTCGCCGCACTGATCACCTGCAACGGATATTGCTCGGTGGCGGTGTTCACGCCCTCTTTCTCCGGCGTGTAAGAAGGCAGCGGGTCGAGACCGAGCGCGCCCAGCGTCTCGCTGCGAATCTCGATCTTGCCCGACGGCGTCGGCCACTTGCCGCTGTTGTAGCCCGGCCGCGTCGGCGACCGCGTGGCGGCGCGGGCCCAGCCGGTCTGCTTCAGGCCGTCGAGCGTCACCCCCTCGAACAATGGATTGAACGCCGGGTCGAGCAGTTCGCGCAGCATCGACTCGTCGGTCTGGCGGAAGCATTCGTCGTCGTAGCCCATACGCGCGGCCAACCGGCGGAACAGCTCGCTGTTGTCGACGCTCTCGCCCTGCTTCTCGATCGCCTGTTCGGAATAGGCGTAGACGAAGTGTCCGTAGCCCCCGAGGACGTCGACGCGTTCGAGCGTGGTGTCGGCCGGCAGCACGATGTCGGCGTAATCGCAACTGTCGGTGAAGAAGGTGTCGTGCACCGCCACGAACAAGTCGTCGCGCATCATGCCGCGCCGGGCCGACCCGGTGTCGGGCACGCAGTTGGCGGGGTCGGCATTCCAGACGACCATCGCCTTGATCGGCGGCAACAGGTTCACGTCGTTGAGCGCACGGCCGATCTGGATCATGTTGATGGTGCGCGGCTCGCGGCCGGCCAGCAGATCGGGCCGCGTCAGCTTGCGCATGTCGACACCGCGCATCTCGCGCCCGGTACCGAGGCACACGCCGCCGTTCTCCTTCATCGCCCCCATGAGCACCGGCAGCAGCTTGATGCAGCGCGTGGTCATGCCACCGTTGTCGTGGCGCTGGATGCCGTAGTTGAGCCGGATGAACGACTTCTTCGTGCTGCCGTACAACAGCGCCAGCCGCTCGATGTCGGCCGCCGCCAGACCGGTGATCGCCGCGACGCGGTCGAGCGTGTAGTCGGGCAGGCGCTTCTCGAAGAACTCCTCCCAGCCCACCGTCTGCTCGCGCAGGAACTCCACATCGTGCAGGCCGCGATCGACGATCACCTTCATCATGCCCAGCGCCAGCGCGCCGTCGGTACCGGGTTT
>JANMWG010000525.1:0-3898 GCA_031393885.1 Betaproteobacteria bacterium | reverse complement strand
CGAGCGCGGCGATCTGCGCCTCGTCCGGCGCTGCCTTCGCCTCGCGCAGCCGCGCGAGCTGGCCACGCAGGCGACCCTGATCGGACAGCATGCAGTCGCCGATGCGGCGCCACAGGGCGTCGAGCGGGGACCGGGACTTGGCGGGGGAGGAAACGGGCGTGGACAACGGGAACGGGACGGGTGGGTCGCACTGACTCGGCGACAGCAAGGAGGCGGATTTTACGCGAGCGGGCGATGGTGTCCGCGAAGACCGACTTGAACTGCGCTCGGCAACATGCAACGATTGGTTGTGATTGAGTTTGATTTGGAGCGATTGATGGCGACGCCTGAGACCCGTGTTCTGACCGCCCATGTCCCCGCCGGGTTGGCTGCCAAGGTAGACAGCCTGGCTGAACGACTCGACCGCTCACGCGGCTGGATCGTCAAGCAAGCGCTTGCCGCCTGGGTCGATCAGGAAGAGGAACGCCAACGGCGCACCCTGGCCGCGCTGGCCGATGTGGATGCCGGCCGGGGTGTCCCGCATGAACAGGTGAAGACCTGGGTTGCCAGCCTGGGCACGGACAAGCCGTTGCCGGTACCCGAGTGCAAGTAATGTAACCGGCGCCCCCAGCGCAGCCATCCTCCACCATCGCTAGCCAGTCGGACAGCGCACGCGGCAACCGGCGAGTGCCCTCATCCTTGGAAATGAGCCCGTTCCAAACCGGGTCCGGCGGAGAGGTCCAACCGAGGGGTAGTCCCGGCGCCCTTGACCCTGAGTTAGAAGTAGCCAGTGAGGGTCTCGTATGAGGGAAGCACGCTGTTACTTTCCAAAGTTGTTGAGTGCGGGCCCTGGCAGCCCGCATATCGCAGCGATGGAGCGGAGTTTGGAGAAGCCGTCAACCCGCGGCCATCAACAAACGCCGACGTGGTGGCGGCGCCATGGAGGCGCATTCGTTTGTTAACGCACGACCAATCATCAGCGTACGGTGTCGCATGGGGCGATGTGACAGAAGGGCTTCTTCGACTGGGGAGGCCGCCGATGCCCGGCATCGGCACAGGCCGAAGAGCGGGAATCTGCGAGGCTGGCGAGCGACATGTGACGGCTAATAGCTGAATCCATAGGGGGATGGGGATGTGCCGTCGCGCCACCCATCCACGTTGATTGGCGAACCGCACAAGAAAAATGGCCAAGCCTGATTTCCTACCGCTGCTCCAGCCAGGGATGCACAACGTAACCGTTCAGGGGATTCACGCTCTGGCAGTTGCGCCGTTCGCACAAGACCAGCGGCGCCATGACTTGCACCGGAACCTTGCCGCTTGGGTCGGGGCGCTGCAGGCCGCGGGCGTGAGTGGTACCCTGTGGTTGGATGGGTCCTTCCTCACACAGAAGCCCGGGCCCGGAGACATCGACTGTGTGCTTTGGAGTCCGCAGTGGATCAACGGCGGCGCGAACGTCACCGCAACGATGCAGCAGCAGGTGACCCATCTTCTGGACAAGGCGGCGGCAGAGAATCTCTTCGGTCTTGACCTGTACGTAGAGGCGCCCGCACCGAATATGGTCTTACACCGGGAGGCCTACTGGCGAGGCATCTTTGGATTCGGCCACGACAGACGCACGGCGAAGGGTTTCGCGGAGATAAACTTATGAGCAGCAAGTTCCTGCGCGAGCACGCTGATTCGCTGTCAAGGTTCGCGATAGAGACGGCGGATCGCGCGCGCGCGACGCCAGATGACTTCTTCCTTCAGCTCGCCGCGAAGAACCAGGAGCAGTCCGCCCAAGGCGTCGAGCACCAGCTACTGCTCGAGGAGGCCCAGGAGGCAGGCGAGCTAGTGGACCTCCGCCTCATTGGCCCGCGCGCGAACGGCAGCATCTCGCTTGATTGGTTCATCGCGGCAATGGAGCCGCTATCCAAGACTTGGAAGCTCGCCGCCCACCGACTCAGGTATGGGCATGACGCTGCCCGCGGCGTGGGCGCCGATGTCGTCAGTGCCCTCAACCTGAAACTGGCCGGTCTCAGCTACGGGTCGACTCGCATCTTCGTCACCGGCAACGCTCTCCCTGACTTGACGGGCCAGAGCCTCCTCCAAGCGACGCTGACGCAGATGTTCCGCCTTCTCAACGCCCACCAGGACGAGTTCTACGATGCGGTAGACGCCGTTGGTGGCCGATCGGCCCACCAGCTCGGCGAGTTCATGAAGGCCCTGGACGGCGCTGGACTCGCCGCGCAGTTCACGTGGCAGTCACCGCGCGGACGGCAGTTTTGGGAGGGCCGCTCGGACGAGATTACCCGCATCCGAGCGTTGCTGGACACGATCCGTGAGCCTGAACGATACGAAGAGTTTGTCGAGGGACGCGTGACCGGAATCACTGACACTGGCAAGCTGGACCTGCGCACTGAGGACGGCAAAATCTCTATCAGATTCCCTCTTCGGCTGACGGACGAGGTACAGCGACTCACAATTACGTCACAAACTCGAATCAAGGTGGAGACGGCCAAGTATTGGGACTCCGTCGAGAAGAAAGACATCTACAAGCGCCAGCTCCTCTCCGTGGAGTAAACGTCCCACAGCGGTCAGCCCGGCGCGAGCTGCTCGCGCACGATTGCCTCGCAGGCCGCGACCGCGTCCGGAAAATCTTTCATCACGTTCTCGGGCCGCACCAGGTCGATCAGACCGGCACGCTCCAGCTTGGCGTGAACGCGGGCATTGGCGCCGGTGAGCATGACCCGCACGCCGCGACCCTGGAGATCGCGAATCACCGATTCGAGGGTCTGCAAGCCGGTGATGTCGATGAACGGCACCCAGCGCAGCCGGATGATGACGATGCGCGGATCGGTGTGGGTGGCCGCCAGGGCGCGCTCGAAATTCTCGACCGCGCCGAAGAAGATCGGACCTTCGACCGCATAGACCAGCACGCCCACCGGCAACGATGTGAAGCCGCGATGACCGAATTCGAGCTGTAGATCCTGTTCGGTGGCTTCGCGGACCTCCACGCTCGCCGCCATGCGCCGCAGGAACTGCATCGTGGCGAGGATGACACCGATGTTCACCGCCACGACGAGATCCGCGAACACGGTGAGCGAGAACGTCACGAGCAGGATGACGACGTCGGCGCGCGGGGCGCGCCTGACCATTCGCGCCAGGTGCTTCAGGTCGCTCATGTTCCACGCCACCACGAACAGGATGGCTGCCAGCACGGCGAGCGGCACGTGCACTGCCAGCGGCGCGAGGAGCAGGACGATCAGCACCAGCGTCGCCACGTGAACGATGCCGGCCAGCGGACCGGTACCACCGTTGCGGATGTTGGTGGCGGTGCGCGCGATGGCGCCGGTCGCGGCGAAGCCGCCGAACAACGGCGCCGCGATATTGGCGATGCCCTGCGCCACCAGTTCCTGGTTGGAGTCATGACGCGTGCCCGCCATGCCGTCGGCCACCACCGCTGACAACAGCGACTCGATCGCGCCGAGCATCGCGATGGTGAAGGCCGGACCGATGAGCTCGATCACGCGTCCGGCCGTGACATCGGGAACGTGCAACGACGGCAGGCCGCGGGGAATGCCGCCGAATGCACTGCCGATGGTGGTGACGCCATCGAACCGGAACACCGCCTGCAGGACGGTGGCGGCGACCAGCGCCACGAGCGGCCCCGGCACGCGTTTGAGACCCGGCACCCTTGACGCGAAGATCACCAGCAGCAGCGAGCCCAGCGCGAGCCCGGTGGTGGTGGGGTCGAGCCCGGGCAGCGTTTGCAGCAGGTGCCACAGTTTGTCGTGGAAATGCGCGCCCGTCACCGGCGGCAGGCCGACGAAGTCCTTCCACTGACCGACCCAGATGATCACGCCGATGCCGGCGGTGAAGCCGACCACGACCGGATCCGGGATGAACCGGATGACGGCACCGAGACGGGCCACGCCGAGCA
>JANMWG010000159.1:0-2459 GCA_031393885.1 Betaproteobacteria bacterium | reverse complement strand
TCCGATCCGCAGCAGGTCGCTCCCGTCATCCTCGGCGATGCAACGGCGCCGGTAATCCGCTCGCTCGGGATGACCCGCTTCCGACAGCCGGATGGCGTGTCCACGCCGGCGCCCATGGAAGGTCCGGGCACCCTGCACCTGCGGTTTCCGTGGACGCATTCGCGCAGCAAGCTGATCCAGAACGCCCGCAAGGCGAGCTATGTGTTCGTCGAGCAGGGCAACGTGATCAGTGTGAAGGTCGGGGCCCAGCCACTCGAGGATGTGCTCGCCGTTCTCGGCGGCGGGCTGTCGCTCACCGAACGCCGCGACACCCGCGTCCTGCTTCAGCCTGAGGGCAGCGTGCCCACACTGTCGGATTACCTTGCATCCGAGCCGTTCGACGCCCTGGTGGCGCGGGTCGGCGCCCGCTGGCTGGGGGAGATGCTGGCCGAGGATCGGCTCGCGGTGATGTTCCAGCCGATCGTGCGCTGCGCGCCCGTGCCGGCAGTGTTTGCCTACGAATGCCTGCTGCGCGGGGTCGACGCGGTCGGGGCGCTCATCCCGGCGGGCAGAATCTTCGAGACCGCCCGCAGCGCCGAGTTGCTGTCGCAGGTGGATCTGGCGGCCCGACGCGCCATCATCCGCGAAGCCTCGCGGCTGCGGATCACGACCCGGATCTTCATCAATTTCACGCCGACCTCGATCTACGACCCCGACTTCTGCCTCAAGACCACGGTCAAGTCGGTGCTGGACGCCGGACTGTCGCCGCAGAACATCGTGTTCGAAGTCACCGAAAGCGAGCGCATACCGGATGTCGAGCACCTGCGCCGCATCATGGATCTGTATCGCGCCCAGGGTTTCGGGCTCGCGCTGGACGATCTGGGTTCGGGATACTCCTCGCTGAATCTGCTCGGCGCGCTGCAGCCGGACTACGTGAAGATCGACATGGGTCTGGTGCGCGGGGTGCACGCCGACCCCTACAAGGCATTGATCGCCAACAAGCTGCTCACTCTCGCCAAGGCGCTGGGTATCTCCAGCATCGCCGAGGGCGTCGAGACCGAGGAGGAGTATCGCTGGCTGGCTGAGAACGGCGCGGATTTCGTCCAGGGATACTACTTCGCGCGGCCGGCCAATCCGCCCGCCATGTAGACGCCCGATTCGGCTTCCCCAAAAGGCACCGGCCGCATTCTGCGAAGAATGCGGCCGGTGTCGTTCAGCGGTGCCGAAAGGATCAGGCGCGCTTCTGGCGACGACGGGCGCTAAGGCCGAGGCCCGCGAGACCCAGCGCCATCAACGCGTAGGTCGAGGGTTCAGGCACGGCCGCGGCCACCCCGTATTGCAGGTGATCGACTTCCCAGTCGCCGCTGTAGGGCATCGAGATGACGATCTTCGAGATGCCGCCGGCGTTGATCGCGCCGAAGAAGCGGTCTTCGGCGGTCTGCCCGGTCGAGAACCCGTCGCCCAGGAAGGCGGTCTTGGTTCCCAGCGAGTTGTTCGCGGCGTCGAACGCCTCGAAATTGACCGTGCCGAACGAGAGCGCTTCGGTGTCGTAGCCGACGTCGGTCCAGACAATGCCGGCGTGGGTGGGAAGGGCGCCGAGGATGGCCGCGTTGAAGGTGAAGGTCAGCGAGGTGTTGTTGTTCGAGTACCAGGAATGGCCTTGGGTGCCGAACCCGTCGATCGTGCCATCGTCGGCATCGACTGAATCGGCAAAAGGCTGATTGCCGGTGATGACGCCGCCCGAAACGGTGGCGCCTGGGGTGTTGAGCAGGCCGTCTTCGAAGTTCTCGAGATGGAACTGGCTGAAGGACACGCTCGCGAACGGGCTGTCGGAGGTCTGGAGGTAAGGGGTGGGGCCGAGGATGGTTGCACCCTGCGCGGTGGCAATACCGCCCAGCGCCAGCGCTGCTGCGATCCCGGTGATGACGTGTTTCATGGAACTCTCCAGAAGAACAATGGGTTGGTGAGCTGGCATGCTCCGGGTTACAGGCCAGCGTGGCCGGGCTGATGCGCCTGTTCCATGGCACTCATTCTTGATGAACGGGGAATGATGGTCAAGAGATCAAGGCAAAAATCTTTCAAAAGTTAGATTTTAGTGGATGGCAACGCATGACTCGTACCAGTAGCAGCCCGGTCCCCAGGGGGAAATCAGCCATCCGGACTTTGGCACCACCCCTGATCGGGGTACCGACAGGCAGAGGTTGGCGCCTACAGATCGGTCCGATAGCGCCCGGCGACCGCCTGGTCGAAGCCGTCCACCTCGGCTGGCGCCAGCCCGCCAGCTTCGGCGATCTCGGCGCCGAAACTGACCGGGACCGGCGCAGGCCAGGTTTCCGGCTGCCAGGCCCGCGAGCGCAGGAACGCCTTGGCGCAATGGAAATAGACCTGCGTCACGTGAACCCGCATGACCAGCAGCGCCTTCTGCCCGCGCTCGGTGAAGCGTTCGCACAGGTCCGGGTCATCAGTCAGTTCGGCACGGC
>JANMWG010000513.1:0-1511 GCA_031393885.1 Betaproteobacteria bacterium | reverse complement strand
AAAACAAACCCGGCGCCGGATCCAACATCGCGATCAAGGCCACGATCGACAGTCCGGCCGATGGTTACACCCTGCTGCTCGCGGCCAATGCGCTGGCGGCCAACATGGCGCTCTACCAGCCGCAGCCATTTGACGCCGAGCGCGATCTGGCGCCGGTGTCCTATGTCGGTCGGGTTCCGGTGGTGATCGCGGCGACCGCCACCAATGCCGACCTGACGTCAATCAAGCGCCTGATCGAGTTCGCCAGGGCCAGGCCGGGCGCGATCACGTTCGCCTCGCCGGGCAATGGCTCCACGCCGCACCTGGCGGTGGAATTGTTCGCGCGTGCCGCGGGTGTCACGCTGGCGCATGTGCCATACAAGGGGGGGACGCCGGCGATCACCGACGTGATCGGCGGGCAGGTCGCCATAGTCGCGGTCAATGCGCTCGAGGTGCAGCCGCATGTGAAGTCCGGCCGCCTGAAAGTGCTGGCGGTGATGAGCCCGACGCGTTCGCCGGCCTTGCCCGACGTGCCGACGATCGCCGAATCCGGCTTTCCCGGCTTCGAGGCGTCGGTCTGGTACGGCTTCGTGGCGCCGGCGGCGACGCCCAAACCGATCATCGAACGCCTGCATGCCGAAGTGCAAAAGGCGCTCGCCACGCCTGAAGTACGCGAGCGCATGGCGGCGGTGGGTGGCGAAGCCATTCCCGCGAGCATTGCCGATTTCGCGGCATTGATTCGGTCTGACCGGCAACGCTACGAAAAGCTGGTGCGCGAAGCGAAGATCAAACCCGATTGATGATGGATGCGGCGGCAAGCGAGGCATGCAATGAAAACTCAAGTGGCGATCATCGGCGGTGGACCGGCCGGCATGCTGCTCTCCGAAATCCTGCATCGCGCGGGAATCGATAGCGTGGTGCTCGAGGCCAGGAGCCGCGAGTATGTGCTGTCGCGGATTCGCGCCGGCGTGCTCGAGCAGGGCACGGTGGAAGTGCTGCGCGAAAATGGCCTGGGTGAACGCATGGACCGCGATGGCCATCCGCACGACGGCGCCGCGATCGCCTGGGCCGGGCGCGACCGCTATTTCATCGACGCCTGGAAATACGCCGGCAAGCGCTTCATGACCTACGGCCAGACCAACATCCAGGAGGACCTCTACGCTGCCGCGGATCGCCGCAAGGCCGCTCTGCTACAGGAAGCGCAAGACGTGCGGCCGCACGACATGACGAGCGACCGGCCCTACGTGACGTTTCGCCACAATGGGGAGAACGTGCGCCTTGATTGCGATTTCATCGCCGGCTGCGACGGCTTTCATGGCGTCTCGCGCAAGGCTATCCCGGGGGCCATCCTGCGCGAGTTCGAGAAGGTGTATCCGTTCGGCTGGCTGGGTGTGCTCTCGGAGACCCCGCCGCTGAACGAACTGGTGTATTGCAACCACCCGCGCGGCTTCGCGCTGGCGTCGCAACGCAACCCGATGCTGTCGCGCTACTACCTGCAGGTAGCGCTGGACGAAAAGGTCGAGGAATGGCCG
>JANMWG010000496.1:0-6441 GCA_031393885.1 Betaproteobacteria bacterium | reverse complement strand
TTCGGTGGCGCCGATATCTACCGCTTCAGCTTCGACATTCCCAGCACCGCGAGCAGTATCAAGTTCTCGTTCAGCGGCAATACCGACCAGGACTGGGGTGACGAGGGTTTCGGCATCGACAACGTCAAGGTGTCGACCAATGCCGTCCCCGAGCCGTCCACCTATGCTCTGATGCTCGCGGGTCTGGGTCTGGGCGGCCTGATGGCGCGCCGCCGCACTCGCGCCTGAAGCTCGAACCAGCGCGAAAAAACGGCCCCGCACCTTCCGGTGCGGGGCCGTTGTCTTTGGTGCGCCGGTTACTCGACGCCGGTCGCTGCCAGCCAGCCGCCGATCTTGCCCTCGTAGCGCTCGCGCAGCACGATCACCGGTGCGATGCACTTGCCCGGCAGCTTGAGCTTCGCATCGATGGAGGCGTTGCCCTGCTTCGACAGCGGTGCCGGTTCGGTCTGGGCCACCACCTTGGCGCCACCCGGTCCGTGGCACAGCACCGCCGCCGCCACGGCATCCACGCCGTCCGGCGTGCCGTTGAATTCTCCGGTCGAGGTATCGTTGAGCACCAGCCCCTTGACCTTCACCTTGAGATGGCCGTTGGACGAGAGCTCGGCCTCGCCGTATTCGAGCTTCCAGATCTTGCCGCACGAACCCACGTCGCCGATGGCGGTGCCGTTGGACGGGCAGGCAACCAGTTCACCCTCGAACTCGTCGGCCAGCGCCGACCCAGCCACCCCGAAAGCGAAAACGGCTGCCGCCGCGGCTGCGAATGCACAATTCATCGAACTTCCTTTCGTTGTTGTTGATTGGGACCTCGCATCGGCCGCTCGTGACGGTCGATCCGAACGGACGAAAAGGCTGGAGCACGAAACATCTTTCCTCCAAAGTAAATCCTGATTAGCGATGAAGTTCAGCCACTACGCCTCCAGATGCCTGCAACAACCACAAGACTGGCCCACAACAACGCAACCCCGCCATCAACGCTCGGATTTCCCTCATCCCCAGCCCTTCTCCCGGAGGGAGAAGGGAGCAGGAGCCTGGAGGGAGAAGCGAGCAGGAGCCCGGAGGGAGAAGGACGCAGGAGACATCCCTCTCCTCTCGGGAGAGGGACCGAGGGTGAGGGAGGCTGAGGAATGTCGCTAATCAGGAAGTAAATTGTAGATTGCGACACCTTACCGTTTGGTTACGGATTGGGGGGTGCCGTCGGGCTACACTTCCGCAATCCACCCTGGAGTCTTCGCCGATGTCAGCAATGCCGCCGTTTCATCTTGCTTTTCCCGTCACCAGCCTCGTTGCCGCGCGTGCTTTTTATGGCGACCTGCTCGGATGCCCCGAGGGCCGAAGTTCCGAACACTGGGTCGACTTCGATTTTCACGGGCACCAGATCGTGGCACACCTGGCACCCGAGGCCGGCCATCGCGAGACCAGCCTGGTCGACGGCGACAACGTGCCGGTGCGGCACTTCGGTGTGGTGCTGTCGATGACGCAATGGCAGGCGATGGCCGAGCGCCTGAAGGTGGCCGGAACGACCTTCGTGATCGAGCCGCATGTGCGGTTCAAGGGCGAGGCCGGTGAACAGGCGACGATGTTCCTGCTCGACCCGTGCGGCAACGCCCTGGAGTTCAAGGCGTTCGAGGATCCCGGCCGCTTGTTCGCGCGCTAGCCAACGCCGCACGCGAGTACGTTCGATCGCCGATCGACGCCGGAGGGGTCAACCGCAGCACGCAACGCGTCACATGCCGGACCGGAGTGCCGACCCCCCGAACCTTACGCCTCCGTAAGCTCAGGTACATCACAGGTTCATCTGCGCGCTCGATGCTCCGATCCCGCACCACCCGATCGGAGAATCCAATGAAAGTCGCAAAGTCTGCAATTGCCGTGCTGGCCGCGCTTGCCGTCGGCCCCGTCGTGGCAAACGCCGCCGACCACGGCGCATCGAGGCTGCACGACGCGGGCATTCGCCACGTGCTGCTGCTCAGCATCGACGGTCTGCATGCGCTCGATGTCGCGCGCATGGTCGAGACCAAACCCGGTTCCGCGATGGCCGAACTCGCCCGCCACGGCGTCACCTATTCGAACGCGTCCACGCCCGCCGATACCGATTCGTTTCCCGGCCTGCTCGCGCTGGTCACGGGCGGATCGCCGGTTTCCCATGGCGTCTTCTACGATGTCAGCTACGACCGCACCTTCTACGACCCGGCCAACACGTCGTGTTCGGGGCCTGCCGGCAACGTCGTCGTCTACGACGAAAGCGTCGACAACTACAGCGCCTCGAACGTGTCGCTCGATACGCTCGATCCGGCCAAGCTGCCGCGCCGCATCGATGCCCGCGGCAATTGCGTCCCGGTCTATCCGCACAGCTTCGTGCGCACCAACACGATCTTCGAGGTGGTCAAGGCGCACCGGGGCCTGACCGCCTGGGCCGACAAGCATCCGACCTATGATCTGGTGAACGGCCCGTCCGGTCACGGCGTCGACGATCTTTACACCCCGGAGATCACCAACGTCGGCGGCTTCAACGCGACGGTGAGTGTTGCCTGCACGGTGGACAACGACCGGCTCAAGGTGCGGGCGATCCTCAACCAGATTCAGGGAAAGGCGCATGACGGCACGCCCGCCAGCGGCGTGCCCGCTGTCTTCGGCATGAATTTCCAGGCGGTGAGCGTCGGGCAGAAGATCGCGAAGGACAACGCCAAGAACCAGTGTCCCCAGGCCGGTGCGCTTACCGGCAAGGCCGGCGGCTATCTCGACGCCTACGGCACGCCGGGTGAAGTTCTCGCGTACGGTCTGAACAAGACCGACGAGGCGCTGGGCAGCATCATCAAGGCGCTCGAGGACCAGGGCATCTATCGTTCGACCCTGATCATCGTGACAGCCAAGCACGGCCAGTCACCGATCGATCCGCGCAAGAGCAACAAGCCCGGGCACTTCGCCGATCTGGTGGCAGCGCTTCCCGACGCCACGACTTCGAACCCGGCGGCAGTGGCACTCGCGACCGCGGCCGGATGCTCGAGCGGGCCGTGCGGACTGGTGCAGGACGACGATGTGGCATTCATCTGGCTGCCGGACCAGAGCCAGACCAAGCTGGTGGCCGACTATCTCAACGCCAACGCGAAGGCGCTTTTCATCGACCAGGTGTTCGCCGGCAGCTCGCTCAAGCTCAAGTTCAACGATCCGTTGACCGACAGCCGCACGCCGGATCTGATCGTGCAGCCGGTGTACGGCACCATCTACACCAGTTCATCGAAGAAGAACGCGGAGCATGGCGGCTTCAGCTTCGGCGATACCAATGTCGGGCTGATCGTGTCGCATCCCGGGCTTGCCCCGAGAACGATCAAGACGCCGGTTGCCTCCTCGCAGGTTGCGCCCACGATTCTGGAGGCGCTGGGATTGGAAGCCGAGGAACTCGAGGCAGTCCGCGTCGAACATACGCCGGTGCTGCCGGGCCTCGGTCGCGGCGACGACGACTGACCCCTTGCCTGACCTTGTGAGACACGTCACCGACTGCCCGCGTCGGGGTGTCGGGGCGGCAGGAAGCACAGCGTGCTTCCTGCCGTTTTTGCGTGTGGTGGACCCGGTGAATGGTTGCGTGGACCATTCGGTGACCGGGTGACCGGGTCGCCGGGTCGCCGGCGCGGCGGGTTCAGTCTGCCGCGATGCCGATGACGCGCGTCAGGTCGTCGAGAAACTTCGCCAGCATGCCGGTCATCAGCACGAAGTCAGCCTCGAAGCGCTCGTCGTCGCTGGCGCCTTCGGTCTCCGCTTCCGCCGTGGCCACCTCGAGAAACGCCACGCGCTTCACCTCGAGCTGTGCCGTGAGCACGAACGAGAGGCGGTCCTGCCACGTCATCGCGAGCCGCGTCGGCGCCTTGCCGTTGCGGATGTGGTTGATGATCTCGCCGGTGTCGGTGAGCGGGTGGTGCAGGTAGCGGACGGTTGCCTTCTCGTCTTGTGTCGACTGTAGCTCGCATTCACGGTCGATGGTGAAGCCGGGCGGCGCCTCGCGCGCCAGCAGCCATTCGGTCATCGCCGCCGCCGCCGAGCGCTCGGTCTTCAGCGGGACTGCGATGACTTCATCGAGCGACTTGCGCAGCACTTCCATGAACGACTCCACCTGCTTCGGACTGGACGCGTCGATGATGAACCAGCTGTTGGCCGGGTCGATCCAGGCGAAGGTGGTGCTGTAGCGGCTGAAGGCGCGCGGCAGCAATTCGTCGGTGATCTCGTCCTTCAATTCGCGCCGGCGCTTGGGGCCGGGTTTCACACCCATGCGGCGCTCGAGGTCCGCGGCGCGTTCATCGACCGCCTGCTTCACCACCGAGGCCGGGAGCAGCTTCGACTCGGTGCCGAGCGCGATCAACTGTTGCTGCGCGAGGGTGAAGACGAGCCGGTCGTCGCCGCGTGGTGGAATCCAGCCACGCGAATCGCGCGCGTAGCTGCTGCAGGGTTGGAACACCGCTCGCGAAAGCTGCTCCTGCAAGGCGTCGGGCGCGATCGTCGAACCGGGGGGCAGGCGATAGATCTGGAGATTGCGAAAAAACATTCTTACGCGCCGCCTTCATTGATCGTCGACTCGATGCGGGGCACCTTGTTTCGGCGGCCGGCAGCGATCGGCTGACTGTCGATCCCCGGCAGGCCGGGGCGCGGCGCAGGGAGGAGGAGGAGGGGCCCCACCGGGGATCCGACCCCGAAGCCGCGCACGGGGCCGTCGTCGAAGCCGCGCCCATGGCCTGCCTCGCGGTCGCATCCCCAGGAATGGGGCCCCTGCTCCGCGCGATGCAGGCCCCTCGCCAGGTGCCTCACGCTGCCACATTCTGCAAAGACAACCCGGCATGTTCCCGCTGCGTGTGGAACTGCACCTTGGGCCACATGTCTTGCACCACCTTCATTTCGTAGGCGCTGCCGGTGAGCACGGTGAGCGAGTCGGCGGCATCGAGGGCGACCCGGTTCGCGTTGGCATCGACGAAGCGCTGGAGCTCGGCCGGACTATCGGCGGTGACCCAGCGCGCGCACCCGAATGGCGAGGCGATCACGCGCGCCTCGACGCCGTATTCATGTTGCAGACGGTGCGCGGCCACCTCGAACTGCAGCGCCCCGACCGCGCCCAGCAGCATCATCGAGCTGCGCAGCGGCCGGAACACCTGGATCGCGCCTTCTTCGCCGAGCTGAGTCAGGCCGATGCGCAACTGCTTGGTCTTGAGCGGATTGAGCACCTCGACCGCGCGGAAGATCTCCGGCGCGAAGAAGGGCAGGCCGGTGAACTGGAGCGGATCGGCAGTCTCGGTCAGCGTGTCGCCGAGCTGCAGGCCGCCGTGGGACGGAATGCCGATGATGTCGCCGGCCCACGCTTCGTCGAGCAGATCACGCCGCTGCGACAGGAACGACACCACGCTGTTGGGCCGGATCTCCTTGCCGGAGCGCTGGATGCGCAGGCGCATGCCGCGCTCGAAGCGTCCGGAACACACGCGCACGAACACGATGCGGTCGCGATGCGCCGGATCCATGTTGGCCTGGATCTTGAACACCACGCCGGTGAACTTGTCGCCTTCGGGTTCTACCGGGCCTTGCAGGGCTTCGCGCGCCTGCGGCGGCGGGGCGATGTCGATCAGGGCGTCGAGCACCTCGCGCACGCCGAAGTTGTTGATGCCGGAGCCGAAGAACACCGGGGTCTGGCGACCGGCCATGAACTCGCCGCGGTCGAATGCAGGCGTGGCGCCGCGCAGCAGCTCGATGTCGTTGCGCGCCTGCGCGATCTCGGCGCGGTAACGCTGGTCGAGCACCGGGTTGCCCAGGCCTTCGATGGTTTCGACGTCGCCGGCAATGCGGTCCTCGCCCGGGCGGAACACGCGGATGCGGTCTTCGGCGAGGTCGTAGACGCCGGCGAAGCGCTTGCCCATGCCGATCGGCCACGAGAACGGCACGGCGATCATGCCGAGCGTGCGCTCGATCTCGTCGATGAGGTCGAGCGGCTCGCGCACCTCGCGGTCCATCTTGTTGATGAAGGTGAGGATGGGCGTGTTGCGCGAGCGGCACACCTCGAGCAGCCGCAGCGTCTGCGCTTCGACGCCGTTGGCGGCGTCGATCACCATCAGCGCCGCATCCACCGCCGTGAGCACGCGGTAGGTGTCTTCCGAGAAGTCTTTGTGGCCCGGCGTGTCGAGCAGGTTGATGACCTTGTCGCGGTACTCCATCTGCATCACCGAACTCGCCACCGAGATGCCGCGCTGCTTTTCGATCTCCATCCAGTCGGAGGTGGCGTGGCGGGTGGCCTTGCGCGCTTTGACGCTGCCCGCGATCTGGATCGCACCGGCGAACAGCAGCAGCTTCTCGGTGAGCGTGGTCTTGCCGGCGTCGGGGTGGGAGATGATCGCGAACGTGCGGCGCTGGGCCACGCGCTGAGCGAGCAATTGCGGAGTGAGGTCGGTCATGGGGGTTGCATCGGCTGGTGGC
>JANMWG010000543.1:0-2868 GCA_031393885.1 Betaproteobacteria bacterium | reverse complement strand
TCGAGGTGCGCGCCGCCTCCTGCGTCGGGATGCCCAGCGCCTCGTCGAACGATGCCGTGCGGGTCTGCTCGCAGCCGCCCAGGATCTGCGCCAGCGCCTGCAGGGTGATGCGCGCCACGTTGTTGAGCGGCTGTTGCGCAGTCAGCGGCCGCCCCGAGGTCGCGGCGTGCAAGCGGAAGTGCTGCGCGCGTTCGGTGGCGCCGCCGAAGCGCTCGCGCACCAGCCGGGTCCACACCTTGCGCACCGAGCGGTACTTGGCCACTTCCTCGAAAAAATCCATCTCGGTGCAGAAGTGCAGTTCGATGCTGTGGCCGAAGTCGTCGATCTTCATGCCTTTTTTCAGGCAGGTCTCGATATAGGCGATGCCGTTGCAGATGGTAAACGCGGCTTCCTGAACGCAGGTGCCGCCGGCCTGCTTCATGTGCGAGCCGGAAATCGAGATCGGCAGCCATTCCGGCGCCGCCGTCGCGCAATACTGCACCGCGTCCGTCGCCAGCTTCACCGAGGCCTCGATCGGCAGGAATTGCGTGCCGCGCGCGATGTATTCCTTGATCGGATCGTTCTGTATCTGCACGATGCAGTCACCAGTCTTCGTGCCGCGCTTCTCGTAGAGCGCCAGCATCCACGCGATGGCGATCGGCCCGATGCAGTTGGCCGTCGTGAAAATGTGGCCGATCTGGTCCAGCGGAATGCCGTCGAACATCACCTCGACGTCGTCGAGCGAGGTCAGCGCGACGCCGATCTGGCCGATCTCGTCGCGCGCCATCTCATGATCGGAGTCGTAGCCGATCTGCGTCGGCAGGTCGAGCGCGATCGATACACCGCCGGTGCTGCCTTGCGACAGCAGGTAGCGGTAGCGCTGGTTCGCCTCTTCGGCCGACCCGAAGCCGGCGTACATCTCGATTTCCCAGAGCTGCTTGCGGTAACCGGCCGGGTTGAACCCGCGGGTATAGGGAATCTCGCCGGGATAGCCGGCATCGTGCTCGTAGGCCCAGCCCCGCTCTTCGAGGTCGCGGGGCGAGTAAAGCGGCTTGACGGGTATGCCGCTGGACGTCTCGAAAGACTTGCGCCAGCCGCTCGCCAGTTCGTCGCGATGGCGTTCCAGCCAGCCGTCGTAGGTTTGAAAGATACGTTCGGGCTTGTTCATGGCGCTTGCCTCCTCATTCGGCAGTGATGCCGGCTTCCTTGACCAGTTTTCCCAGGCGCACGATCTCGGCGCGATGGGTTGCGGCCAGCGATTCGGCATCCGCCGGCGTCGGCACGAACCCGGTTTCGCGGATCTTGTCACCAACGCCAGGCGCACGCATCGCGGCCAGCAATTCGGTGCGCAGTTTCGCGAGCGCTTCCGGCGGCGTCCTGGCCGGCGCGAAGAACGCCGCCCAGCTGACGAACTCCATCGGCAGGCCCGCCTCCGTCATGGTCGGCACATCGGCGGCCACCGGGTCGCGCGCGAGCGACGTGAGCGCGAGATTCTTCAGGCGGCCGGCTCGGGCAAATGGCAGGCTGGTGCCCAGCGGCTCGCATACCAGCTGGATTCGCCCTGCGGCCAGATCGGTCAGCGATTGCGGCGTGCCCTTGTACGGCACCTTGAGGATGTCCACCCTGGCCAGCGACTTGAAGAGCTCGCCGCACAGCAACGCGGCACTCGAGCCGTAGCCGTAGCTCAGCTGCCCCGGCTTGGCCTTGGCCAGCGCAATCAGTTCCTGCACATTGTTGGCGGCGAAGCTGGCCGGCACCGCCAGCGCGAACGCGATGGTGCCCATCATCGCCAGCGGCACGAAGTCCTTCAAAGGGTCGACCGTCATCTGCTTGTAGAGGAACAGGTTGGCCGCCATCGTGGTGTAGGAGCCGATCACGAAGGTGTAGCCGTCGGGCGCCGCCTTGGCGGCGGCGTCGATGCCGATGATGCCGCCGGCCCCGGTGCGGTTCTCGATCACCACCGCTTGGCCGAGGCGCTCACCAAGCGCCTGCGCCACCACGCGGGCGGCGAGGTCGGTGCCGCCGCCGGGCGCGAGCGGCACGATCATGCGCAGCGGCTTGGAAGGGTAGGCCGGTTGCGCTGCGACCATGAATGCCTGCGTGGCAAGGCCGAAGCCGACGAAGAGTTTCGCAACGGTTTTCACTTGTTCACCTTGAACCCGGTTTCCTTGACCATCTTCGCCCAGCGTGCGATGTCGGCGGCGATCTGGGACGAGAACTGTTCGCCGGAAGTGCCCACCGGCTCGTACGACAGCGTGGCGAGGCGCTCGCGGAATTCGGGAAGTGCGACCATCCGCAAGGCCTCGCGCTGCAGCAGGTCGATCACCGGCCTGGGGGTGGCCGCAGGGGCGAACAACCCTATCCATGTCTCGACCACCAGGCCCTTGATGCCCGCCTCGTCGAGGGTGGGTACGTCGGGCAAGGCGCTCGAACGCTTCGCCGAAGTCACTGCCAGCGGCCGCATGCGACCCGACTTGATGTGGGCGACACCAAGATACGGGTCGAAGGTCATCGAGACTTCATTGGCGAGCACCGCGGTGACCTGCGGTGCCGTGCCCTTGTAGGGACTCGCGACGCTGTCGGTTCCGGTGGCGATGTTGAACCACTCTCCGGCGTTGTGGACGACGGTGGACCCGGCGGCGTAGTTGAGCTTGCCCGGATTCGCCTTCGCGTAGGCGATCAGTTCCTGCACGGTTTTCGCCGGCACCGCGGGATTGACCGCAAGCACGAAACCCAGGCTGGCGAAGTTCGCGACCGCGACGAAGTCCTTGAGCGGATCGTAGGGCAGCGCGTAGAGCGCCGGATTCATGGTCATCGGACTGGCCGGCACCACGCCCAGCGTATAGCCGTCCGGCGTGGCCCTGGCGATCGCCTCGGAACCGATGATGC
>JANMWG010000430.1:0-1575 GCA_031393885.1 Betaproteobacteria bacterium | reverse complement strand
GCCAGCGGGTCGCCGGCCTTGACCGCCTGCCCCGGCTTCACGCTCACGGTGGCGATCATCCCGGGCATCGGCGCGGCCACATGGTGCGGATTGGCGGGGTCGGCCACGGCGCGCTTGACCGCGGTGCGAGTGGCGCCGGCCTTCTCGATGCGGATGGTGCGGGCCTGGCCGTTGAGCTCGAAGTCCACGCGCACGACGCCTTCGTCCTCGGCCGGCGCGGTGCCCTGCATGCGGATCACCAGCGTCTTGCCGGCGTCGATGTCGACGCTGATCTCCTCGCGCTCGGCCATGCCGTAGAAGAAGGCCGGCGTCGGCAGCGCGCTGGTGTCGCCGTATTGCCGATGGTGGTCGGCAAACTCGCGGAACACCTTCGGATACATCAGGTGCGACGCGAGGTCAGTGTCGTTCACGTGGCGCCCGACGGCCTTCTCGGCGTCCTTGCGGGCTTGCTCGAGGTCGACGTCGGGGATCGAATCGCCGGGCCGATAGGCTGCAGGCGGATCGCCGCGCAAGACCTTGCGCGACAGCGCCTCGGGAAAGCCGTCGGGCGGAAACCCGAGTTCGCCCTTGAACAGCGACACCACCGCATCGGGAAAAGCCACCTCGCGGTCCGGGTCCATGACGTCTTCGGCGCTCAGGTCATTGGTCACCATGAAGATCGCCATGTCACCCACCACTTTGGACGTGGGCGTGACCTTGACGATGTCGCCGAACAGACGGTTCACCTGGGCGTAGCAGCGCGACACCGCCGGCCAGCGGGTTTCGAGGCCCATGGCACGCGCCTGTTCGCGCAGGTTGGTGTACTGGCCGCCCGGCATCTCGTGGCTGTAGACGTCCGACGTGCCGGCGCGGATGTCGGACTCCCACGGCGAGTAGTACTTGCGCACGCCCTCCCAGTAGTGCGACAGGGCACGCAACGACTCGCGATCGACGCCCGCATCGCCCGCGCACGGATCGCGCTCGGTACCTTCGAGCGCGGCCACGATCGAGCCGAGGTTCGGCTGCGAGGTCAGCCCGCTCATGCTGTCGAGCGCGCCGTCGACGGCGTCGGCGCCGGCATCGATGGCGGCCAGCACCGAGGCCGCCGACATCCCGCTGGTGTCGTGCGTGTGAAAGTGCACCGGCAGCCCGGTTTCCTGCTTGAGCGCGTGCACCAGTTCGCGCGCCGCGCGCGGGCGCACCAAGCCGGCCATGTCTTTCAGGCCGAGGATGTGGACGCCGGCCTGCTTCAGTTCACGTGCGAGCTTCAGGTAATAGTCGAGCCCGTACTTGCGGCTGCCGTCGAACAGGTCGGCGGTGTAGCAGATGGCGCCCTCGCACAGCGCGCCGGTCTCGACCACCGCATCGATAGCCACGCGCATGTTGCGCACCCAGTTGAGCGAGTCGAACACGCGAAAAAGATCGACGCCGTTGGCGTGCGCCTGCTGCACGAAATAGCGCACCACGTTGTCGGCGTAGTTGGTGTAGCCGACCGCGTTCGAGCCGCGCAGCAGCATCTGCAGCAGCACATTGGGCACGCGCGCGCGCAACTGGGTGAGGCGCTGCCAGGGATCTTCGTTGAGAAAGCGCATGGCC
>JANMWG010000388.1:0-6695 GCA_031393885.1 Betaproteobacteria bacterium | reverse complement strand
TGCCTATGGCTACGCATCGCCGGGTACGCTCGACCTGTCGCAGCCGCGGGACGTGGCGTTGTGCAACCTGCCGCTGTTCCACATCGGCGGGCAGTGGGCCATCGTCTACAACAACCTGATCGCCGGCGGGCACAGCGTGATCCTGCCGCGGTTTTCGGCCAGCACCTTCTGGGACGATGTGCGTGCCTATGGCTGCACCAGCACCATGCTGCTCGGGGCCATGGCCAATTTTCTCTGGCGCCAAGCGGAGCGCCCCGACGACGCCGCCCAACCCCTGCGGCGCGTGCTGATGTCGCCGGTGATCGCCCAGTTGGCGGACTTCCAGCGGCGCTTTGGCGTCACCGACGTGTCCACCGGTTACGGACTGACCGAGGGATCGACCATCACCTGCGCACCGGCCGGCCTGGCCAAACCCGGCCGCTGTGGCTTTGGGCGACCGGACTTCGATCTCAAGCTCGTGGACGAGCATGACATCGAGGTGGCCGACGGCCAGGTCGGAGAGATGGTGGTGCGCAGCAAGGACCCCTGGATGGTGATGGACGGTTACCACGACATGCCGCAGGCCACGGTCTCGGTCTGGCGCAACCAGTGGCTGCACACCGGCGACGCGATGCGCCGCGAAACCGACGGGCAGTACGTCTTCGTCGACCGCATCAAGGACGCGGTGCGCCGCCGCGGCGAGAATGTCTCAAGCTTCGAAGTCGAAAAGGAGATCAATGAACACCCGGCGGTGCTGGAAAGCGCCGTGATCGCGGTGGCAAGCGACGCCACCGAAGACGAGATCAAGGCCTGCGTAGTGCTGCGCCCGGCGCACCGGCTTGACGCCGAGACCCTGCTGGCCTTTCTCGACCAGCGTCTGCCCCAATTCATGGTGCCGCGCTACGTGGAGTTCATTGCGCAGATGCCCAAGACCCCGACCGAGAAGATCCGCAAGCAGGCACTGCGCGACCTGGGCGTAACCTCCACCACCTACGACCGCCTGGCCTCCACCCGCGCGCGCACGCGGCCCTGACCTGACGATGACCGCCCCTGCGCCAAGCCCTGTAACGCCGACCGGCCTGCCCACCGCCAAAGAGGCGCTGCAACAACTCGTCGCAAAGCGCGCCGGCGTGTCGGACAAGGGCCGCCCGGAGGCGGCACAACGCCAGCACCAACTGGGCAAGTACACCGCGCGCGCGCGCATCGCGATGCTGGTGGACCCGGGCAGCTTCCAGGAAATCGGCGGCCTCGTAGAGCCCGATCGCAGCACCTTCGACACCGAAGGGCTGCAGGCCCCGGCCGATGGCGTGTTGACCGGTTATGCCCGTATCGGCGGGCGGCCGATCTGCCTGACATCCTACGACTTCACCGTCGTCGGCGGTTCCAACGGCAACATCGGCGAGCTCAAGGTCGAACGCCTGGCCCTGTCGGCACTGGAACACGGTTATCCGCTGGTGATGCTGCTCGAGGGCGGCGGACACCGCATCCAGGAGGGGCTCGACAGCCGGCACTTCGCTGCCGGCGGCTCCGGATTTTTCCAGGTGGCGATCGAACTCTCGGGCTGGGTACCGGTGGTCGCAGCCGTCATGGGCCCGGGCTTCGCGGGGCCAGCCAATGCCGCCGCCATGGCCGACTTCGTCGTGATGGTGCGACCCACCGCCACGCTGGGCGTAGCCGGGCCGTTTCTGGTGGAGGCCTCGTCGGGCGAAAAAATCGACAAATGGGCGCTCGGCGGCGCCGACACGCAGGTGGACCACAACGGACTGGCGCACCGCGGCGCCGATTCCGAGGAAGAGGCGCTGGCATGCCTGCGCTGCTACCTGAGCTACCTCCCGAGCAACTCCGGCGAGCGCCCGCCGGTGGGAGCGGCGCTGCCGCCGGAAGCCGGGTGCGAGCAGGCACTGGCAGACATCGTGCCCGACAGCCCGCGCCAGCCCTACGACATACTCGATGCCATCCGCGGCATGGTCGACCGCGACAGTGTGTTCGAGGTGCAGCCCACGTTCGCCGCCAATCTCGTGACCTGCTTCGCCCGTTTCGAAGGCCGTCCCGTGGGCATCATCGCGAACCAGCCGCGCCATCTGGCCGGAACGCTGGACGCCCGCGCCTGTGAGAAGGGCGCGCACTTCATCTCGGTCTGTGACGCGTTCGGCCTGCCCCTGGTCTACCTGGTGGATGTTCCCGGCTTTCTGGTCGGCTCCGAAGCCGAGTCCACGCTGCTGGCCCGGCGCAGCGCCCGGCTGCTGTTCGAGCTCGGCCAGGCCACGGTGCCGCGCCTGTCGATCGTGCTGCGCAAGGGTTATGGCCTGGGTTACCTGGCGATGTGCGGCGGCCGGGCCTTCGACGCCGACCTCTGCGTGGCATGGCCGACGGCCGAGATCTGCGCCATGTCGGTCGACGGCGCGGTCGACGTGGCCTACCGTCGGCAAGTCTCCGAGGCGCCCGACCCAGCCGCGCGCCGCGCCGCGCTGATCGCGCGCTTTCGCACCCAGCTCGGCGCACTGCAGGCGGCCGAGCACTTCGGCATCGACGACGTGATCGATCCGCGCGAGACCCGTTCGGCCATCGTCGCGACGCTGGAACGCTGTGCTCCGCGCAAGTTGCACCGCCGCCGGGCGGCCAAGGTGCATGCGATCTCACCGATCTGACAATCACCGCCGCACGGGACCGACACCATGACAACAAGCTGGACCGACACCCGCGTGCCACCCGCCAACGAGTGTGTGCTGCGCTACGTGCTGGAGCGCTGGGCCGGGGAGACGCCCGAAGCCGTGTTCGTGCGTTTTGCCGACGCAACCGAATGGACCTACGCACACATGCTGGAGGAGACCCGCCGTGCCGCCGCCGGCCTCCACGCGCTGGGCGTGCGGGCGGGCACGGCGGTGCTGTCGTGGCTGCCCAACGGCGCCGACGCATTGCGCGCCTGGTTCGGCATCGCCTACTTGGGCGCAGTCTACGTGCCGATCAACACCGCCTACCGCGGCCACCTGCTGGAGCACGTGATCCGCAATGCCGACGCGGCCCTGATGCTGGCCCATGGCAGCCTGGTGGAGCGGCTCGAAGGGATCGAACTCTCGGCCCTGAAGCAACTGGTCGTCACCAGCCCCGGCCCGACCCCCACGCGACTCGTCGCCCATGGCCGCGAAGCGCTGCAAGGCGATCCGGACAGCCTGCCACCGGCCCCCGACATCAAGCCGTGGGACACGCAGGCGATCATCTACACCTCGGGCACGACCGGGCCGTCCAAGGGTGTGCTGTCGAGTTACCTGCATTTGTATTCGACCGCGTTCGAGCCGCTGCACTTCCTGGACGCATCGGACCGCTGGCTGATGGCCTCGCCGCTGTTCCACGTGAGCGGCACCGTCGGCGTCGCCGCCGCGTTGCTGCGCGGCGCCTCGTTCGCCCTCGTCGACTCCTTCAAGGTCGACGCGTTCTGGGACACGGTACGCACGACCCGCAGCACCACTACCGTGCTGCTCAGCAGCATGGTCACCCTGCTGGCCAAGCTGCCGCCGGACCCGCGGGATCGCGACCACACGTTGCGCCATATCTACATGATTCCGTTGTCGGTCGACGTGCAAGCTTTCAACCGTCGCTTCGGCATCGACGTCTACACCGTCTTCAACATGACGGAGACCTCATCGCCGTTGGCATCCGAACGTAACCCCACGGTGTTGGGAAGCTGTGGCGCGCCGCGCGCCGGCGTGCAGGCGCGCCTGGTGGACGCGAACGACTGCGAGGTGCCCCTGGGCACGCCAGGCGAATTGCTGGTGCGCTGCGACCGCCCCTGGGCCATGAACCATGGCTACAACCGCGACCCGCAAGCCACCGCGCGCGCCTGGCGCAACGGCTGGTTCCACACCGGCGACACCTTCCGCCAGGACGAGACCGGCAACTTCTTCTACGTCGACCGGCTGAAGGACGCGATCCGCCGCCGCGGCGAGAACATTTCCTCGTTCGAGGTCGAACTGGAGGTCTGCAGCCACCCGAGCGTGCGTGAAGCGGTGGCCGTGGCCGTGCCCAGCGAGGATGTCGAGGACGAAGTGCTGATCGCCGTGGTGCCGCAGCCGGGAGTGGCTTTCGACCCAGTGCTGCTGACGCAGTACCTGGTCGAGCGGCTGCCGCATTTCATGGTGCCGCGTTACATCCGCCTGATGGAAAAGCTGCCCAAGACGCCGACCGAGAAGGTGGAGAAACACCGGGTCCGCGCCGAAGGCATCACCGCCGATACCTGGGACCGCGAGCGGGCCGGTATCGTGGTGAAGCGCGACCGCCTCTGAAGCGGCGCCGGCATGACGGCGGCGGCGGTCAGCCGCCCAGCCGCTCGCGGAAAATTGCCATCGACTTGGGGTTCTTGGCCGAGGCCAACGACGCCAGCACGATGTTGTCCGGGCCCAACCCCGAGTGGCTGGTGGCCGAGAACGACATCGTGCCCAGCATGCCCTTGAAGTCCTTCGTGTTGTCGAGCGCCTGCCTGACCTTCTCGATGTCAAAACTCCTGGCGGTCTCGACACCGTGCTTGAGCAGGTACAGGAAATCGTAGAACGGCGCGGACGCGACAAACGGCTCGTTGCCCTTGGCTTCCGCGTAGCTGTTGATCTTCTTCGCGTACGCCAGTTGCCGTTCGCCGGGCGCCTGGTCGCCCGACCAGGTCAGCGACTTGTAGTAGGTCGCGTAGACGTTCTTCAACGCCTCGACCGGCACGTAGTCGAAGATCGATTCGGTCAGGATGCCGTAGTGGCCAACCACCGGCGGAGTCCAGTTGAGCTGGTGCATGGTGTTGAACGCCATCGCCGCTGCCTGCGCCGTCGCGATCCAGGCGAGCACACCGTCGACATTGGCTCCGCGCAGGTTGCGAACATACGGCGACAGGTCCGGCGCCGTGATCGGATAGACCTCGACCGGCACGTTGGTGATGCCCATCCTGGCCAAAACCGCCAGCGAGGCCTTGGTGCCCTGCTCGCCGAATGCGGTGTTCTCCTGGATGATGCCCAGGCGCTTGACCTTCATCGTTTCCAGCATGTGCCGTACCATCGCCTCGGTCTGCCGGGTGGTGTCCATCATGGGCTGGTAGAAGTACGGATACTTCACCGCGTCGCCCATCTCGACCGCCGCCGCATTGGCGGTCTGGAACACCTTGGCTTCGGTGCTGAAGGCGACCGACGCGAGCGCCTGTGAGCTGCCGGCCGGGCCGACGATGGCGAACGGCTTGGCATCGAGAATCTTCTTGGCCACCGCAGGCTGCTTGGCCGGCGATGCCTCGTCGTCGGCCTCCATGCGCACCAGTTGGCGGCCCATGATGCCGCCGGCGGCATTGATCTCATCCAAAGCAATCAAACCGCTGATGTACTGCGGGCCGTAGAAGGACGCGAGGCGTCCGGTGGTCGTGCGGATCCAGCCGATCGTGAGCGGCGCCTGGGCCTGCGCCAAGGCCTGCGGCGCGAGCCCGCCGGCCATCATGGCGGCGCCCAACTGGGCGGCCGTCGCCAGAAAACCCCGGCGATCCAGCGTGCCGTCCCGCTTGAGTCCGAAAGCCGGCGGGTTGCGCGAATGCTTCATCTGTGATTCCTCTTTGGTGGGGCGACGGGTGTCGCGGTGGTGCAGCCTGCGCTGCGCTGGGTCGAGTGGGCCGCATAGCGCACCGGCATGATCCGACCGTGGCTGCATCGTAGGTACCGCGGTCGCCTGCGTCTTGCGCCAACTGGCTGGGGCGGCAATGCGGGCATGGCCGGCCGTCGAGCCGCGCCCGCTTACTGGTACTTGCGCAGTTCCAGCTTGCCGATCTGGTTGCGGTGGACCTCGTCCGGCCCGTCCGCCAGGCGCAAGACGCGCGACATCGCATACGCGGCGGACAGACCAAAGTCGTTGCTTGTGCCGCCACCCCCGTGCGCCTGAATGGCCCAGTCGATCACCTTGCAGGCCATGGCCGGCACGGCCACCTTGATCATCGCGATGTCGGTTTTGGCAACCTTGTTGCCGACCGTGTCCATGCGGTGCGCGGCATGCAGCGTGAGCAGCCGCGCCTGCTCGATCAGAATGCGCGACTCGGCAATGCGCTCGACCGTGACGCCCTGTTGCGCCAGCGGCTTGCCGAAGGCCACGCGCTCGAGCGAGCGCCGGCACATGCGCTCGAGCGCCCGCTCGGCCAGGCCGACCTGGCGCATGCAGTGGTGGATGCGTCCCGGCCCGAGCCGGCCCTGCGCGATCTCGAAGCCGCGGCCCTCGCCCAGCAAGATGTTGGATACCGGTACACGGACGTTGTCAAAACGCACCTCGGACGCCCGATCCGGCACACCGTAGAAGCCGAACACCGGCAGCGCACGCACCACCGTCACGCCCGGCGTGTCCATCGGCACCAGAACCATCGACTGCTGCTGGTGCCGGTCCGGATTGGCGGGGTCCGTCTTGCCCATGAAGATGGCAATCTTGCAACGCGGATCGGTGGCATTGGTGGTGTACCACTTCAGTCCATTGATGACATATTCATCGCCGTCACGCACGATCAGGGACGCGATGTTGGTCGCGTCGCTGGACGCCACCTGGGGCTCGGTCATGGCGAAGCAGGAGCGGATCTCTCCGGCCAGCAGGGGTTTGAGCCAGCGCTCCTGGTGCCCCGGCGTGCCGTAACGGGCCAGCACCTCCATGTTGCCGGTATCGGGCGCCGAGCAGTTGAACACTTCCGGTGCCAGCAGCGAGCGGCCCATGATCTCGCACAA
>JANMWG010000333.1:0-8233 GCA_031393885.1 Betaproteobacteria bacterium | reverse complement strand
CACTAACGCGCGCGCGGCAGCGTCTGTATCTGTCGTACACCCAATCGCGCATGCTGCACGGGCAGACCCGCTACGGCATGCCGTCGCGCTTCCTGGACGAGATTCCCGCGACGCTGATGAAGCGCCTCAACAGCAAGCCGGTATCGTCGTGGTCATCGCCGCCGATGCGCGGCTTCGGCTCGTTCCCGCCGGTGTCCACCGCCACGACGACCGCCGGCACCTGGCGCATCGGTCAGAACGTGACGCATCCGAAGTTCGGCGCCGGCGTGATCGTCAATGCCGAGGGCCGCGGCGCCGATGCGCGCGTGCAGGTGAATTTCAGGGATGCGGGAATGAAGTGGCTGGCGCTGGAGTACGCGAAGCTGGTGGCGGGGTAGCACCGGGATATCGAGCAGAGAGACAAGCGCCCTGACGCGACGCGAAGATCACCCGCCCGTCTCGCCCCCGAAGATATCCCGATAGCTCACGTACACGCTCGGCACCAGCACCGGCATCATCAGCCACACGGCGAGCGCGAATGCATCGGGCGGCTTCATCATCTGCGCGAACAGGTGATACAGGGCATAGCCAACACCGGCGAACACCAGGCCGTACAAGAACATCGGCAAGGTATTGATCAGCATCCCGCGCAGCGATGCCAGCAGTGCCTGCAGGGGTCGGCGCTGATCCAGCGCGACGCTGAACGGCGCGAACCACACCGCCATCGCCACGGGGACGCCGAAGAACATGCCGACCAGCAGGGCGCGCATGATCTGCGGCAGGGCCTCGGCGACCTCCTCGGGGTGGGCACCGGCCGCCGATGGATCGGCCATCAGCTTGGCGAGAGTGTCACCGCCGATGGCGAACACGATCAGCAACACCAACACGTTTGCGACGGCGTTGAACGAGCCGATCGAGACCAGATCGCGCGCTTGCCGCCGGAAGCCGTCGAACAGCATGGTGACCGGGATCGACTCGCCGCGCTCGGCGGCAGCACAGGCCCTGGCCCAGCCCGCCAGGAACACCGGCAGCAGGATCGCCACCAGGGACGCCAGTATCCAGTGCAATCCGCTCACGGCGACGATTGCCCACATGACGCCGGTGAACACGATCCAGGTGAGCGGCTTGCGCAGGAACAGCCGCCAGCCGCCGACGATCCAACGCCAGCCGTTGCCGATGGGAACGCGCCGGATGGGCGGCGGCGGGCTCGGTTCAGTCGACACGTTTCGCCGATCGCACGGCTTGCGACAGAGTCTGGCGATGCTGGCGCAGGATGCGCTCGAAACGGCCCGGGTCGTGAGCGTGTGTAAGCTCCCCGGCCCGCGGCAGGTGATAGTCGTAGAGACGTGAAACCCAGAATCGCAACGCACCAGCGCGCAGCATGACCGGCCAGGCGTCGATTTCGGCGACGGTGAAATCGCGGGTGTCGCGATAGGCCTCGATCAGGGCGCGGGTGCGCACCGGGTCGAGCATGCCGTCATCGGTGCTGCACCAGTCGTTGACGGTGATCGCCACGTCGTAGAGCAGCACGTCGACGCAGGCGAAGTAGAAATCGATCACCCCGCCGATGCTGTCGTCGTGGAACAGGACGTTGTCGCGAAACAGGTCGGCATGGACCACACCCTTGGGCAATGCATCGAGGCGATGGCTGCCCTGGAAAGCGACCTCGTCGAGCAACATGGCACGGTTGGCAGCATCGAGAAACGGCAGCAGCGCCGGCGCCGTTGCCGTCCACCACTTGGGGCCGCGCAGGTTGTCGAGGTGGCCGGTGTAGCGCTGTCCGGCGAGGTGCAGGTCGGCCAACACTTCGCCCACACGGGCGCAGTGTTCGGGCGTCGGCGCCATGACCGGCGCGCCGTCGAGGCAGGTGACGAGCGCGGCGGGCTTGCCGTTGAGCTCGCCGAGAAACCGGTCGTCGAGGCTGGCGATGGGCTTGGGGCACGGCAGGCCGTGCCCGGACAGATGCGCCATCAGCTCGAGATAGAACGGCAGCTCCACCGGCCGCAGCTTCTCGAACAGCGTGAGCACGTAGCGGCCCTGCGTGGTGGTGACGAAGTAGTTGGTGTTCTCGATGCCGGCGAGGATGCCGCGCAGGTCGGTGAGATGACCCACCGCATAGCCCTTGAGCCAGGCCGCCAGTTGCTCCGGTGCGACCTTGGTGAAGACCGACATCGCGCCGCCCGCTACAGGTTGAGCAGCGATTCGCGCTCGGCCGCCGTGGGCGTGAAGCCGCGCGACTCGTAGTGCGCGAAGATCGCCGCCACCACCTCGGCGGGATCGTCGATTAGCTGCACCAGGTCGATGTCGCCGGGGTCGATCATGCGTTCGGCCGCGAGCGTGTTGCGGATCCAGTCGAGCAATCCGCCCCAGAACGACGACTGCACCAGGATGATGGGCACGCGACGCATCTTGCGGGTCTGCACCAGGGTGAGCGCCTCCATGAGTTCGTCGAGGGTGCCGAACCCGCCCGGCATCACCACATAGGCGGAGGCAAACTTGGCGAACATCACCTTGCGGGTGAAGAAGTGGCGGAAGGTGTGGCCGAGATCCTGGTAGTCGTTGCCGCTCTGCTCGTGCGGCAGTTCGATGTTGAGGCCGACCGACAGCGACCGGCCTTCGAATGCGCCCTTGTTGGCCGCCTCCATCAGGCCCGGCCCGCCGCCCGAGATGACGGTGAAACCGGCGTCGGACAACTGGCGGGTGATCTGCTCGGTGAGCTGATAATAGGGGTGCCCGGGCGGAACCCGGGCGCTGCCGAAGACGCTCACCGCCGGCCGGACGGCATGCAGCTTCTCGGTGGCCTCGACCACCTCGGCCATGATGCCGAACACCCGCCACGATTCACGCGCCGACCACGATTTTTCGAGCAGTTCGGGCGCTAGCGGAACCGGCAGTTTCTTCTTTCCGGGGGTCATGGCGGGTGGTGTGGGTGAGTGAAACCGGGATCAGGCATGGCGCGCGGACGGCTTGGGCGAAAATGCACAGCTAGCTGAAGTGTACGGACAAAGGTGCCGGAATTTGAGCCCGGGTTCGTACAATGACGCTTCACCCTGCCCCGCCGCCGAAACATCGCCGCCTGCCGAGAGCCCGATATCCGTGAAAACCCTGTTGCTGGTCGATGGTTCGTCCTACCTGTATCGCGCCTTTCACGCCCTGCCCGACCTGCGCAACCGCGACGGGGATCCCACCGGCGCGATCTACGGGGTGGTCAACATGCTGCGCCGGTTGCGGCGTGAGGTGCCGGCGGATTATATCGCCTGCGTTTTCGACGCCAAGGGCAAGACGTTCCGCGACGACTGGTACGCCGCCTACAAAGCCAACCGGGCTGCCATGCCGGCAGACCTGGTGCGCCAGATCGAGCCGATCCACGCCACCGTACGCGCGCTCGGCTGGCCGCTGCTGATGATCGACGGCGTCGAGGCCGACGACGTAATCGGAACGCTCGCGGATCGGGCGCGGGAACAGGATATCGCCACCGTCATATCGACCGGCGACAAGGATATGGCGCAGTTGGTGAGCGCGCACGTGACGCTGGTCAACACCATGTCGAACGAGACGCTCGATCCGGCTGGCGTGGCGGCCAAGTTCGGCGTCCCGCCAGAGCTGATCGTCGACTACCTGACCCTGATCGGCGACAGCGTCGACAACGTGCCCGGGGTCGAGAAGGTCGGGCCGAAGACGGCGGTGAAGTGGCTGCAGCAATACGGCACGCTCGACGGCGTGATCGAGCACGCCGGCGACATCGGCGGGGTGGTCGGCGACAATCTGCGCAAGGCGTTGGACTGGTTGCCGCAGGCCCGGCGACTGCTCACCATCAAGCGTGACGTGGCGCTGCCGCTGCCGGTCGAGGCCCTGGCCGCACCGCCCGAAGACCGCGACCAGCTCGCGGCACTGTACGAACGCTTCACCTTCAACAGCTGGCTGCGCGAGCTCGAGGCCGGCCGGCCGGCCGACGGTGTCGACGGCGGCGCCCCGGCCATCGCACACGAGACGAAACCGGCGCCGGAACGTCTCTACGAGACGATCGCCGACACCGAATCACTGGAGCGCTGGCTGGCGAAGATCGCTGCCGCGCCACTGGTGGCTTTCGATACCGAGACCACCAGTCTGGACCCGATGCAGGCGCGGATCGTCGGCCTGTCGTTCGCGGTCACGCCGCACGAAGCGGCCTACCTGCCGCTCGCGCATCGCTATCCGGGCGCGCCGGATCAGCTCGATCTCGCGGCCACGCTGGCGCGACTCAAGCCCTGGATCGAAGACGACAACAAGCCGAAGCTCGGGCAGAACGCGAAGTACGACGCCCATGTGCTGGCCAATCACGGCATCCGTTTCGGCGGCGTGCTGCACGACACCCTGCTCGAGTCGTACGTGATCGAGAGCCACAAGCCGCACGACATGGATTCGATGGCGATGCGCCACCTCGGCGTCAAGACCATCACCTTCGCGGAAGTGGCGGGCAAGGGCGCCAGCCAGATCGGCTTCGACCAGGTCAGCGTCGAAAGCGCCACCGAATATTCTGCCGAGGACGCGGACATCACGCTGCAGCTTCACCTCGCCATGCTGCCGCAGCTCGTGGCAGACGCCGGCCTGTCGCGGGTGTACCGCGACATCGAGATGCCGGTGATGCCGGTGCTGCTGCGGGTCGAGCGCAACGGCGTGCTGATCGACGCGCAATTGCTGGAGGTGCAAAGCGGCGAGCTTGGTCATCGCATGCTCGAGCTCGAACAATCCGCGCACGAACTCGCGGGCCAGCCGTTCAATGTGAACTCGCCCAAGCAACTGCAGGAGATCCTGTTCGGCAAGCACAAGCTGCCGGTGATCAAGAAGACCCCGAGCGGTACACCGTCGACCGACGAGGACGTGCTCGCGCAACTGGCTCTCGATCATCCGTTGCCCAAACGCATCCTGGAGTACCGCAGCCTGGCGAAGCTCAAGTCGACCTACACCGACAAGCTGCCGCGCATGGTCAACCCCGACACCGGCCGCGTCCACACCAGCTACAACCAGGCCACGGCGGTGACCGGACGGCTGTCGAGCACCGATCCCAATCTGCAGAACATCCCGGTCCGGACTGCCGAAGGCCGCCGAATCCGCGAAGCATTCGTGGCGCCGCCCGGTTCGCGGATCGTATCGGCCGACTACTCGCAGATCGAGCTGCGCATCATGGCGCACCTGTCGGGCGACGGCTCGCTGCTCAAGGCCTTTGCCGAAGGCGCGGATGTGCATCGCGCCACGGCGGCCGAGGTGTTCGGTCTGACCCTGGACGCGGTGTCGTCGGAGCAGCGACGCTACGCGAAAGTCATCAACTTCGGCCTGATCTACGGCATGTCGGCATTCGGCCTGGCGTCCCAGCTCGGCATCGAACGCAGCGCCGCGCAGCAGTACATGGACCGGTACTTCGCCCGCTACCCGGGGGTGGCCGACTACATGCAGCGCACCCGTGCCGGTGCCCACGATCGGGGCTATGTCGAGACGGTGTTCGGGCGCCGGCTCTACCTGCCGGAGATCCGCGCCCAGAACCAGGGGCGGCGCCAGGGTGCCGAGCGCGCCGCCATCAACGCCCCGATGCAGGGCACCGCCGCCGACCTGATCAAGCTCGCGATGATCGAGGTGCAGCGCTGGCTCGATGCCGCGCGGCTGGCGACGAAACTGGTCATGCAGGTGCACGACGAACTGGTGCTCGAAGTGCCCGAGAGCGAACTCGACACCGTGCGCGCGACGCTACCGGGGTTGATGACCGGGGTTGCCACGCTGGCGGTGCCGCTCGTGGTCGACGTCGGCGCCGGCCCGAACTGGGAGCAGGCGCACAAGAAGGACGCTTACCCCTCAGGCTGCGCTGCGCTTCGCCTTCCTCTCGAGGGGGCGCAGCGTCCTCGGGAGACCCTGTGGGCGCCGCCCCTTCGCTTCAGATGTTCCCTTCGTTCAGCATCGCTGCGCTGCGCCTTCTCCCGAAGGCGGCACCGCACGCTTGTGGCCAGTGAATCGCCGACGGTAACCGCGGAAAATCTAGACGGCGAGTTCCGCCTTGTCGTCGGCGCCGCGCGCGAACTGGATACGGTGCAGGCGCGAGTAGATGCCGCCGCGCGCCAGCAGTTCGGCATTGGTGCCGACCTCGGCGACCTCGCCCTTGTCGAGCACCACGATGCGGTCCACCTTCTCGATGGTGGACAGGCGATGCGCGATGACGATCGTGGTGCGACCACGCATCAGCACTTCCAGCGCAGCCTGGACCTGACGTTCCGACTCCGAGTCGAGCGCCGAGGTGGCTTCATCGAGAATGAGCAAGGGCGCATTCTTGAGCAGCGTGCGGGCGATCGCCAGCCGCTGGCGCTGGCCACCCGAAAGACGCACGCCGTTCTCGCCGATAATGGTGTTCAGGCCTTGCGGCATCTCGCGGATGAACTCCATGGCATGGGCCGCTTCGGCCGCCGCGATGATCTCCGCTTCACTCGCGCCCGCCTTCGCGCCATAGGCGATGTTGGCGCCGACGGTGTCGTTGAACAGGGCGACATCCTGCGACACCAGGGCGATGTTGGCCCGCAGGCTGTCGAGCGTGAGTTCGCGCAGGTCGTGACCGTCGATCAGGATGCGACCGTCGGTGGGCTGATAGAACCGCGGGACCAGATGGGCGAACGTGGTCTTGCCGCTGCCAGAGGGTCCGACCAGCGCCACCGACTCGCCGGCCCGGATCGTGAGCGAGACGTCGCGCAAGGCGGGCCGATCCGCGCGCTGATACCGGATGGTGACCTTCTCGAACGTGAGCTCGCCATGGGCGCGCGGCAGCACGACGGTGCCGGTGTCGGCTTCGGCTTCGCGATCGAGCAGCGAGAAGATGCTCTCGGCGGCGGCCAAGCCGCGCTGCAACTGCTCGTTGACGCCGGTCAGACGCTTGAGCGGCGACAGCAGCATGAGCATCGCCGCCACGAACGACACGAAACCGCCTACGGTGGTTTCGTTGGCGGCCGACTGCCGCGCGACCATCGAGATGATCAACGCGAGCGCGATGGCCGCGATCAACTGCACGATGGAGGTGTTGCCGGCGGCGGCGGCGGCGTATTTCATGGTGAAGCGACGTACCCGGTTGGCGCTGTCGCGGAAGCGCGCAATCTCGTAGGGCGCGCCGCCGAAGATCTTCACCACCTTCTGGCAGTCGATGCCTTCTTGCAGCACCTGGGTGGTGTCGCCCATCGCGGTCTGCAACTCGCGGCCGACCCTGCGCAGGCGTTTGCTGAACTGGCGCACGATCAGGGTGATCAAGGGCGCGACCACCAGCGTGATCAACGTCAGCTTCCAGTTGAGCCAGAACAGCCAGCTCAGCAGGCCGGCGATGGTGATGCTGTCCTTGATCGACACGGTCACGGCCGAGGTCGCCGCGGAGGTAACCTGGGTGACGTCGAAAGTGACCTTGGAGACGATGTTGCCGGTGACTTGCTCGTCGTAGAAGTTGACCGGCAGCACCATCAGCTTGCGGAACATGGCGTCACGCAGGTCGAGCACCACGCGCGTGGCGACCCACTGGGCGCAGTAGTTCTCGATGAAGTTGGCGCTGCCGCGCACCAGGAACAACACCACCAGCGCCAGCGGCATCCACTTCATCAGCCACGGGTCCTTGTCGACGAAGGTGCCGTCGAGCAACGGCTTCATCAGGGCCGGCAGCGCCGGCTCGGTCAGGGCGGCGAAGGTGGTACCGAGCACCGACGCGAGAAACACTCGCCAGTGCGGCCTGACGTAGGAGAGGAGACGAAAATAGAGTTGCTGGCTGGACATGGGCGCGGTCGGTGACCCCGCCCGCCCGCTTTGGTCGCGGGCCCCGGCGACGGGGCCCGCCGCAAGTTACTGGAAGGTATAGGTGAGCGCAACGCTGCCATTGAGCCCGGGCAGCGGGTAGGCGTTGAACACGCCTGGCGTGAACTGGCTCGCGATAGCGTAGTTGTAGTAGCTGGCGTTGAACAGGTCTGACCACGCGTGCAAGCGACGATCGACACCAGTGTCGGCAGCGACACGTGACCTGGAGTACCGGTGCCGGGGCATGTTTCGCGCCCTGGTAGCGCATCGAATCACCGGGCCACCCAGCGCAGCGCCGGCACCCGCCTGCGCAGACCCGCCCCATCTCCGCCACGCTGTCCGACAAAGGTGACCTGGCCGCCGGCCGCCACCAGCGCGGCGCGCCGCCGGGCCAATTGCCGCAGCGGGAACCCTTCGACCGCACCGCGGCGCGTGGAGCCCATCCGGTGCAAGCCCAGGTTTCCGCGGA
>JANMWG010000318.1:0-13270 GCA_031393885.1 Betaproteobacteria bacterium | reverse complement strand
AAACGCCAGGGCATGCACGCCCCAATGCTCCAGGACGAGTTCGGGACTCATGGGGGAAACGGGCTGTGCATGCCTTGGCAACCAACAACTGCCAACTGTGGCCGAAAGAAACGGCCACGGGAAAAGCATACAAGGGGGAAGCCGCAGCGCAGCGCAGGCTGGGGGTGGGCGTCACCTCAGCCGGGTGACTCGTCATCGTCGAACGGCGTGCGCAGCACGCGGCCGATCACCGCCCAACTGAAGCCGCGAGCCTCGAGATAGCGCCCCTGGCGTGCTCGCTCGGCCGCGCCAGTGGCTACCTGAGAAAATTTGCGTTGCAGAATGGAGCGCGCTTCGTCGAACTCGGTGGCGCGCGCGGCGGTGACGTGCTGGTCGATGAGATCGGGCCCGATACCGCGCCGACGCAGATCGCGTTGGATCATCAGCGGACCATGCTTGCCCTGGTGACGCCTCGAAACCTGCTCGGCGCAGCGGGTGTCGGACACGAACCCCGAAGCGGCAAGCTGGCCCACCAAAGCGGCCAGATCGTCGTCGGCCCCGGCATGCGGCGCCAGCTTCGCGCGCAACTCGGCTTCGGCATAGTCACGTCGGGCCAGCAGCCGCAGTGCGCGATCGCGAAGGCTGGGCTGAATGCTCAATGGATGCCCAAAGACACCGGCCACCTCGAGGGGGAAGGCGCAGCGCAGCGAAGCCTGGGGGTGGGCGTCACGGTGCCCACAGGGTTTCCCGAGGACTCCGGCCCCCTCGAGGGGGAAGGCGCAGCGCAGCGAAGCCTGGGGGTGGGCGTAACCATCTCAATCGACCGCGGCAATCACTGCGGGCGACTTGACGCTCACGGCCTCGCGAATCTTGAGTTCGATCTCGTGGGCTAGCGCCGGATGTTCGCGCAGGTAGTCGCGGGCGTTGTCCTTGCCCTGGCCGATCTTGTTGCCCTGGTAGGCGTACCACGCACCCGACTTTTCGACGATGCGGTTGTTGACGCCGAGCTCGACGATCTCGCCTTCGCGCGAGATGCCCTCGCCATAGAGTATGTCGAAGTCGGCGGTCCGGAACGGCGGGGCGACCTTGTTCTTGACGACCTTGACCCGGGTCTCGTTGCCGATGACTTCCTCGCCCTTCTTGATCGAACCGGTGCGGCGGATGTCGAGCCGCACCGAGGCATAGAACTTGAGCGCATTGCCGCCGGTGGTGGTTTCCGGATTGCCGAACATCACCCCGATCTTCATCCGGATCTGGTTGATGAAGACGACCATGGTGTTGGAGCGCTTGATGTTGCCGGTGAGCTTGCGCAGCGCCTGCGACATGAGCCGCGCCTGCAGACCCGGCAACTGGTCGCCCATCTCGCCTTCGATCTCGGCCTTGGGCGTGAGCGCGGCGACCGAGTCGATGACCACGATGTCGACCGCGCCGGAACGCACCAGGGAATCGGCGATCTCGAGCGCCTGCTCGCCGTTGTCGGGCTGGGAAATGAGCAGGTCTTCGACCTTGACGCCGAGCTTGCGGGCATATTGCGGGTCGAGGGCATGCTCGGCGTCGATGAAGGCGGCGACGCCGCCGAGCTTCTGCGCTTCGGCGATGACCTGGAGCGTGAGGGTGGTCTTGCCCGACGACTCCGGGCCGTAGATTTCGACGATCCGGCCGCGCGGCAAGCCGCCGATGCCGAGCGCCAGATCGAGGCCGAGCGAACCGGTGGAGATCACCTGGATGTCCTGCGAGATGTCGTTCTCGCCGAGCTTCATGATCGAGCCCTTGCCGAACTGCTTCTCGATCTGCGCCAGTGCCGCCGCCAGCGCCTTGCTCTTGTTCTCGTCCATGCTCTACCTCATTCGGTAAAGCGGCATTATGGCACAAGGGCTGCTCTCGACGAGGTGTGCTTTATCCCTTTTATTCAAAGACCTGCCTGTGCCATGACCGTGCTGGCGGCGGCCTTGCCGAACAACTCCGGATATCGATTCAGGCACTTGCAGGGGCTGCCGCCGAAGCCCTATTCGGGCGCTCCATGGGCGGGCCGTTCAAGCCGCTACGCGATTTCGCTGCGCCCGGCCATGGCGATGACGCCCGTCATGGCCTCGATGACGGACTGCCGTCTCACGGCCGTGCGGTCACCGGGGAAGTGAAAGGTTCGCACCTCGCGGATACCGCCCGCGGTTCCCCAGGCGATGCACACCGTTCCCACCGGCTTCGCGGGTAAGCCCCCACCGGGACCGGCAACACCGCTCACCGACACCGCAACGCTCGCGTCACTGCGGCCGAGAGCACCATCCACCATCGCGAGCGCCGTCTGCTCCGATACCGCGCCGTGCTGCTCGAGCGTTGGCGCGCTCACGCCGAGCATGGCCTGCTTCGCCGCATTGCTATAGGTAACGAAGCCGCGGTCGAACCACGTCGAGCTGCCGGCCACGGCGGTGATGGCAGCGCTGATCCAGCCGCCGGTGCAGGACTCGGCGGTGGCCAGCACCGCGCCGCTGGCGCGCAATGCGGCGCCGACGCGTTGCGCGAGCACGTCCAGTTCGTTGTCGATCATGTTGGCGAGACCACCGTTTTCCATACGGCAAGCACCAGCAGCGTGAAGAACGCGGCGACCAGATCGTCGAACATCACGCCGAGCCCGCCGTCGAGCGTCCGATCGAAGTAGCGGATCGGTCCGGGCTTGAGGATATCGAATGCGCGGAACAGCAGGAAACCCGATATCTGCCAAATAGCGCCCGGTGGCGCCAGGAACAGCACCACCAGAAACGCGACGATCTCGTCCCACACCATGCCACCATGATCGGCAACCCCCAGCGCCCGCCCGGTCCGGCCGCAGACCCAGACCCCGAGCGCAAACATCAGCATGAGCGCCACGATGAACTGCGCATCCGACAACCTTGGCTGAAGCAGCCAGAACAGCGGAAACGCAACCAGCGTACCGACCGTCCCGGGAGCGCGGCGCGACAAACCGGCGCCGAACCCGAAGGCCAGCAGATGTCCCGCGTCACTCAGCACGAAGCGGGCATCGGCGACGCGCGGCACGGTATCAGCGGAAATGGTCGTAGCCCTGTTGTGCAAGCACGATCGGCGCACCGCTGGCGTCGACGATGACGACCCCGATACCGGCCTCGACCTGACCGCAACGCGTCACCGGCAACCCGGTACCCGCGCTGATGGAGGCGATGGCGTCGCGCCTCGCCCGTGGCGCCGTGAAGGCAAGTTCGTAATCGTCACCGCCAGCGAGCGCCGCGGCACGGATCGACGGCTCGCCGCGATGCCGCTGGATCGCCGGATGCAATGGCACCTGCGCCCAGTCGATCACGACGCGCACCGACGACCGCGCGGCGACGTGACCGACATCAGCCGCCAATCCGTCCGACACGTCGATGCCCGCGCTGGCGATGCCGCCCAGCGCACGGCCGAACGCCACGCGCGGCGTCGGGCGATGGTGGCGCGCGAGGGCAATGGCTTCATGGTCCGGCGCCACCGGTCGGTCACCCCGGACCTGTGCGAGGCCCAGCGCCGCGTCACCGAGCGTGCCCGTGACCCACAGGTCGTCGCCCTCGCAGGCGCCGTCCCGGCGCAATGCCCCACCCGGCATGACCTCGCCCATGATCTGGATCGCGATCGTGAGCGGCCCGCGCGTGGTATCGCCACCCACCAGGTCGACATCGTGCTCGCGTGCAAGGTCGAGAAAACCGCGGGCGAAACCCGCCACCCAGGTGTCGTCAGCCTCAGGCAGCGCGATCGCCAGCGTGACCCAGCGCGGCCATGCCGCCATCGCCGCCAGATCGGACAGGTTTACCGCGAGCGCCTTGTGGCCGATGTCGACCGGATCGTCATCAGCGAAAAAATGATGGCCGGCGACGAGCATGTCGGCCGAAACCACCAGTTGTGCGCCCGGGGTCAGCCGTATCAGAGCCGCGTCATCCCCCCCCGCGAGCACCGTGTGGTGCGTGGGTGGCGAGAAATGGCGATGGATGAGATCGAACTCGGTGGTCACAGCCGATGATGCGCGTTGTGGCTCCCGGAAAACCCGATGCGCGGGAGAGACGGCGTCAAGGGTACAACGTCAGCGCAGACACCTCGAAGAGGTGCTCGTGCGCGAAGGGGCAGCGCCCGGAAGGCCTCTCGAGGACGCTGCACCCTCTGGGGGAAGGCGCAGCGCATTGTGGGGTGGGCGTTAACAATTGATCTGGAACGAGAAGTACAGCGCCTCCTGCTCCTGCTTGTCGGCAATCTGCCCCAGCATCACCCAGGCGGCGGTGAGCGAGACCCGCTTGTTCGGGAACCAGGCCACGAAGACGTAACCGCCGGTCTGCTCGCGGAACGCGGACAAGTTGTTCGGTTTACGCCGGCCTTCGCCGCCAAGTAACCGGCGGTCGGTCAGGAACAACCCGACCGAGGCTTCCGGCAGGATGCGGTAGCGATCGTTCAGGTCGCCGCCGAATCCGGGCAGTCCGTACTGGCTCGCCTTGGTTCCCCGCAGCTTGGCGCCGATCACATCCTGGGAGATCGACTCACCGGGCACCGTGGTTCCCAGGCCGAACCGCTGCCGCGCATACGACAGCTCGGCCCGATCATGGATGCCGACCGCCAAGCCGGCGGCCTCGAGTTCGAAATCGGTCGGATCGGCAGTGGTGACGAAGGCGGTGACACCAACCTGACGATCGGTGCCGTAGCCGGCGATCAGTGCCCATGTCACCAGCCCGCCACCGGCGGCGGCGACGGACTGAGCGGCATCGTCAACGGTGGCGGCGGCACCATCAATGCCGTGGTTTACGCCATGCCGGTCGGCGGCAACCCGCCGCGATCCGCGCCGCGGTCTGCGATCATGGACCAGGTCAACAAGGAGTTCCTGCCGTTCGTGGTACCGGTCCTGACCGGGACGGCGGTCACGTTTCCCAACAAAGACAACATCCGCCACCACGTCTACTCGTTCTCGCCAAGGCCTTCGACCTGAAGCTCTATTCGGGCGTCGCCGCGAAGCCGGTGCTGTTCGAGACGCCGGGACCAGTTGCGCTGGGCTGCAACATCCACGACCGGATGGTCGGCCACGTGTATGTGGTCGACTCGCCCTGGTTCACGAAGACCGACAAGACCGGCGACGCCAGGCTCGCCTTCCAGATCGACATCATGATTCCGAAACCGGTCAAGGCAACCCAGTAGCGGATAGCCGTTCATGCTCCGTTTCCGCAGCCTCGGCGCCCGCATCACCTTCTTCTTCGTGATCCTGCTGATCACGGTGCAGGGTGTGCTGCTGGCACTGGTCAGCGCCAGCGGCGAACATATCGCGAAGGACCGCGTCGCCGCGGAGCTGAAAGCGGGCGAGCGCATCGTCCAGCGCCTGCTCGAACAGGGCAGCCGCCAGCTTTCGGATGCGGTGCGCCTGCTGGCGGCCGGCTTCGGCTTGCGGACCGCGATCGCCACCCGCGATTTCGACACCATCGTCTCGGTGCTGCGCAACCACGGCAAACGCATCGATGCGAGCGTCGTGATGCTGGCCGATCTCGACCGCAACCTGCTCGCCGACACGCTGCATGAGGAACGGCGCAACACGTCATTCCCATTTCCGGCACTGGTGACCGCGGCGCAGCGGGACGGCAAAGCGAGCGCCATCGTGCTGATCGACGGCACCCCCTACCAGATCGTGCTCGCGCCGGTGCTCGCGCCGGTGCCGATCGCCTGGGTCGCGATGGGTTTCGTGATCGACGATCGGGTCGCGCTCGACCGGCAGGCGGTGAGCAAGCTCCAGGTATCGTTCATGTCGCATGGCACCGAGGGCCGATGGGCGATGCACGCATCGACACTGCCGCCAGCGCTGCGTGCGCTGATGCTCGCGAAGGCTTCGGTGGAGTTCACCGGCAACCACCTGTTCGCGATCGATCTCGGCGGCGATCCGCGCAGACACTGGCACCGGTGATTGGCGAAAGTGCCGAGGGCAAGGTCGTGGCGGTGCTGCAACGTTCCCTGCGCGAAGGGCTCGAGCCGTTCGACCGCCTGCGCAAGACACTGCTGTTGCCGGCACTCGCGAGCGTCGTCCTGTCGGTGGTTGGCAGCATGCTGATCGCACGGCAGGTGACGCAGCCGGTGAATCGCCTCGCCGGTGTCACCAACCGCATCAAGGACGGCGACTACGGTTCACGCGCGGAGACCGGCTACATCAAGCAGATCACCCGCTGGGTCATCGAGCGCACCTTCCGCCAGGTGGGCGAATGGCACCGTGACAGTCTCGATCTGGCGATCTCGGTGAACATCCCGACCCGGGCTCTGGTCGGTGCCGCAGTTCGTGAAGTGGCTGGACGACCACAACCGCCGTGCCGTCGCGCGACCGGAGGCCGACGCGTGCATGGCGTGAGCCCGCCCCGCGGCAACGCTACGCGGGCGGCAACTGCCGCAGCAGTTCCTGGTACTCGTCTTCCTTCATCGTGAAGCTGTGCTCCGCGCGCGGAAATCCGCCCTTGCGCACGTCGTCCTGAAACTCGGTAAGGGCGTTCGACACCAGACTCCAGCAGTCGGCATAGCGCTTCGCGAACTTCGGCGTGAACCGGTCGAACAGGCCGACCATGTCGTGCAAAACCAGATTCTGGCCGTCGCAGTGCGGGCCGGCACCGATGCCGATGGTGGGAATCGCGAGGCGCCCGGTGATGATCTGTGCCACGCGGTCCGGAATGGCTTCGAGCACGATGGCGAAACAACCCGCCTGCTCCATCGCCAGCGCGTCCTTCAGCAGTTGCAAGCCGGCGCTCGCGCTCTTGCCCTGAACCTTGAAGCCGCCGAGCTTGGACATGAGCTGCGGCGTGAGCCCGATGTGCGCCATCACCGGGATGCCGGCACGGACCACCGCCTCGGCCATCGGCGCGAAATCCTCGCCGCCCTCGAGCTTGACCACATCGGCACCGCCCTCCTTCACCATGCGCATGGCGTTGTGGATGGCGTCTTCGGTACTCGCGTGATAGGCGCCGAGCGGCAGATCACCGACCAGGATCGCGGACTTCGCCGCCCGCGCCACGGCCCTGGCGTGGTGCAGCATCTCGTCCATGGTGACCGGCACGGTGCTGCTGTAGCCGAGCGATGTCATCCCGACCGAATCGCCGATCAGGATGCAGTCGATGCCGGCGCGATCGACCAACTGCGCCGTGGGAAAGTCCACTGCCGTGACCTGGAAGATTTTCTCCCCGCGCGCCACCTTGGCCTGCAGGTCGAAGATCGATAGTTTCCTGGGTGCGTCCGCCATGTCGTTGCCCTCCGTGGAGCGACCGCGCGGCCGCGTTGTCTTCGTGTTGTCAGCCTCTGCGTACCGCCTCGCCGGGGCGCAGTTGCAAAGCCAGCTTGTCGAGCACCCCATTGACATACTTGTGACCGTCGGTGCCGCCGAACACGCGCGCGAGGTCGACCGCCTCGTTGATGATGACCTTGTAGGGCGTCTCCGGGTGCGCCGATAGCTCGCGCGCGCCGATGAGCAGGATCGCGTGTTCGACCGGCGACAGTTCGCGCACGCTGCGATCGAGCAGCGGGCGCAACTGGTCGCGCAGCGTATCGGCGGCGGCGATGACGCCGTCGATCAGGCGGTCGAACAATGCGGCATCGAGGTGCCGGAACGAGTCGTCGTCCCGCGCCTGGCGCTTGAGCGATTCGGCATCGGTATCGCTGACCAGCCATGCGTACAGGAATTGCACCGCGAGCTCACGCGACCGGCGGCGCGCGTTCTTCGGCTTGGGCACGACTGCCTTAATCTCGTTCATCGTCGATCGCGGCCAGCAGGTTGACCATCTCGACTGCGACCCGCGCGCAGTCGGCGCCCTTCACCTGCATGCGTGCCTCAGCCTGTTCGTCGGTGTCGGTGGTGAGAACCCCGTTGGCGACCGGCAGGCCGGCATCGAGTGCGACCCGCGAAATGCCGGCCGCCGACTCGTTGGCCACGAGTTCGAAATGGTAGGTCTCGCCGCGGATCACCGCGCCGAGCGCGATCAGCGCGTGGAACTGCCCGGTGCGTGCAAGCCGCTGCAGAGCCACCGGCAGCTCGAGGGCGCCCGGCACGGTGACGACCGAGATGTCATCGCGACCAACCCCGAGAGCGAACAATTCGTCGAGGCAGGCGCGCAGCAGCGCCGCGCAGACCGGCTCGTTGAAACGGCTCATCGCGATACCGATCGACAGGCCTGCTCCCGCCAGATCGGGTGCGATCTCGTATACATCATCGGTATGCGGCATCGTCATTCTCCTGTTGTGTCCGGCGCCGGCTCGGGCTGGATGTAGCCCGCGACCTCGAGGTCGAATCCGGCCATGCTCGGCATTTTGCGCGGTTGCGCAAGCAGTCGCATGCGCGACACGCCGAGATCGCGCAAGATCTGGGCGCCGATCCCGTAGGTTCGCAGATCCATCTTGCGCCGATCGCCGGCACTGGGCTGCGCCAGCAGGTGCGCGAGCAGGTCTGCGCCGGTCTCGGTACGGTGCAGCAGTACCGCCACGCCGCGCCCGTCGCGGGCGATCATCGCCAGCGCCGCGTGCAGGTTCCACGAATGCGTCGAGGCTTCGGTATCGAGCGCATCCAGCACCGACAGCGGCTCGTGCACCCGCACCAGCACCGGATCGCCACCTTCGACATCGCCGCGCACCAGCGCGAGATGCGTCTCGTGGGTGGTGAGATCGCGATACGCCACCAGGCGAAAGGGTCCGTAGGCGGTGCCGATGCGGCGCTCGTGCACCCGCGTTACCAGCGATTCGGTACGACTGCGATAGTGGATCAGGTCGGCGATGGTGCCGATGTGGATGCCGTGCTGGCGCGAGAATTCGAGCAGGTCGGGCAGGCGCGCCATCTCGCCGTCGTCGCGCAGGATCTCGCAGATCACCGCCGCCGGCTCCAGCCCGGCCAGGTGGGCGAAGTCGCAGCCCGCCTCGGTATGTCCGGCGCGTACCAGCACGCCGCCGTTCTGCGCCATCAGCGGGAAGATGTGTCCGGGCATCACGATATCGGAAGGTTTCGCGTCGCGCGCCACCGCCGCCTGGACCGTGACCGCGCGATCGGCCGCCGATATGCCGGTGGTCACGCCGCGCGCGGCTTCGATCGACAGCGTGAAATTGGTGCCGAGCTGCGAACGGTTCTGCGACACCATCAGCGGCAGTTCGAGCTGACGGCAGCGGGCCTCGGTGAGCGTCAGGCAGATGAGTCCGCGACCGTAGCGCGCCATGAAGTTCACCGCCTCCGGCGTCACGAACTGGGCCGCCATCACCAGGTCGCCCTCGTTCTCGCGTTCCTCCTCGTCGACCAGCACGACCATGCGGCCAGCCCGCAGTTCGTCGACGATGTCGGGCGTGTTGCTGATGCTCATTGCATGGGTTCCGGTAGGTCGCCGTCCAGCAGGCGCTCGACATAGCGGGCGATCAGATCGACCTCGATGTTCACGCGGGCGCCCGCGGCGAGACCACCGAACCCGGTCGTCGCCAGCGTGTGAGGGATGAGATTGACCGCGAAGGTATCGCGGCCGACGGTATTGACGGTGAGACTGACGCCATCGACGGTGACGGAGCCTTTTCGGGCCACGTAGCGCGCGAGCGCAAGCGGCACGCGGAACACCAGCACCCGGCTCGGACCCGCCGGTTCGATCGACACGATCTCACCCACGCCGTCGACGTGAGCGGTGACCATGTGACCGCCGAGCCGGTCACCCGCGCGCAGCGCCTTTTCGAGATTGACCCGGACACCGACTGCAAAGCCGGCGGCGCAATCCATGGTTTCCCGCGAAACATCGGCGGCGAAACCGGCGGCATCGAGCGCCGTCACGGTCAGGCAACAACCGTTCACCGCGATCGAATCGCCGATGGCGACATCGGCGAGATCGAGCCCGCCGGCGTCGATCCGCAGGCGGGCACCACCGGCCACGGGTTCCAGCGCGGCAACGCTGCCGAGCGCCTGTACCAGGCCGGTGAACATCAGGCGCCGACCCCGACTGCCGACGCTCGGGGCCGTGCCCGGATACGCAAATCCGGACCGAACTGGCGCACCTCGTGCAGCACCAGATCCAGGCGCTGGCCGAGCCGCTCGATGCCCGGCAGATGCAGCATGCCGCGCCCGTCGTCACCGAGAAAATGCGGTGCGAGGTAGAGCAGGAACTCATCCACCAGACCGGCCGCGGACAGCGCGCTGTGCAGGTTGATCCCGGCCTCGACCAGCAACTCGTTGACGCCACGCCCGGCGAGTCGCCGTCCCAGCGCCACAAGGTCGACCTTGCCGTCGTGGCCGGCCACCTGCCATACCTCGGCGCCGGCCGATTCGAGCGGACCGACCAGCAGCGGGTCGGACGCCGCGGTGGCGACGACGACCCCACCGCCATCGAGGATACGAGCGTCCGGGCGCATGCGCAGCCGGCTGTCGACCACCACGCGCAAGGGTTGGCGTTCGCACGGGACCTCGCGAACGTTCAATTGCGGGTTGTCGTCGCGCAAGGTGCCGATGCCGGTCATGACGGCGCAGGAGCGGGCGCGCCAGCGATGGCCGTCACGCCGCGCCGCCGGCCCCGTGATCCATTGGCTCGCGCCATTCGCGAGCGCGGTCCTGCCGTCGAGGCTGGCGGCGATCTTGGCCCGCAGCCACGGGCGCTGCCGGGTCATGCGCGACACGAAGCCGACATTGAGTTCGGTTGCCTCGGCGCTCATCAGACCACTCGCGGTTTCGATACCCGTTGCGTGCAGCCGCGCCAAACCCCGGCCTGACACCTGCGGGTTCGGATCGGTCATGGCGGCAACGACGCGTTTCACGCCGGCGGCGATCAGCGCTTCGGTGCAGGGAGGGGTCCTGCCATGGTGGTCGCAGGGCTCGAGCGTGACGTACGCCGTGGCACCCCTGGCCGCGGTGCCCGCGGCACGCAGCGCATGCACCTCGGCATGAGGTTCGCCGGCGCGTTCGTGCCACCCCTCGCCGACCACGCTGCCGTGGCGCACGAGGATACAGCCCACGCGCGGATTCGGCGTGGTCGTGTTCAGCCCGCGTGCCGCCAGCCGCAGCGCATGCGCCATGTGGCGATGATCATCGGTGGAGAATTCCATCAGCGTCCGGCGACGGCACGGCGGCGTTTCGGCACCGGTTTCGCCACTTCCTCGATGGCATCGCGAAAGTCATCGACGTCCTGGAAGCTGCGGTACACCGAGGCAAATCGTATGTAGGCCACCTTGTCCAGCCGCGCCAGTTCCTTCATGACCATCTGCCCGATCAGGCTCGACGGCACCTCGCGCTCGCCCAGGGACAGCAGCTTCTGGGTGATGCGCTGGATCGCGGCATCCACCAGATCGGTCGGCACCGGGCGCTTGTGCAACGCGCGGGTGAAGCTGGTGCGCAGTTTGTCGGCGCCGAATTCGGCACGGTTACCGCTCGACTTGACCACCTGGGGCATGCGCAGTTCCACTGTCTCCCAGGTCGTGAAGCGCTTGTCGCAGGATGGGCAGCGGCGCCGGCGCTTGACGCTGTCGCGATCCTCGCCCACGCGGGAGTCCACCACCTGGGTGTCCACGTTGCCGCAGAACGGGCACTTCATGAATGGAGAAGGTCTGCGTCCGGTGTTCCCCACAGGGAAGTCGGACGCAGGGACGTTAGGGTTGACCTCACCTCAGCGAAGGGGCAGCGCCCACAGGGTCCCCCGAGGACGTTGCACCCCCTGGGGGAAGGCGCAGCGCAGCCTGGGGGTGGACCTCACCTCGGGCAGCATCCGCAGGGTTCCCCGAGGAATGCTGCGCCCCCGCGGGGGGGAAGCCGGAGCGGAGCGCAGCGCCGGCTGGGGGGGAGATCTCATCTCATCTGGCGACGACGAGCGTCGGGCGCGAGCGGCTCGCCGGCGGGACCATCGGTTGCCCATGAACCGGGAATCGCGCGCACAGAGCCGTGACGGCGGACGCCGACCGGGCGACGACGGCATCGTCGCGAGGCGCCTCGAGCACATCGGCAATGACATGACCGAGCTGCTCGATTTCCGCCGGCCCGAAACCCCGCGTCGTGACGGCCGGCGACCCCAGACGCAACCCGCTGGTCGCTGCCGGCTGCCGCGGATCGTTCGGGATGGCATTCTTGTCGACGGTCACGTGGGCGCGGCCCAGCACCGCCTCGGCTTCGTCGCCGGTGATGCCGATCGCACGCAGGTCGACCAGCATCATGTGGCACTCGGTACCGCCGGAGACGATGCGCAAGCCACGATCGGTCAGGACCCGGGCGAGCGTCGCTGCGTTGTCGATGACTCTCTCCTGGTAGGAACGGAACCCGGGGGACATCGCCTCGAGAAACGCGACCGCCTTCGCGGCGATCATGTGCATCATGGGGCTGCCGTGCACTCCTGGGGAGACCGCCGAATCGAGTGCGCTCCCATGGGCCTCGCGGGCCAGGATGAACCCACCACGGGGACCGCGCAACGTCTTGTCGGTGCTGCCGGTGACGACATCCGCCACCCCGACCGGGTTGGGATAGAGGCCGGCGGCGACCAGCCCGGCATGGTGCGTCATGTCGACCATCAGCAACGCGCCGACGGCGTCGGCGATGCGCCGGAACCGCTTGAAGTCGATGCGCAGCGAGTAGGCCGCGGCACCGGCGACGATCAGTCGCGGGCGATGCCGGTGGGCGAGCGCCTCGACCTGGGCATAGTCGATGACCTCGTCCGCGTCGAGCCCGTAGGCCACCTCATGGTGGACCTTGCCGGACAGACCGACCGGCGCACCGTGCGTCAGGCACCCGCCATGCGCGAGCGGCATGCCGAGGATCGTGTCGCCCGGATTCAACAGCGCCAGGTGGACCGCCTGATTGGCCTGCGAGCCGGAATGCGGCTGCACGTTGGCGTATTCGGCGCGGAACAGTTGCCGACAGCGATCGATCGCCAGCCGCTCGGCAACGGCGGCGAAGTCGCAACCGCCGCGGTCACGCTTGCCGGGGTAGCCGCCGGCTTGCTGGTCGGTGAGCAACGACATCTGCGCCGCCGATACGCGCGGACTGGTGTAGTTCCCGGAGGCGATCAGTTCGACGTGATCCTCCTGACGCTCGCGCTCGGTGGCGATGGCGCCCCACAACTCGGGGTCGAAGGTCCGCAGAATCTGGTCGGAACTGGGCATGTTGTTACCGCCGCCGGGACGGCCGCTGAAAAAAAGAATCAGCGCAGATGGTAGCACCGTGCCCCCGCCGCCTGCCTCGACCGCCGCGCCGCTCGATGCTCCGCCCGATGCGCGGACCTGGCGCGGCGCATTGCGTGACGGCCTGCTGCTATCATCCGAAAAGTTTCAGGCACGGTGGCGAAGACCATCTGGCGCCAGCGCGCACCGCAACAAC
>JANMWG010000295.1:0-8232 GCA_031393885.1 Betaproteobacteria bacterium | reverse complement strand
GTGAGGCCGGACACGGACAGTCCCTGCGGACTGTCTGTGCCTGCCGAACGACAGCGGCCTCCGGCCGCTGGCACCCTGTGGGCGCTGTCCCTTCGCTCCTCAGACGGATCGATCCCCCTACACAACCTCGTATCCTTATCGCAGGATCGCTGAAACATGGAAAAAATCGCCGTCATCGGCTCCGGTCTGATCGGTCGTGCCTGGGCCATGGTGTTCGCCCGCGCGGGACATGACGTCAAGCTCTACGACAACGCCCCGGGCGCCACCGACCACGCGCTCGCGCTCATCGCGGACGGTCTGCGCGAGAGCGCGAGCTTCGGTCTCATCACGGAGCCACCGGAGCGTGCGGCAGCGCGTGTCACCGGCGCGGCATCCATCGCCGAAGCGCTCGACGGTGCCGACTACGTCCAGGAAAACACTTCCGAGCGCGAAGACGTCAAGCAGAAGGTCTACGCCGAACTCGACGCCGCCGCCAAACCCGACTGCATCCTGGCGTCATCGACGTCCACGATCCAGACCTCGCGCTTCGCCGGCCACCTGAAGGGCAGGCATCGCTGCCTGGTGGCGCATCCGGTCAATCCGCCGCATGTGGTGCCGATCGTCGAAATCTCCCCGGCACCGTTCACCGCGCCCGAGATCGTCGAGCGCACGATCGCGCTGCATACCCGCGTCGGCCAGGTGCCGATCCTGGTGCGCAAGGAGATCGAGGGCTTCATTCTCAACCGGCTGCAGGCGGCGCTCCTGCTGGAGTCGTTCCGTCTGGTCGACGAGGGCTTCGTGTCGACCGAGGATCTCGACAAGACCATCCGCGACGGTCTGGGCCTGCGCTGGTCGTTCATGGGGCCGTTCGAGACCATCGACCTGAATGCGCCGGGTGGCGTTTCCGACTACGCCGCCCGTTTCGGCGAGAAGCTTTGCGGCATGATGGCCGGTGTAACCCACAAGCCGTGGGACGCCGCGCTGGTGGCAAAGGTCGAAGCCGAACGTCGCGAGCGCATGCCGCAGGACCAGCACGCCGCGCGCGAAGCCTGGCGCGACCGGCGCCTGATGGCGCTCATCGCGCACAAGCGCGATCTCGATCAAAAAACCGGCAGATAGCAGTCCGCTGCGACCAGGCCGCAACAGTCCAACCTCCGGAGGAACACCATGGCAGCCACCAAGAAAGTCATCATCACCTGCGCCGCGACCGGCGCGATCCACACGCCATCGATGTCGCCCTACCTGCCGGTGACACCGGACGAGATCGCCGCCGCCGCGATCGGCGCGGCGCAAGCCGGCGCCGCCATCGTCCACCTGCACGCGCGCATGCCCGAAGACGGCCGTCCAACGCAGGACCCGGAGATGTTCAAGCGCTTCCTGCCCAAGATCAAGGCAGCCTCGAACGTGGTCATCAACCTCACCACCGGTGGCGCCCCGAACATGACGATCGAGGAGCGCCTGCAACCGGCGCTGCAGCTCGAGCCCGAGGTCGCCTCGCTCAACATGGGCTCGATGAACTTCGGCCTGTACGAGATGCTCGACCGCTTCAAGGACTTCAAGTACGACTGGGAGCGGCCCTACCTCGCCGCCTCCGACGACCGCATCTTCAAGAACACTTTCAAGGACATCGCCAACATCCTCACGCTGTGCGGCGGCAACGACACCCGCTTCGAGATCGAGTGCTACGACATCGGTCACCTGTACACGGCCGCGCACTTCCTCGACCGTGGCTTGCTCAAGCCGCCGCTGTTCATCCAATCGGTGTTCGGGCTGCGCGGCGGCATCGGCAATCACGCGGAAGACGTGCTGCACATGAAGCGCACCGCCGACCGCCTGTTCGGCGACGACTACTTCTGGTCGGTGCTGGGCGCGGGTCGCGGCCAGATGCCGATCGCCGTGATGTCGGCCGTGATGGGCGGCAACGTGCGCGTGGGCTTGGAAGACAGCCTCTGGATCGGCAAGGGCACGCTGGCGCAATCCAACGCCGACCAGGTGTCGAAGATCCGCCGCATCCTCGAGGAACTGGGCCTGGAGATCGCCACACCGGACGACGCGCGCGCGATGCTCAAGCTAAAGGGCGGCGCCAACGTCAACTTCTGATGCCTTCGAACCTTTGCCCATGAGACACCATCGCATCGCCGCCATCCCCGGTGACGGCATCGGCACCGAGGTCATCGCCGCAGGCCTCGAAGTCCTCGCCGCCGTTGCTTCGGCGCAGGGCGACTTCGATCTCGGCATCACCCATTTTCCTTGGGGCAGCGACTACTACCTGAAGCACGGGCGGATGATGGCCGACGACGGCCTCGACCAGTTGCGCGGGTTCGATGCGATCTACTTCGGCGCGGTCGGGTCGCGCGAGGTGCCCGATCATCTGTCGCTGTGGGGCCTTCGCCTGGCCATCTGCCAGGGCTTCGACCAGTATGCGAACGTGCGGCCCACGCGCATCCTGCCCGGCATCGAGTCGCCGCTGAAGCTCGCGCGCCCCGAGGCGATCGACTGGGTGATCATCCGCGAGAACAGCGAAGGCGAATACTCGGGCCAGGGCGGGCGCTCGCATCGCGGGCAGGAGTGCGAGGTCGGCACCGAGGTGGCGATCTTCACCCGCGTCGGCGTGACCCGCATCATGCGCTTCGCGTTCACGCTGGCGCGTTCGCGACCGCGACGCCACCTCACGCTCATCACCAAATCGAACGCCCAGCGGCACGGCATGGTGCTGTGGGACGAGATCTTCCAGGAAGTTGCCGCCGGGTTTCCCGACGTGACCACCGACCGCGAACTGGTCGACGCCGCCACCACCCGCATGGTGCTCAAGCCCGAGACGCTCGACGTGATGGTTGCCACCAACCTGCATGCCGACATCCTGTCCGACCTCGCCGCGGCGCTGGCCGGCAGCCTGGGCATCGCGCCCACGGCCAACCTCAATCCGGAGCACCGCTTTCCGTCCATGTTCGAGCCGATCCACGGATCGGCCTTCGACATCACCGGGCGCGGCATCGCCAATCCGGTGGCAACATTCTGGACCGGCGCGTTGCTGCTCGAGCACCTGGGCGAGCCGCGCGCCGCAGCCCGGCTGATGGGGGCCATCGAGACCGTGACTGCGGCACGGCTGTTCACCCCCGATCTCGGCGGCACGGCAACCACGGCCGAGGTCACCCGGGCGGTGGTTGCAGCGCTGCGGCGGCCGGTACACGCCTGATCGTTCGGCGCACCCCTCTCTGCCCGATGGTCATCGCCGCCGTGTTGCGCCACAATATGCTGGTCGCCTGAGATTTTCTGGAGCTTGTCGATGGATCGAGAAGAGGGCCATCTTCAGTTTCAACCCGCTGCCGCCGGCACCGTCGGCCGCGGCACCATCACCGCCATCGAACGCAGCATGCTCAGCAAGCTGCTCGAGGTTTGTGGCTACCCCCCGATCCGCATCGCTCTCTGGACCGGCCAGGAAATCGCCAGCGGCGACCAGCCGCCGATCGCCCGCCTGGTGATTCACGACCGCGGCGCGTTGCTGCGCATGCTGGTCAACCCCGAGCTGTTCACCGGCGACGACTACAGCGCCGGGCGCATTGATGTCGAAGGCGACCTGGTCGGCTTCCTCGACTCGGTCTACCTCGGGCTCGACGCCCTGCCCGACAAATCGGCGAAGGCGCGCTTCCTGCGCTGGCTCAACCGGCCGCGCCCGAACACGCTGGCCGGCTCCAAGGCCAACATCCACCATCACTACGACCTCGGCAACGACTTCTACAAGCTCTGGCTCGACACCGCGCGCATGCAGTACACCTGTGCCTACTACCCGCGCCCCGGCATGACCATCGAGGAAGCCCAGATCGCCAAGCTCGACCACGTGGCGCGCAAGCTCCAGATCAAGCCTGGTGACGTTGTGTTCGAGGCCGGCTGCGGCTGGGGTGGCCTGGCGCGCCACTTGGCCCAGAACTACGGCGTGGCCAAGGTCAGGGCCTACAACATCTCGCAGGAACAGGTGAAGTTCGCGCGCGAACGGGCGCAGGCCGAGGGTCTGTCAGACCGGGTCGAATACGTGCTCGACGACTACCGCAACATGGATGGCAAGTGCGACGCCTTCGTGTCGATCGGCATGCTCGAGCACGTGGGCGTCGACAACTATCCGGCGCTGGGCGACGTCATCGAGCGGGTGCTCAAGCCCGGCGGCCGTGGCCTGATCCACTCGATCGGTCGCAACCGTGCCGCACCGATGAACGCCTGGATCGAGAAGCGCATCTTTCCCGGCGCCTATCCGGCCACGCTGGCCGAGATGATGGCCATCTTCGAAAGCAACGAGTTGTCCGTCCTCGATGTTGAAAACCTGCGGTTGCACTACGCGGCTACGCTGCAGGCCTGGCTCGACCGCTACGAGCAGCACACCGACGAGATCCGCCGCATGTACGACGAACGCTTCGTGCGCATGTGGCGCCTGTACCTCGCCGGTTCCAAGGCGTCGTTCCTGATGGGGTCGCTGCAACTGTTCCAGATCGTGTTTGCCCGGCCGCGCGACAACACGGTGCCGATGTCACGCGAGCATCTCTACCCCGCGAGCCCGAGGCCGTCATGAAACAGTGCGAAGTGCTGATCGTCGGCGGCGGTCCGGCCGGTTCCACCTGTGCCTGGAAGCTGCGACGGGCCGGCATCGAGGCCACCATCCTCGACAAGAAGATGTTTCCGCGCGACAAGATTTGCGCCGGCTGGGTCACGCCCGCCGTGGTCGAGGAGATCCGCTTCGACATCGACGACTATCTTGCCGGCGGCCGCACGCTGCAGCCCATCACCGGCTTCATCACCGGGCTGATCCGCGGCAAGGAAGTCCGCTCCGAGTACACCAAACCGGTCAGCTACGGCATCCGGCGCTACGAATTCGATGCCTACCTGCTCGAACGCTCTGGCGCGCACGTGGCCGATGCCGCGCAACTCAAGACGCTGGTGCGCAAGGACGACCATTGGGTTGCCAACGATGCGATCGAAGCCAGGGTGGTGATCGGTGCCGGCGGCCATTTCTGCCCGGTGGCCCGCTCGCTCGGCGTGCAGCTCGGGCAGGCCGAAACCATCGTCGCGGCGCAGGAAATCGAGTTCCTCATGACCGACGCCCAGCAGCGCGATTGCCTCGCCGAAGCCCACCTGCCCGAGCTCTATTTCTGCGAAGACCTCAAGGGCTACGGCTGGGTGTTCCGCAAGGGTGGCTATCTCAACGTGGGCCTCGGCCGCGAAGACAACCACCGTCTCGCCGAGCACGTGGCGGCATTCGTGCAATGGCTCAAGTCGAAGCGCAAGGTCCCGCAGGACATGCCGGAGAAATTCGGCGGCCACGCCTACCTGCTCTACAACCATGCGCCCCGCCCGCTGGTTGCCGCGGGCGCGTTGTTGATCGGCGACGCCGCCGGCCTGGCTTATCCGCAGAGCGGTGAAGGCATTCGCCCCGCCGTCGAATCGGCGATCTTTGCCGCCGAGACGCTCATCGATGCCGCCGGCAACTACAGCCCGGAACGCCTTGCGCCCTACCAAGCCAAGATGATCCAGCGCTTCGGCGCGCGCCAGGCCAAGAGCTTCACCGACTATCTGCCCGAAGGCCTCAAACGCATGGTCGGCGCCCGCCTCATGGGCAGCCCCTGGTTCACGCGCAACGTCATCATCGACGAGTGGTTCCTGCATTCGAAGCAGGCGGTGCTGTTGGCGTAGGGTCTTGCATCACCACATCCCGCAATCAACTTCGCAAGTACACGCAGCCCGCCGGCAGGAAATACAGGGCGCTGCCGTTCCGGTGATCCGCGAGATCAGTGATGTGGTGGTCAAGACCCGGCGGAGGCTCTCACAAACGCAAAGAAGGGCTTCGTGAGCAGGTCACCTCTGTGCGCCTTGGCCGATCGATGGCTTATTTCGCCGCCTCGATGATCTCGATTTCCCGCTAAGTATCCCTCATTGCCTTACCTTCACAGTGGGCCGCTACCGCGGCGCATTCTCGTAATCGCGGATCTCATCCCGCCGGTCGGCCTTGCGTGCGGAGATGATCCGCACCTTGATCCCGGTGGGTTCGATCCAGCGCAACGTATGGACCACCAGCAGGGTTTGCTCGCTTTCCGCCCGGCCCAGGGTCACCCGCCGTTCTTCCCAGAATGACATGAGGGCCTGGAGCGGCATTCCGGTGCGTGTCCGCTTGAGCGATGGGGGCGGCACCTTTCTCATACCGCTGGCTGGCGTTCGCGGCTGGCGTGCCAGAACGCGAGAACTTTAAGTTCGGTCGCGTCGGCGCGGTAGTAGACGAAGTAGCCAACCCTGCTGAGAAAGAGACGACGAACCACTGGAGTTCGCGAACCGTCGTACTTCGCACCGATGCTTGGCTGTTCAGCGAGAAGTCTGACGGACTCGCCGAAATCGGCGGCGATGGTGAGCACCAAGTGCGGATGGGCGGTTGGCGAGCCACCACGCGGCGGCCTTGCGGACCTCATTGGCTGCACGGGCCGAGATCTTGACCCGTAGAGCCATCGACTACCCGCGTTGCGGCAGCGACGCGAGCAGTTCTTCCAATGTGACGTACTCGCCGCGCTCGATCTCGGCGATGGAGGAAAGAAGCTCGTTCTCCTGCGACTCGCTCAGCGAGAAGCTCTCGTCAGCGCCTCTAGTGACGACGGTGACCTTGGCTCCCTCAGCCAGAGGTACGCCTTCGAGGACGATCTTGCCGTTGACGACCGTGCCGGTGGCGACTTGCATGGCTGAATGGTACTCCCCAGTGATGAGGCGAGGTATCTTCTACCGCCCAAGGTGCGCGCTAAGCGGTCGACGACCGGCATGACGCCAGGGCCCGGTGAGCACGGTCACCGATCTTGATGGTCTTGGCCGCCGAATTGGTCAAGCAGCGTGAGGTTGAGCCGGTGATCCCCCTCGGGGAACTTGAACAAACGAACCCTTCGGGGGAGTCTCCGGTTACCAAGCCAAGAGACCATTCAAGTGTGCCAAGCCCTGCTGCACGACCCGAAGTTTTTCCGACTACTGCTGCGCATTGACTCCGCCGCCGCGCAGCGCGAATTGCCCCAGCTCGATGAAAAGTTGTACCTCGAGGTCTTCGCCCAGCCCGCGGCGCCGGCGCCGCGCCGAACAGCCGCGCGCCGGTGATCGGCTCAGCTGCACACGGTGGCCACTTCCCACAGTTCACCGAGCCGCAGCTCAGTCATTGCCGCGATCGCGGAGGCGGCCAACTCTGCGCATGCAGCGGAACCGCACCGGCAGGCTGCTGATGCGAATCGTCAGGCCTCGCAGTTCACCACGCGTAGACCAAGATGTTCCTCGAAGGCATCAAAGTCACGATCGCTGTGTAGCAGCCGAAGGCCATCTGCCAAGCAGCGGGTCGCGATGAGCGCGTCGACCGTTCCACGGACAGTCACGCCAACGGCTCGCAGTCTGCGGTAGTTCCGGGCCGCTTCGATGGCTAGATCGGCACCCCCGACATTGACTTGCTCGAGTTGTCTGAGGAGTCGCTTGGCCTCGTTGAACCCCTTGTCGTCCCTGAATCCTTGCAGAACCTCGGCAAGGATCAGGTCCCCGACCACCAGGCCTTCAACGCCAAGATTCCGATCTAGCCACTCAGCCTGTAGCGTCGGCCTGTTGCGGAAGAAGTCGATCCAAACGCTGGAGTCGACAAGGATCACTTGTCGCGTCTCATTGCGTCCAGATCGCCCACCCACTCGTACTTGCCCCGCAGCTTGCGCAGTTCGGTCTGCTGCTTCAAGCGAAGAAGCGTCCGCAACCCTTGCTCCACCGCTTCGCGCTTGGTCTTTATGCCGGTGGCCTTCAGCGTAGCCTCCATGAGCTTGTCGTCGATGACGATGTTTGTGCGCATATATGTATACTCCTATAGAACATACACATTCTAGCCGCGTCAACTCATGGCAGCAACAGCAGCCAAAACGTTGAGCGTCTCTTGCGGTGGAAAGTAGACATTTTCAAATGTCAACCATTGCGACGTATACTCTATGAACTTCACGATCGCAATGAAGCCATGTCTCGTGCACACGTTCTTGCGCTCAGGGTTATTGTTAGTTAATAAATAACATGATCAATTTAACGTGACTTTCTATGCTGGTGTTCATGCAATCGGAATCGCTGATCGCGCAGCGTTGGAAGCTCATGAGCGAGCGCCTGGATGAACGCCAGCGGCGGGCCTTCGCTGCCGCCGAGGCGAAGGTGCTGGGGCGCGGTGGGGTAGCGCAGGTTGCGGCAGCCACTGGTATGGCGCGCAACACCATCATGGCCGGGATG
>JANMWG010000231.1:0-20626 GCA_031393885.1 Betaproteobacteria bacterium | reverse complement strand
TGTTCGATCTCGCCATCGGTGCGGGCGGCGACCACCACACGGGCGCCGGCAGCCGCGAGGCCAAGGGCAAGCGCGCGACCGATGCCGCGACCACCACCGGTAACGAGCGCTCGTCGTCCCGCCAGCGAGAAACCCGCCAGTCCGGCGGGCTGGTCAGCCATCGCGTCGCACCCGCACCGCAACGTGGCAGGTGAATCGGCGGTGCCGCCTTGGTAAAATCGTTTCTTTCATCTCCGCTCCCGAACCGAGACGACCATGGCCGAACCGAAACTCCCCGAACCCACGATGGACGCTGCCGACCTCTATCGTGAAGAAATCTACACCGACCGCAAGATGGGCACCATCCGCGTGCTCACGCCGGTGAAAGCCGACGGCGCACCCGATATCACCCGTCCCACGAGCTATGTGGGCGAGGCGCAGATGTACACCACCATGGGCACTCTGCCGCTGAGCTTCGAGATCGACGCCACCAACCTGTCGGAAGCGGTGGCCGGCTATCCGCCCGCCGCGAAAGAAGCCGTGGAACGCATGGTGCGCGAGATCGAGGAATACCGGCGCCAGGCCGCGTCGTCGATCGTGCTGCCGGGCGGTAGCCCGGGCGGCATGCCGCCGGGCGCCCTCGGCGGGATGGGTGGCGGCGCAGGCGGCAAGATCCGCATGCGCTAAGGCAAAAGCGCCCTTCGCGATCTGAGGCCGGACACAGACAGAGTCCTTGCGGACTGCCTGTCGCCTGCCGAAGGCCAGCGGACTCAGGCCGCCGGCGGCCGGGCGGGCGCTGCGCTACGACGGGCATCAATGCCCGTGGGCGCCGCCGCCCACCGACAGGCTGGCCTGCTTGAAGTCGAGCTCGCGCTGGATGGCGAACAGCACCTGCTCGTTGATCTTGTGGGTGTCGCGCAAGGCATGCAGGTAGCGGCGCTCGGCGGGCAGGGCGCGCAAGGTCAGGTCGCGCTCGGCGGCGAGGCGGGCGGTCATTTCATCGTCTTCGTCGTCTTCGTCGGCTTCCGGTTCGGTGGCGTGGCGGATGCACCGCTCGTATTCGCGAGTCAGGGCCTCGACGAACGCGATGTCGGCCGCGTCGGGTATCTCGGCCTTCAGCAGCGCCAGGCCGGCCTGGGCCTCCGCGATGCGCGCTTCGCGCTCAACGCGACGCCGGCGGCGATGAGCGGCACCGCCAGCGGCACCGCCAGGCGCAGCGCGAGCGCGCCGACGAGCGCCACCGGCACCGCCACCGCCACCGCCACCGCCACCGCCAGAATCAGGGCGATGCTGTGTTCGATCAGTTCCATGGCATATGTGCCGGCGCGAGCCCGGTACCTATGCCCGAATCAAAACGGCACCGTCAAAACAGAAGCCTGCTGCGGTGCTTCAGCGGGTCGCGCGCCGACGACGCGCCATAAGCCCGATCAGGCCGAGTCCGCCAGCCATCATCGCGTAGGTGGAGGGCTCGGGCACCGGGTTTGCCAGATCGAGCGGACTCGCCAGATGGATCAGCAGCATCTCGTTGTTGTCGGAACCCGCGTTGCGACCGCCCACGCCGGGATAGTTGTTGTCGTTGAGCACCAGCAAGGTCCGCTTGTCCAGCGGCAGCACGCTCTCGATGGTCACGAACGGGAAGGTGAACTTGGTGTTGCCGTCGCCATTCAGGTCATTCGGATCGGCGATGTTCATGAGGTCGACCACCTCAGTCTTCGTCACCGTGCCGCCGTTGGCGACGCCGCCGATGTCCGCCAGGAAGATCTTCTTGAACGGGTTGCCGCCGGGGGTGGTGGCGGTATCGCCGTTGCGTTCGATCACCAGAAACTGGTGGTCATTGATCGCGGTCATGTCGCCGATGTTGGTGCCACTGGCCTCGAGCTGGTACATGAAGCTCTTGCCGGTGTAGCTCTCGGTGTCGATGCTGAACTCGTTGATGCGCAGGCTCTTGGCCGGGTCGCCGGTCACGGTGCCTTCGAGCAGCGTATAGAGCTTGTCGCCGGCCGGGTTGATAGCCATGCCCTCGAAACCACGAGACTGGCCCAGGTTCGGCGTGCCGCCGTTGAGGTAGGGGTTCTGCGGCGCCTGGACACCTGGCAGTGCGATCTCCTGGCGCTGCACCACGCCATTGGCATTGGTCTTGACCAGGAACGGACCGAACTCCTCGCCGAACCACAGGTTGCCGTTCTTGTCCTTGCGCACCGACTCGATGTCGAAGTCGGCGCCCGTGAGCAGGCGGCCGGCCTTGATCGAAGAGTCCACCAGGGGGTTGGCCGCGTTGTTGTAGTAGCGGTCGTAGTCCGCCTGGATGGTGAAGCCCAGCTTGCGGTTGGGATCGGCCAGCGTGATGTGGCTCGCGTTGTTGAACGACGCCAGACCGGCGCCGCTGCTGTAGTTGACCGCGCCGACCGTGCCCGTGCCACCGGTGGCGGTCTTGAACGCCGGCTTGATCGAATACACGCGCAGCAGCGCGTCGGCCGAGTTGGTCTTGGCGCCGAAGCCGTTGTCGGGCATCACGTAGTAGGAGCCGGGTGTCGGACCGCTCAGCACGGCCGAGAAGCCCTGGACCGGTTGCTTGTCGATCAGCGGCAGCGGATTGCCGCCGGCACCCGCGCCGGCGAACTGGCCGGACGTGGGGCCGTTGGAGAAAGTGTTGGCGGGCAGCAGCGAAAAGCCGACGAGCGTGTTGACGTCAGCGTGGGCGGTGCCGGCCGCGAGGGCGAGCGAGAGCGCAGCGGCGAGAGGTTTCAGAACTGGCATGGCAGTGTCTCCGGGTGGGTGTCTGCGCGTTCGAATGACGGCTGACCTGCCCGGTGATGCTGGCGTGACACTGTGTCGCCCATGTTGTTGCCGTGCGGCGCGGGCATGGTGCAAACGGTTCATGCATTGCAGGCGTCGCGGTATCGGCGGCGATCGCATGACCAACGCATGACGATCGCCATGATCCGGATCATCTGCCCGGCAACAAAGCCTCCCATTCGCGCCAGCCCTTCATCAGCGGAAAGTACAGCGCCAGCCGTATCGGCCGTGCATCGATGCCGGCCATCGCAGCGGCATAGCGGTCGAGCTGCTCGCGATAGCGCAACTGCTCGTTGTCGAGAAAGCCCTCGCGGCCGGCACCTTCGCGGATGCCGGTCTTGTAATCGATGATCCAGCGCGTGCCCGAAGCGTCGACAAAGGTGCGATCGATGGCGATGTGTTGCACGTTGCCATCGAGCACGCTGGTGAGGCGCAGTTCGTTTTGCGCTTCGCGATGCGCGGACAATATCCATCGGGCGCGCTCGTCGGTGAGCGACGTACCGAGCGCGTCTGCCACCCGGGGCAGCGCCACCACCCGTGCCGACTCGGGCACGCCGAGCGCCGCCAGGTCGCGGTCGAAAACGCCGCGCAGGCCGGCGATGCGATCGGCGGTCCAGTGATCGAGCCCCTCCTCCGCCATCGTCTGCAACCAGCGGTGCACCACGGTGCCGATGTGCTTCGCGGTTTCGGACGCCCACGAGAATTCCACCTGCACCGTTTCGCCACCGGCATCGGGCACGGGCGCGGTCGGCACCACCACGCCTGGCGCTGGCGGCGGTGGCTGCCAGTCGGCGATAAAACGGCGAATGGCCGGTGCAACGGCGTCGGTCTCCTCGTCGTCCATGTCGGTGATCGTGGCGCTTTGCTGCAGCGAGATCGCATCGAGGAAGTCGGCCTCGACCACCGGCCACAGCACCTTCAGCAGCGACCCGGCGGCAACCCGCGGCTCATCGTCGTTGACCGTGACGTGGCCGAACAGATGCAGACGCGACTTCGCACGCGTGGCCGCCACGTAGACGAGTCGCACCACCTCGTGGTCGTCCTTCTGCTTCCCGAGATCGCGCACGGCGTCGTACATCGCCTTGTCCTGCCCGGTGCGATCGCCGATCGGCGCCAGCACCAGGTCGATCGCGCCGTGCCGGCGCGGACGCTCCAGCCACAGCAGGAGTTCGGCGTCGCTGCCGCGCGGGCGGGTGCCGAGCCGCGGCAGGATGACGACGTCGAACTCCAGGCCCTTGGCCTTGTGCATGGTCATGACCAGCAGGCGCGGATCGGCTTCGGGGTCGGGGCGCGCATAGAGCGTGGCGAGCTGCGTGTCGAGCGTGGCGAAGTCGAGCAGGTCGCCGGCCTCGCCGAGTTCGTCGAGCAGGTCGAAGTACACCTCGGCATCGTCGAGCGCGGCCACGCCGTCTGCCGTTGCCGGCCCGCCGATCGCGAGCCAGGCGTGCTCGATCCAGCGGCGCAGCGATACCCGACGACGCCGCGCGAGCACGGAACGCAGTCGGTCGCGCAACGCTGCGGCGCGCACCTGACCGTCGGCGGAAAGCGTGGCCAGGCGTTCGTCGCTCGCGAGCAGATCGGGAATCGCCGCGTGGCGCTCGCCGCCGGCGAGCGCTTCGAGGTCGGCCAGGGTCAAGCCGCACCAGGGCGCGCGCAACAAGGCGAGCCACGCCAACCGATCGGCGGGGTGCAACAGCGCACGCGTCAGCGCGCGCAGATCCTGGATGACCGGGCGCTCGCCGAGCGCCTCGACATCGATGGCCTGCGGCCGCAAGCCGATGGCCTTCAACGCGGGCATGATGGCGGCGAGGTGCGACCGGGCTCGTACCAGGATCGCGACCCTGTGGTCGGGATCGGCGGCAAGGGCGGCGCGCACGACGCCGGCAACCTGCGCAGCCTCGGCATCGGCATCGTTGACGAGCTGCGGATGAATCTCGACAGCATCGCCGACCAGCCCGGGATGTACCGCAACCGACGCCGCATGCGGCACCGCGCCGACCGCGATGTCTTCGCGGGTCGGCAGCACCTGGCCAAAGGTGTCGTTGAGCCAGTCGACGATGCCGCCCTGCGAGCGGAAGTTCACGCGCAGCGTCAGCGGCTCCAGCGTCACCGTGCCGATGCCTCGATGGCGGGCGCGCAAATACAGACCCACCTCCGCTTCGCGGAAGCGGTAGATCGACTGCATCGGATCGCCGACCACGAACAGCGTGCGGCCGTCGTCCGGCTCCCAGCCGGCGGTGAGTCTGGAGAGCAGGTCATATTGCGATTGCGAGGTGTCCTGGAACTCGTCGACCAGCAGGTGCCGGAGGCGGTAGTCGAGCGCGAGCGCGAGGTCGGTGGGCTCACCTTCGGGGCCGAGCGCCTGCACGGCGGCTTGCGCGATCGCGGTGAAATCGACCTGGCGGCGTTCGCGAAACACCAGCGTCAACTGGGCCACGGCCACCGGCAGCAGGTGGACGAGCGCCGCGAGCACTTGCCATTGCGTGTCGGTGTAGGTCACCGGCGGCAACGCGCGCGCGCCCTGCAACAGATCGATGAACCCGGGGTGCCCGGCAGCCGTCGCCACCAGCGCTTCCATGTCTTGCTTGAGCGCGGATCGCCGCCGCTTCTCCGCCGGGTCTTTGGTGCTGCTCGGCGCGAGGAATCCGTCCTTCGCGGTGAACGCCTTGCGGGGCTCGCCCTTCTGGGTCAGCAGCAGGCCCGCCAGCACCCGCCACGCGCCGGCGTCCGATGCGGACGCGCCGGGCAAGCGGGTCAGGTCGGCGAGCCCGGCCAGCTCCGACCAGATGTTCTGGACGACCAGATTGGCCGCGGCGTCACGCACGATCCGGAACAGCGCCTCTTCGATACGATCGGGCGCGGCGGCGATCAGGTCGGCCAGATGGTCTTCGACCCATCCCACCAGCGCTCGCTCGAGGGTCGCGCGATCGATCTCGCGAGCGCCGGACACCACATGGCGCAACCACTGGTCGCGCCGCGACAACATTCTGGCGAGCAGCGATTCGATACGCGGGATCTCGTTGTCCAGGTGGGTGAGCAGGCGTTCCACCGCGGCCGCCCCGGTACCCCCCGCGTCGAGCAGCGCCAGCGTGCGGCGGGCGGCTTCCTGGTGCAACTCGGCGGCGTTCTCGAGCGATTCGGGTTGCGCGCCGAATCCGGAGAGCACCGGCATCTGCCGCGTCAGGCTCGCGCACATCGAATCGATGGTCTGGAGCCGCAGCCGTGACGGCGAATCGCGCAGGCCCCAATGCATTGCGGTATCGCGTGCACGCACGGCACGGGCGAGGCGCCACGTCTGCAATCGATGCGCCTGCGACGGCGGGGTGTCATCGGCGGCGAGATCGAGGGCATGCAGCACCCGGGCGCGCATCTCGGCCGACGCCTTGCGGGTGAAAGTGACGGCGACCACCTCTTCGGGCGCGTCAACGCGGGCAAGCAGCGCGAGGTAGCGCTGGATCAGCAGTTCGGTCTTGCCCGACCCGGCGGGCGCCTGGACAATGAAGGACTTGTCGACGTCGATCGCGCGCAATCGCTCATCGGCGTCGGCAACGTCGCCATCGTTCACCGGTTCATTCATCGTCGTCGGGATCGGCGTCGGACATACCGTAGCCGGGGCTGCCGATCTCGGCGATGCGGCACAACGACCCCAGGTCGCAGTACCGGCACGTCATGGCGCCGTTGGTCGGCGCGACATCGGCCCTGCCATCGAGGAACTCGTCGGCGAGACTCGCGAGCCGGGCGCGCCACCGCTCCATCAGCGCGGGCCAATCGCCCTCGTCGGCGAAACGCTTCGACTTCTCGATGGCATCGACGCCGCCGAACGCCGCAACGGATTGCCCCACCCCCTCATAGCCCACACCGTCGGCGCGCATCTTGCCGAAGGCGATCGCGCGGACGTCACCGTCTTCGAGCACGGCGTAGAGCGGCAACTGCGGTTGTTCGGGGCGGTCGTTGGCCCAGACGCCCGGACCTTCCTTGCCGGTCTTGTAGTCGATGATGAACAGCACATCCCCGGGCAGCAGGTCGATGCGATCGATGCGGCCGTCGACCTCGAGCCCGTTCAGCGCGAGCCGCCGCGGCGCTTCTCGATCGCGCACGATGAACGGTGGCCGGACCCGGTCGAGATCGAGCATCGCGGTGAGCAGATGCGCCATGCGGCGGCGTTCGACAGCGATGAGCGCTTCTGACAGATCGTCGTGACCCGGCTGCCGCAGGAACTCGGCCCAGGCGGCGTCGACGGCGCGCGCGATCGCCGCTGCCACCTCGGGCGCCGTCAAGGCGAGCAGGCGGGAACTCGATTCGATCTCGCCCCACAACGCCGCCAGGGCCCCATGCAGCAGCAGACCACGGCTCAACGCGTCGATGCCGACCGCGGCTTCGGCCAGCGTTGCGGCACCGAGGCGATGCCGGGCAAACGCCCGGAACGGACACGCCGACTGATCACGGAACACGTTGGCGCCGCCGGGGCTGTGATGCGGTCGCGGCAGTGCCGGCGCCCAACTGTCCGATCGGCGTTCGATGCGTGCGCTGGCGAGGATGCGGTGCCAGTAGACATTGCGGACATTGCGCGCGGGGGCGGTGGTCGGGTGGTCCGGCGCGGCAAGCGCGATGCCGGCGAGCATCGGGCTCGCCCGCAGCTCGCGATCGCCGTCGCGCGTGGGGTGGCTGAACAGCACGTGCGTCGCACCCGAGCGCAACAGCGCGGTGGTGCGTTCAGCGAAGCCGCGTTCCCAGTCGGCACTGGCATGCGGAACACCGCGCTCGCGTTGCAACGCCACCGGCAGAAACGCATTGGGGCGCGCGGGCGGCGGCCAGGCCTCGTCGTGCAGACCGGTCACGAACAGATGGTCGAAGGTCTGTCCGGTGGCTTCGAGCAGACCGAGAATCTGCACCGGCACGGCGTCGGATTCGGCCTGGAACAACGTGTCGGTGCACAAGCGCGAGAGCCACGACAGCGCCTCGCCGACACCGAGATTGCCCAGCACGTCGTCCAGCATCGACAAGCCGGACACGACTTCGCGCCATTTCTGCCAGGTCTGGAACTCGTCGCTGTCCAGTGTTCGTTCGCCCGGCCAACCCAGCGCCGACAGCAGCGCCACGAAGGTGCCGCTCCACGCCGACGGCCGCTGGCGCAGCGAGCGCGCTGCGGTGGCGAGTGGCTCCCACGCGCCGAGGCGCGCGAGCAAGGCCGGGCACGCGCGGCCCGGGCGCCGGGCGCCGCCTTTCGCTTCACGCCTGAGGGTCGCAAGCTTCACCGTGAGCTGCCGGCGCTCGCGCAAGGCCGCGTCGAGCAGTGCACGCGCCGACGATTCGGTCTCGCCTTCGCCCAGGAACGGGCTGCGCAGCAAGGCCCCCATCCCGGTGAGCGGTAACTCGCCCCGCACCAGACGCAGCGCCGCGAGTGCCGTCGTGACCAGCGGATAGTCGGCCAGCGGCAAACCGAGCGATACATTGAACGGCCGTGCCGTCGTGGTGTGGGCACCGATGACCCGGGCGGGTTCGAGCGCGTCGTCGAATACGCGAACCACTTCGGCGCGCCTTTCGGAAAGATCGGCAACCACGACGCCGACGCGCAGTGCCGGGTCGGCATCGAGCAGCGCACGGGTCTGGTGCGCGACCGCCGCGAGTTCGTCGCTCGCCGATGGGTATTCGCGGCGCTCGACGACCGCGGCCACGCCATCGGGCTGGCGCTCGTCGATGTCGGTGCCGAGGCCGCGCAACACGTCGAGCAGGCCGCGCTCCTGTGGCGTGAGGTCGTCGAAGCCGAGCAGGATCAGGCGCCGCGGCGCCCGTTGCGGCTGCTCGGGCAGCAGCGATGCCACCCGATCGACCAGGTGGGCGGGGCTCATCCAGCCGCGCGTATGGCATTTGCGTTCGACGGCGTTCGACCAGGCAAGCCACGCTTCGCAATCGCCCGAGCGTCCCGGCGCCCACTGCGCCGGGTGCAATCGCCACGCAATGTTCAACTGGTGCGCGGCAACCGCCATCCGGGCGGTGGCCACCGTGTCGAGCAAGGCATCGGCGTGCGGCGAATCGGCGATGGCCTGCTGCCACACCGCCTGTTCTTCGGCGGCGGTGAGCAGGCGCGCCCCCGGCTGGTAGCGCGAGAGGTCGGCGTGCAGGCGGGCCACCCAGGCGGCCCAGGGCAGGATGTCGGGCGAGGGCCAGGTGCCAAGGCCCGCGGCCTGACGATCGGTATCGAAACGCCGGCGAACGAACGCGGCGAGGCGCCGGTTGGGGGTTACCAGCGTGGCTTGGGCAGCCAGCAGGGCGGCGAGGTCAGGCGCCATGCGGTGTGCCCGAACGCGCACGCCGCGGCACCGCCCGCCGCGCTAGTGTCTCGAGTCGGAAGTTCGCAATCGTCAAGACACTGAGTTCATCGTTCCAGCAGATGCGCCTTCGACTTCACGTCCTTGTACTCATCGGCGTCGGGCGGCCCGGGCTTGCTCTCGATGATGGGCTTCCACTCGCGCGCGAGTTCGGCATTGAGCTCGATGAAGGCACGCTGGTCGGCCGGCACGTCGTCCTCGGCGTAGATGGCCTCGACCGGACACTCGGCAACGCAGAGCGTGCAGTCGATGCATTCATCGGGATCGATCACCAGGAAATTGGGGCCCTCGCGGAAGCAATCCACCGGACAGACGTCGACGCAGTCGGTGTACTTGCATTTGATGCAGCTTTCGGTGACGACATAAGTCATGTTGAGCGATTCCTGATCTGGGTCCTGGGCTGAAGGCTCGCGCCGGCGAACGGCCGCCGCCTCGGAGAGAGATCGGCGTCACGGTGCGGCACGAGCCGCGCGATCGTAAGCCGCGCGATCGTAGATTGTAACGCGCACATGACAGGCGGCAACCGTCCGCAGGGTCCCCCGAGGATGCTGCGCCCCCTGGGGGAAGGCGCAGCGCAGCGGCAGCCTGGGGGTGGGCGTCACCTCGTCGGCAACGGGGACAACCGGGGATATCGCAGCGGATCGGGTGCCGGTCCGCTTTTCAGGGAGGGCGATTTTCAGCTAGAGTCCGGTTACTGACTCGCGCCACCGGCGCGATCCCGGCGATCCCGGCCATTCCGCCGCCGGGTTCCGGATGCCAGACGCGGCGTCTGGCCATCTTCCAGAGCCGATTCCTCAGACAGGGGCCCCAATGAACGAACATATCCATCATGTGACCGACGCATCCTTCGACGCCGAGGTCCTCAAGGCCGATGTCCCGGTCCTGGTCGACTTCTGGGCCGAATGGTGCGGACCGTGCAAGATGATCGCACCGAGCCTGGACGAGCTCGCCACCGAGTATGCCGGCAAACTCAAGGTCACCAAGATCAACATCGACGAAAACGCCGAGACGCCCCGCAAGTACGGCATCAAGGGGATTCCGACGCTCCAGATCTTCAAGGGCGGTAGCATGGAAGCGCAGAAGGTCGGCGCGGTCCCGAAATCGCAACTCAAGGCTTTCATTGACAGTGTGCTGTAACGTGAGCTAGCTTGACGGTAGTCGAGGCGCCCGGCAAAGCTGGTGTGGCGCCTCCCGGCGGCAGGCGCCGCAGGTATGGTCCCTCGAGTGGGGGCCGTGGCCTGCCCGACCCTTGCCCCGCCGGTGGTTGGTCTTCCTCTTGGTCGTCCCCTGGTTGTTGTTCCCATCCGCGTGTTGTTCCCATCCGCACCGGTGCGCTTCGTTCCGGCAGCCCCGCCACAAATCCATCCCGCAGCACACCTTTCCCCATGCATCTTTCCGACCTCAAGCACCTGCACGTGACCGCTCTGGTCGAGATGGCACAAGCCAACGAGATCGAGAATGCCAACCGCATTCGCAAGCAGGATCTCGCGTTTGCGCTGCTGCGCAACGCCGCCAAACGCGGCGAGAGCATCTTCGGCGACGGCACGCTCGAGGTCCTGCCCGACGGTTTCGGCTTCCTGCGCTCGCCCGACACCTCTTACCTGGCCGGCCCCGACGACATCTATGTCAGCCCGTCGCAGATCCGGCGCTTCAACCTGCACACCGGCGACGCCATCGAGGGCGAGATCCGCACCCCCAAGGACGGCGAGCGCTACTTCGCGCTGGTCAAGGTGGATCAGGTCAACAACGAGCCGCCCGAGAACACCAAGCACAAGATCCTGTTCGAGAACCTGACGCCGCTGTTTCCCACCGAGCGGTTCGTGCTCGAGCGCGACATCAAGGCCGAAGAGAACCTCACCGGCCGCATCATCGACATCATCGCCCCCATCGGCAAAGGCCAGCGCGGCCTGCTGGTGGCGAGCCCGAAGAGCGGCAAGACGGTGATGCTGCAGCACATCGCCCACTCGCTGATGGCGAACCACCCCGACATCTACCTGATCGTGTTGCTCATCGACGAGCGCCCGGAAGAAGTCACCGAGATGCTGCGCTCGGTCAAGGGCGAGGTGGTGTCGTCCACCTTCGACGAGCCCGCCACCCGGCACGTGCAGGTGGCCGAGATGGTGCTGGAGAAAGCCAAGCGCCTGGTCGAGCACAAGAAAGACGTGGTGATCCTGCTCGACTCGATCACCCGTCTGGCCCGCGCCTACAACACCGTGGTGCCAGCGTCGGGCAAGGTGCTCACCGGCGGCGTCGATGCCAATGCGCTACAGCGACCGAAGCGCTTCTTCGGCGCCGCCCGCAACATCGAGGAAGGCGGCTCGCTCACCATCATCGCCACCGCCCTGATCGACACCGGCTCGCGCATGGACGACGTGATCTACGAGGAGTTCAAGGGCACCGGCAACATGGAAATCCACCTCGACCGGCGCATGGCAGAAAAACGCATCTACCCATCGATGAACGTGAACCGCTCCAGCACCCGCCGCGAGGAACTGCTTATCCCGAAGGAGATCCTGCAGAAGATCTGGGTGCTGCGGAAGCTGCTCTACCCCATGGACGAGCTCGAAGCGACCGAATTCTTCGTCGACAAGCTGCGCTCCACCAAGAACAACGCCGACTTCTTCGACCAGATGCGGCGCGGCTGAGGCTGGGTCATAACGCTTGCCCAGACCCGCTCTTGTATGGATAATTTCGGGTTTTTCCGGATTCAGGGCCTGTAACCGGGCTCGCTGCAAGGAGCGCCGAGGCGCCCGCGGCCGGACTCGGATCGTTGTCCAAGGGGGCAACGGCGGGGCTTGCCGCAATCACCGTTCGAGGACAGCACGATGAAAGACGCCATTCACCCGAAGTACAACGATGTGATCTTTTCCGATCCGGGCGCGAATTTCTCGTTCCTGACCCGTTCCACGGTCGATGTCCGCAATCGCGAGACGATGAAGTGGGAAGACGGCAAGGAGTACCCGGTGATCAAGGTCGAGATCTCCTCGGCCTCGCATCCGTTCTACACCGGCAAGCACAAGGTGGTCGACACCGCCGGTCGCATCGAGAAGTTCAACAAGCGCTACAACCGCGCCAAGCCGGCGGCTTGAGTCCGGGCTGAGCGATGTCAGGCAAAGGCAGCTTCGGCTGCCTTTTTCGTTTGCAGGCGCGGGCGAATCATCGGCCACGGCGGCGCCGCTCTCCGGCGGTGCATGCCGGGCCGGGTCTCCCTAGAATATCGGCTTCGTCACCGGCCCGGCTCACGCGACTCCCACCCTTCTTCGGCTCATGATCTTCGGCGCGCAGCGGCTCAGGTTCGAACCGGTCACGGCCCTCATCGAGCGGCGGCCGGCGCTCATGACCGCCCTGCTCTGCGCGTTGTGGATGATTCCCGGGCTGATCGGCCGCGACCCCTGGAAGCCCCAGGAGGCCGCGATCTTCGGGGTCGTGTTTCAGCTCATGCAGGGCGGTGACTGGGTGGTGCCGATGCTCGCGGGCGAACCGTTCCTGCGCCATCCGCCGCTCTACTACTTGTTCGCGGCGGGCTTCGGCCACGTCCTGTCGCCGCCGCTGGCCCCCCACGACGCCGCGCGCCTGGTCAACGTCGTCTTCGGCGGGCTGACATTCTGGCTGATCGCCCGTACCGCGACCCGGTCCCGGCCGTCGCCGGCGACACCCGACACCGGCTGGATCGCGCCCATGCTGCTGCTCGGCTGCGTCGGGCTGCTGTTGCCGGCACATCAGGTGATCCCGGACAACGGCCTGATCACCGCCTTTGCGCTGGGCGCCTGGGCGCTGACGATCGCGACCAGCCGCCCGTTCGCCGGCGGCGCCGCGCTCGGCGCGGCCATCGGTCTGGCTTTTCTCACCCGTGGCGTCGGTGGCGCGCTCATGCTGGCTGTTGCCGCCATGGCACTTCCCGCGCTGTCCGCAGGCCATCGCAATCGCCGGCATCTGTCCACGCTGATCGCGGCGCTGATCGTTGCCGCACCGCTGGTCGCGATATGGCCGCTGGCGCTGCACGCGCGCGACCCCGCGCTGTTCGCCGAATGGCTCTACAACAACGAGCTGGGACGACTCCTGGGTCTCGGGCGCCTTGCCTCCGAGCGCGATTCGCCGTTCTACTATCTGGGTGTGCTGCCCTGGTTCGCGTTTCCCGCCCTGCCTTTCGCCGCGTGGTCGTTGTATGCGGGGCGTCGCGCCCTCACGAGCGTCGCCTATGCCGTGCCGCTGGTGCTGTTTGCCACGGCATTGATCGTCTCCAGCGTGGCCCACGACGCGCGCGAGCTATATGCGCTGCCGATGCTGGTGCCGCTGGCGCTACTCGCGGTGCCCGGGGTCGCCTCGCTGCGTCGCAGCCCCGCGTACCTGTTCTTCTGGTTCTCGATCACGTTCTTCGTGTTCTTCATCGCGGTGGTCTGGTTCTACTGGCTGGCGGTCGACTTCGGCATCCCGGTACGCGTGTCGAAGCACATGGCCGACATGGAACCGGGCTACATCCCGGTGCGAAGCGTCGTGTTGACGCTGATCGCGATCGGGTTCACCGCGGCCTGGGTGTTGCTGATGTTCAACGTGCGACGCTCACCGCAGCGGCCGTTCGTCGCCTGGGCCTCGGGCACCACCGCCTTCGTCGGCGTGCTGATGACGCTGATGGTGGCCTGGGTCGACAACGCCAAGTCCTACCGCGGCATGATCGACTCGTTCGCTGCCGCTCTCCCGGTCGATCGCGGTTGCCTTGCCAGCATCTCGCTGGGCGAATCGCAGCGCGCCCTGCTGCACTACTTCGCCGGCATCACGACGTTGCGCTACGAAACTGCCGGCGCCGCCGAACGCTGCGACCTCGTGCTCACGCAGGGCAACAAGGACGGAGGCGGCACCATGACCTCGCCCTGGCAACTGCTGTGGGAAGGCCAGCGCCCCGGCGACCACCGCGAACGCTACCGACTCTATCGTCGCAAACCAGAGGCCTGAGGAAGTGCCGATCGACGACGAGGTCATGTTTCTGCCGCGCGAGGCGCGCAACCACGCGCAACTGATGGCCGAGTTCCGCTGGAACGTGCCGGCGCGCTACAACATCGCCTGGGACGTATGCGGTCGCCATGCGCTGCATCGCGAACGTTTCGCCCTCTACTTCGAAGACGAGGACGGCGGCACGGCGGCGTTCACGTTCTGGGATATCCAGCAGCGCGCCAACGCCCTGTCGAACGCCTTGCGCGCGCTCGGGGTCGGCCCGGGCGATCGGGTCGCGATCCTGCTGCCGCAGCGACCCGAGACGGCAATCGCGCACGTGGCCTGCTACCAGATGGGCGCGATCGCGCTGCCGTTGTCGCATCTGTTCGGGCCCGACGCGCTGGAGTTGCGGCTGGTCGATGCCGGCGCCATGGTCGCGATCGTCGACCCCGACACCTTGCCCAAGCTCTGGTCGATCCGCGACCGGGTCCGATCGCTGCGGCATGTGATCGGCGTGGCGGGCGCGGCGGAAGCCGGCGTCCACCCCTGGAACCAGTTGCTGGCCCGCGCCGCGACCAGCTTCACACCGACCGACACGGCCGCGGACGATCCGGCGCTGATCATTTACACCAGCGGTACCACCGGCGCGCCCAAGGGAGCGCTGATCGCACATCGCAGCCTGATCGGCAACCTGCCTGGTTTCTGCTGCACGCACGACATGTATCCGGAACCCGGCGACATGTTCTGGTCGCCGGCCGACTGGGCCTGGACCGGCGGACTGTTCGACGCCTTGTTGCCGACCTGGCATTTCGGCATGCCGATCCTGGCGTATCGCGGCCGCTTCGAACCCGACCATGCTTGCTGGCTGATGGCGAAATACGGGGTGCGCAACGCCTTCCTGTTTCCGACCGCGCTGAAGATGATCATGAAGGAGGTGGGCAGCCCGCGCGCCACGCACGGTGTGCGACTGCGCACGCTGATGAGCGGTGGCGAGGCCGTGGGCGAAGTGGTGACGCAGTGGGCCCGCGACGAGCTCGGCGTGCGCATCAACGAGATCTTCGGCCAGACCGAGATCAACTACGTGATCGGCGGCTGCGCCAGGGTGTTCGAGCCACGCCTCGGGTCGATGGGCCGACCGTTCCCGGGGCATCGGGTCGCGTTGATCGATGACGCCGGCAACGACGTTCCGCGCGGCGAGCTGGGCGAGATCGCGGTGCACCGCGACGGCGACCCCGTGTTCTTCCTGGAATACTGGAACAACCCCGAAGCGACGCGCGCCAAGTTCATCGGGCCGTGGGGTCGCACCGGCGACCTCGCCGTCTGCGACGACGACGGCTTCTTCTGGTATCGCGGGCGTACCGACGATGTCATCAAGAGCGCCGGCTACCGCATCGGGCCATCGGAGATCGAGAACTGCCTGCTGCGGCACCCGGCGGTGGCCAACGCCGCGGTGGTCGGCATTCCCGACGAAGAACGCGGCCAGCTCATCAAGGCCATCGTCGTGCTGGCGGCGGGACACGTGGCGTCGCCCGAACTGGAGACTGATCTGCGCGCGCACGTGCGCGCGCGCCTCGCGCCGTATCAGTGCCCCAGGCTGTTCGAGTTCGCGGCGGCGCTGCCGATGACCACCACCGGCAAGGTGCAGCGACGGGTGCTGCGCGACCATCGAGGGGAGGCCGCGACATGAGCCACCCGACGAGGGGCCCCATCCGCAGGATGGGGATCGGCGGTCAGGCGAGTGCCGCGAGAGGCCGACGCGAGGTGGCGGCATCGCTTCAATGGCTTACCTGATTAGCGCTGAAGTTCAGCCACTACGCCTGCAGATGACTGCAATAACCACAAGACTGTCCTACAAGAACGCAACCCCCGCAATCAACGCTCAGGTTTCCCTCATCCCCAGCCCTTCTCCCGGAGGGAGAAGGGAGCCGGAGACATCCCTCTCCCCTCGGGAGAGGGACCGAGGGTGAGGGACGCTGAGCAATGTCGCCAATCAGGATGGCTTAAGGAGGCCGAGGCGTGACCGATTCACTGCAACGCTTTCTGTTCGAGAACACCCCGGTGCGCGGCCAGCATGTGCACCTCGATGCCACCTGGCGCGCCGTGCTCGAACGCCACGACTATCCGGCGCCGCTACGAACGGTCATGGGCGAGCTGATGGCCGCCGCCGCGCTGCTGTCGTCGACACTCAAGTTCGACGGCTCGCTGATCATGCAGATGCAGGGTCAGGGCGCACTCAAGCTGCTGGTGGTCGAAGTCACCAGCGACGGCACGCTGCGCGCCACCGCCAACTGGGAAGGCGACCTGGTCGCCGGTTCAGCGCGCGAACTGCTAGGCGGCGGCAAGTTCGCGATCACGCTGATGCCCAGGGAGGAGGGGCTGCCCTACCAGGGCGTGGTCGCGCTGGAAGGCGACACCATCGCCGAGATCCTCGAGCACTACATGCGCACGTCCGAACAGATCGAGACCCGGCTCTGGCTCGCCTGCGACGATCATCAGGCGGCCGGCATGCTGCTGCAGAAGACGCCGGCACCGGACGGCGGCGATCCCGACACCTGGAACCGCCTGCTGCATCTGGGCGGCACGCTGGCGCGCGACGAACTGCTGAAGCTGCCGGCGCGGGAGCTCATCCGCCGCCTGTTTCACCAGGAGGACGTGCGGGTGTTCGAGGCGTCGCCGCTGGCATTCCGCTGCTCGTGCTCGCGCGACCGGGTCACCACCATGCTGCGCATGCTCGGACCCGACGAGGTGCATTCGATCGTGGCCGAACGCGGCCAGGTGGAGGTGACCTGCGAGTTCTGCCGCAAGCGCTACACGCTCGATGCCGTCGATGCCGAGCAGGTGTTCGCCGCCGCCGTCCAGACGCGGCCATCCGCGACCCGGCATTGAAGCGCTGCTCGCACGGTAGCGCCATTGCGCCGCCATCGGGCTTGCCCGATCGCCGCGTCGCGCGGGCACTGGAAGCCGGACGATGAGCGAGGCGCCGGAACGGCTGCGCATCGACAAGTGGCTGTGGGCCGCGCGGTTCTTCAAGACCCGCTCGCTCGCCACCACCGCGGTCGAAGGCGGCAAGGTGCAGGTCGGTGGCGAGCGGGTCAAGCCGTCACGCCCGGTTCGCGTGGGCGATGCGCTGGTCATCCGGATCGGCCCCTACGAGTGGTCGATCGTGATCCTGGGGGTCAGCGAACGCCGCGGGCCAGCACCTGAGGCGCGGCTGCTGTATCAGGAATCCGACGAGAGCCGCATGCGACGGGAATCGCTGGCGGTGCAGATTCGTGCGGCTATGCCGACCAATCCGCTGCACAAGGGCCGCCCGACCAAGAAAGACCGGCGCGACATGACCCAGTTCGAGCAGGGCGAGGAGTAGTTGACGTCCACCCCCAGGCTGCGCTGCGCTTCGCCTTCCCTGCTCGCCGCGGGCAAGCCCAAGAAGGTCGCCTTGACCGCTTGCTCGCACAAGCTGCTGCGCATCCTCAATGCCATGGCACGCGCCGGCCAGCCTTGGAGCCACCAGTTCCATGGCCTCAGCGCTTGACTTGGAACACAGTTGCTCCAGGGGGCGCAACATCCTCGGGGGGGCCTGTGGGCGCTGCCCCTTCGCTCGACGGCGCCCCCCTCCGTTGGACCTCACATTGCCGCGCTACCGCTGCATCAAAGGGGGCGCAGCGGTCTGCCGGACGGGTGCAAGGTGTACCTATCTGCGCCTCGACACGACCCTGATCGCAGGCTTAAACTCGCGCTCCCCGCGGCGCACAAAATCCACCGGCACAAGGTGATAGTCTAGCGGCACAAGGTGATAGCGCCAGCGAGCGCGTGAAAACAGGAGCGACAATCATGGATGATGTGGTCATCGTAGGCGCGGTGCGAACCGCGGTGGGCAAATTCGGCGGAACCCTTGCGAAGGTGCCGGCGCCGCGGCTCGGCGCAACCGTGATCAAGGCGCTGCTGCAGCGCACCGGCGTGAGCGCCGACATGATCAGCGAGGTGCTGATGGGTCAGGTGCTCACGGCCGGCAGCGGTCAGAATCCGGCGCGCCAGGCATCGATCTTCGCCGGGCTGCCCGACATGATTCCGGCCATGACCATCAACAAGGTCTGCGGCTCGGGACTGAAGGCGACGCATCTGGCGGCGCAGGCCATCATGGCCGGCGACGCCGAGATCGTGATCGCCGGCGGCCAGGAAAACATGAGCGCCTCGCCGCACGTGCTGCCGAACTCGCGCGACGGCTTCCGCATGGGCGACACCAAGCTGATCGATTCGATGATCGTCGACGGCCTCTGGGATGTGTACAACCAGTACCACATGGGCACCACCGCCGAGAACGTCGCGGCGAAGTGGGGCGTATCGCGCCAGGACCAGGACGAGTTCGCGGCGGCGTCGCAACAGAAGGCCGAGGCTGCCCAGAAGGCCGGCCGCTTCAAGGAGGAGATCGTCGGCGTGGAGATCCCGTCGCGCAAGGGCCCGCCCGTCATCTTCGACACCGACGAGTACATCAAGCACGGCACCACGGTGGAATCGCTGGCCGCACTGCGGCCGGCATTCTCGAAGGAAGGCACCGTGACTGCCGGCAACGCCTCGGGCCTGAACGATGGCGCCGCGGCGGTCATGATGATGTCGGTGCGCAAGGCCGCCGAACTCGGCCTCACGCCGATCGCACGCATCAAGGCCTACTCGTCGGCGGGTGTCGATCCCAAGATCATGGGCATCGGTCCGGTGCCGGCCAGCAAGCTGTGCCTGTCGAAGGCCGGCTGGGCGCCCAAGGACATCGACGTGATGGAGATCAACGAGGCCTTTGCGGCGCAGGCGATCGCTGTCAACCGCGAGATGGGCTGGGACACCTCGAAGGTCAACGTGAACGGCGGCGCCATCGCCATCGGTCATCCGATCGGCGCGAGCGGCTGCCGCATCCTCGTTTCGCTGCTGCACGAGATGGTGAGGCGTGACGCGAAGCGCGGCCTGGCCAGTCTGTGTATCGGTGGCGGCATGGGCGTCGCCCTTGCCGTCGAACGCTAAGGTGACGCCCACCCCCAGGCTGCGCTTGCGCTCCGCCTTCCCCCTCAAAGGGGGCGCAGCGTCCTCGGGGGACCCTGTGGGCGCTGCCCCTTCGCTTGGTCAGTTTGCATCGAGATCACTCTTCGAGGAGTCAAGTCATGAATGGTGGACGTGAAGTGGTGGTGGTCGCGGCGGTACGCACCGCGATCGGCGATTTCGGCGGCAGCCTGAAAGAGGTGCCGCCGACCGAACTCGGGGCGCGTGTGGTCACGGAAGCGATCGCCCGCAGCGGCCTCGCCGCGGCGGACATCGGGCACGTGGTGTTCGGCCATGTGATCCAGACCGAGCCGCGAGACATGTACCTGGCGCGGGTCTGCGCGATGGATGGCGGCATCCCGCGCGAGACACCGGCGTTGACACTCAACCGTCTGTGCGGCAGCGGCTTGCAGGCGATCATCAGCGCCGCACAGACGGTCGCATTGGGCGACACGGACGTTGCCCTGGCCGGCGGTGCCGAGTGCATGAGCCGGTCCGGCTACAGCATGCCGGCCGCACGCTGGGGTCAGCGCATGGGCGAAGAAGCGCTGACCGACTGGATGATGGGGGCGCTCTCGGACCCGTTCGATGGCCAGCATATGGGCGTCACCGCCGAGCGCATCGCGGAACAGTGGAACATCGGCCGCGAGGCGCAGGACGCCTTCGCGGTCGAGAGCCATCGCCGCGCGGCCAGGGCCATCGCCGAAGGTCGCTTTCGCAGCCAGATCCTGCCGATCGAGATCAAGGGCAGCAAAGGTACCGTGGTGTTCGACACCGACGAGCACGTCCTGGCCGACACCACGATGGAAAGCCTTGCCAAGCTCAAGACCGTGTTTCGCAAGGACGGCTCGGTCACGGCCGGGAACGCCTCGGGCCTGAACGACGGCGCCGCGGCGGTCGTGTTGATGGAGCGTGGCGCGGCCGAACGCAAGGGTGCGCGCGCGATGGCGCGCCTGGTGGGCTACGGACACGCCGGTGTCGATCCCGCGATCATGGGTATCGGACCGGTGCCGGCGGTGGCGGCAGCCATGCGGCGAGCCGGACTGACAGTGGGCGACATGGATGTGATCGAATCGAACGAGGCATTCGCGGCCCAGGCCTGCGCCGTGGCGCGTGATCTGCAGTTCGACCCGGAGCGCACCAATCCGAACGGTGGTGCCGTCGCGCTCGGTCACCCTATCGGCGCCACCGGATGCATTCTCACCATCAAGGCGCTGTACGAGCTCGAACGCATCGGCGGGCGCTATGCGCTGGTGACGATGTGCATCGGTGGCGGACAGGGCATCGCGGCGATCTACGAGCGATTGCACTGAACCGCCGGTTCGACCATATGCCCCTCGACCCCCGGCCGACCGCGGTCGAGGGGCCATTTTGTGAACACCGCGTTCACCAGACTGAGCTCGCCGAGATCGTCGGCCTGGCAGCCGGTCGGACTCAGGATGATTCGGCTGCAACGGCGGGAGAGCGGTCCATATCTCGCCGATTTCTCCTGGCATATTCCCGATATGCGCGTCGAAATCGACAAAATCTGGCCTCGCTCTCCCACCGTTTCGCTATCGAACACCTAA
>JANMWG010000196.1:0-24734 GCA_031393885.1 Betaproteobacteria bacterium | reverse complement strand
ATAAAACACTACAGCATCCGCCCCGCTCGGCGCAACAAACGCAGCTTGCGCGCTCGGCGTAGTGGATGCAGGAGCAGCTCGGGCACGGCATCGCGCACGCGCGGCCCGGGCTGTTGGCGCTGTTGGAGGGCATGTTGCAGGAGCAGCGCCCGAAGCTGGCGCGGCGACTGTGCCTTCAGCAGCGAGGGTGAGATGAGCGCGCTGGAGGCCATCACCAGTCGCCCCAAGCCGCTTGAGTGCGGCGGGGCGCATGACCAAGCATGCCGGCCAGCAGAAGACTGATTGCCTTGGCGACGCGGTAACTGAGGAAATCAGGTTCAGTGCTCGCCAAGGTAGGCGGCGCGGATCCTGGGGTCCCGGCGCAGCTCTCTGGCGCCACCCTGCATGATGATGTTGCCGGTTTCAAGCACATAGCCACGGTCGGCGACGGCCAGTGCCTGGTTGGCCATCTGCTCCACGAGCAGGAGCGTGATGCCGCGCTGCTTCAGTTGGCGGATCACGCCGAAAATATCCTTGACCACCAGCGGCGCCAGTCCGAGCGAGGGTTCGTCGAGCAGCAGCAGCTTCGGACGCGACATCAGCGCGCGGGCGATCGCCAGCATCTGCTGCTCCCCTCCCGACATCGTGCCGGCGCTCTGGTGCAGACGCTCCCGCAGGAGGGGAAACACCGCAAACTGCGCTTCGAGGTCGGCGGCAATCTGCGCGGCAGACGCGGCGCGGTGATAGGCCCCCAGCATCAGGTTGTCGCGTACCGTCTGGTCGGGAAATATCTGTCGTCCCTCGGGAGACTGGGCGATGCCGAGCGCCACGCGCTGGTGGCCGGGCATGCGGGTGATGTCCCGCCCCTCGAACATCACGCGCCCGGCAGCGGCGCTTTCGAGACCGGAGATCGCCTTCATCAGGGTGCTCTTGCCGGCACCGTTACCGCCGATGATCGTGACCACCTCGCCGGCATGCACCTCGATCGACACGCCCTTCAGCGCCTCCACCGCACCGTAGCGCACTTGCAAAGCCTCGATCTGCAGGGTCGGGATGTCAGCCATGGCTGGTTGCGGAGGCAATGGGCGCATCGGGTGCACGGGGGTCCTCGGCGTCGGGGTCAGGGTCGTCGGCGCCGAGGTAGGCGGCGATGACGCGCGGATCACGTTGAATCTCCGCGGGCCGCCCTTCGGCGATCTTTTCGCCGTAGTCGAGCACGATGACGTGGTCGGAGATCGCCATCACCAGGTCCATGTGGTGCTCGATCAGGAGGACGGTGATGCCGAGATCACGGATCTTCGCGATCACGTCGACCAGTTCGCGCGTCTCCTGCGGGTTCAGGCCGGCCGCCGGCTCGTCGAGCAGCAGCAGGCGCGGGTGCGTCGCCAGCGCGCGCGCCAGTTCGACCCGGCGCTGCAGACCGTAGGGGAGACTGCCGGCGCGCTCATGGGCTTTGTCACCCAGCCCGAGAAAATCGAGGATCTGCGCCGCCTCGCCAGCGGCATGCCGCTCGGCGCGCGCCGCCGCCGGCAGGCCCAGCAGGGCGCTGAGGAATCCTGTCGCCATTTGCCGATGCAGGCCGACCTGAACGTTGTCGAGCACCGTCATGTCGGCGAACAGCTTCAGGTTCTGGAAGGTGCGCCCGAGGCCCAGCCGCGCAATCCGATTCGGCGCCAGGCCGACGATGTCGGTGCCGTTGAACTCGATGCTGCCGCGATCGGGCGGCACGATGCCCGACAGGATGTTCAGCAGCGTCGTCTTGCCGGCGCCATTGGGGCCGATCAGCGAGTGGATGTGGCCGGTCTTCAATTCCATGTCGACGTTGTTGGTCGGCACCACACCACCGTATGCCTTGAACAGGCCACGGGCCGCCAGCAGCGGCCGCTCGGCTGCGAGGATTTCGGCGCCGCGCAGCCGCCATGCGCCATCGGGCGGAGGTACCACCGAGGGCCTGGCCAGTGCCGGCCAGAGTCGTCGGGACAGGCCCGCGATCCAGCCGGCCAGTCCGTTCGGCATGGCGTAGAGAGCGAACAGCAGCAACGCACCGTAAGTGAAGTGCTGCACGTGCGGCCAGCGCGCGAGAAAGGCATCGAGCAGGGTCAGGACGATGGCGCCGAGCAAGGGCCCGTACACCGAGCTGCCGCCGAACAGCACGATCAACAGGAAGAAGATCGACAGGTTGAAGGTGATGAAGTCGGAACTGATGTACTGGTTCTGCTGGGCGATCAGTGCGCCCGCCAACCCGCAGGTCACGGCACTGATGACGAAGGCCAGCACCTTCGACCGGTAGACGCCGATGCCGACACTTTCGGCCGCCACCTCGGCCGTGTTGACCGCCATGAAGGCGCGCCCGTACTTGCCCCTGAGCAGTGAACGGATCATCAGATGGGTCGCCAGCCCGAGCACGCCCACGAACCAGACCCATTCCCGATCCCCGAAGGCCCTGCCGCCCCACGACGGCGACACGACGCCGTAAATGCCTTGCTGTCCGGCGAATACGTCCTGCCATTCCGACACCACCTTCTCGACGACGATGCCGAACCCGATCGTCACCATCGCGAGCGCCGGTCCTTTGACGCGCAGGGCCGGCAATGCGATGAGAACGCCGAAGAGACCCGCCATGACACCCGCGGCCACGAAGGCCAGCCACGGGTTCCAGCCGAGCCGCGTCGTGAGCAGCGCGGCGGTGTAGGCACCTACCGCGAACAGCCCGGCATGACCCAGCGACTTCTGGCCGGTGTGCCCGACAAGCACGTTGAGTCCGGCGGCGGCCAGGTAGTTGACACCGATCAGGAACAGCACCTTCAGGTAGAAGGCGTTGCCGGTGACGAACGGAGCGGCAGCGATCGCCAGCGCGACCACGGCGACACCGAGAAGGTGCGCGCGCCCCTTCATCACACTTTCTCGGCCACCCGGGTTCCCAGCAGTCCTTCGGGTTTGAGCACCAGCACCAGGATGATCAGCATGAAGATGCTGATCTCGCGCAGTTCTGCGTGCCACAGGCCGACCATCGATTCGACCAGGCCGAGCAGGAAGCCACCCAGCATGCAGCCGCGCGCATTGTTCAAGCCACCGACGATCGCCGCCGAAAAGGCCTTCAGCGCGATCGACAGGCCCATGAAGACCGATGCCGTCGTGATCGGCGCGATCAGCAGCCCGGCCAGGCCGGCGAGGCTGGAACTGATGGCGAAGGCCAGCACGACCACGGCCGGAACGTTGATGCCCATCAGCGTCGCGGCGTTCTTGTTGTGGGCCACCGCGCGCACCGCCTTGCCGATTTTGGTCTTGCGCATCACGGTGTCGAGGCAAAGCATCACGACGACGCTGGCCGCGACGACCAGGATTTCCTGCGGCAGCACGCCGGCGCCGCCGATGCGGATGACGTTGTCACCGAGCGGCGACGGGATCACCATCGCCGACGGGCCCCAGATCGCCAGCGCCGTGTTCTGGATGATGATGCCGAAACCGAGCGTGCTCATCACCCAGGACAGGCCGCCCAGGCCGATGAAGGGCCGCACCGCGGTGTAGTAGAGCAACACGCCGAGCAACCCGAGGACGACAACGCTGATCAGCAGGCTCACTGCGTAGCGCCACAAGGTCACGTCCTGTGGATCGAGGGTGCCGTGCATGCCCTTGCCGGCAAGCAGCATCACACCGGACACCGCGATGACGGTGCCGGCGGCGAGCAACTCGCCCTGGCCGAAGTTGAGGGTCTTGGTGGTGCTGTGCGTGATGTTGAATCCGAGCGCGACCAGCGCGTAGATTCCACCCAGCGCGAGACCGCTGAACACTGCCTGCAGGATGGCAACCATGACGGCTTCTTTCGGATGCGCGGGCGCCAAGCGCCCGCGATGACCAGGCCCCGCGGAAACCCGGCAGCAGTTATGCCGGGTGCGCCACTACTTCTTCAGGTCGGCCGGTGTGATCGACCGGGTGATCGCATCCTGGTAGCGCACGACACTGGAACCCTTCCACCTGGCGAGGTAGAAGTCGGCCACGCCCAGGCCTTCGTGATCGGTCTTCGAAAACGGCTTGTCGTAGGTCTTGATCACGCCTTGCACGCCGGTCACCTGTTCGAGCGCAGCGGCGACCTTCTCGCCATCGGTGCTGTTGGCCAGCTTCATCGCCGCGGCGAGCAGCATCACCGAATCGTAGGTCTGCGCCGAGCACGCGAACGTGGTCAGTGTCGGGAAGTTCTTGCGCACCCGCTCGCCGAGCGCCTTGGCCTTGGCGTTGCTGTCCTCGGTGGTGGAGGCGGCAAGGATCAGGTGTTCGGCCAGCTTGCTGCCGGCGATACGCGGCAGCAGCGAGCTCAGGTTGCCCCAGGTGCCGAGTGTCGTCGGCAGGTAGTCGATCTTCTCCATGCTGCGCAGCACATGGCCGGAACCATCGGCGATGCCGTAGATGATGACGGTGTCGGCGCCGGCCTCACGGATCTTGGTCAACTGCGACGTCATGTCGGTGTCCTTCGGCCCGTATTTTTCGACCAGGACCGGCTTGACGTTGTGCAGCGCCAGCACCTCGGTGGCGTCCCTGGCGCCGCCCTGCCCGTAGCCGGTGGAGTCGGCGAGGATCGCGATCTTCTGGCCCTTGGAGGCCTTCACCGCGTAGGCCACGAGCAGGGCAACCTGTTCGCGGTCGACCATGGACACGCGGAACAGGTAGTTCTGCGGCTCCTTTGCATAACGCCTGGTGATCTCGGTAGCGGTTGCGATCGACACCATCACCGGCACCTTCTTCTGTTGGGGAATGTGCAGCCACGCGAGCGCATTGCCGGAGTTGGCCGACCCGACGACGGCGTCGACCTTCTCGTTGTCGATCAATTCGTTCATGATCTGGATCGACTTCGGCGGCGCGCCGAGATCGTCGCGAATAATGCCGACGACCTTGCGGCCGAGGATGCCGCCGGCCTTGTTGAGGTCTTCGATCGCGGCCTCGAAGGCCCAGCGGCCTGCGGTACCGAGCTCGGCCGTGCCGCTTGCGGACTGGTCGGCGTTATAGCCGATCTTGATGTCCTGAGCGTGCACGGCAGACACCAACCCGCACAGCGAGACGGCAAGCGCCACAGCCACGGATTTCGGATTCGAGAGCGCGGACATTGTGTCTCCTGTGAACATTGGCCAAGCGCAGCGAGCCTCGCGGGCGCTACGCCTCGCGACATCTGATTTTGGCGGATAGGTGATTTGGCAGCCATGTGAGGATTGGGCAGCCATGTGAGCGGGTTGAGTCCGGGCGCCTGCCACGGCGAGCCCTGATCCCGACTTTATTCGGGTCGTGGCAATCCGGGAATTGCCGTATTCGCAGCGGGTCTTCGCGTTTTGCGAATGCTGCACAGCTCGCAGGCGGTGAGTGCACTGCTCAGGTCGGAGCAGAGGCGCCGACGCGCTGCAAATGCTGCAGGAAGAGTGCGGCCGCCGGTGTCAGCGTGGTCTCGGCCCGGGTTGCGATGAGCAGGCGTCGCTGCGCCCACGGCTCGTCGAGCCGCAAGGCCTTCAGGCGGCGCGCGGCGAGCGCCGATTCGCAGGCGGCGAGCGGCAGCACGCCGATGCCGAGGCCCGCGCTGATCATCTGCGTCATCGCGTCGAAGCTGCGCACCTGTACTCGCAGTCGCAGCGGGCGGTTGCGCTGCTGCGCCTCGCGCGAGATCAGCTCCAGCAGCGAACTGCCGCGGTTCAGGCCGACGAAGTCGTGGTTCAGGCATTCGTCGAAGCTGACGCGACGGCGCCGTGCGAGTTCGTGTTCACGCGAACAGACCACAACCAGCTCGTCCAGCTGGAACGGTTCGACGTTGAGCCCGTGCGCGGGGGTACCATCGGCGAAAACGCCGATGTCCGCCAGCCCGTCGAACACCGCGCGCACGATGTCGCCACTGAGCTGCTCCTCGACGTCCACGCGGATATCGGGGTGCCCCTCCAGGAAGCTCGCCAGCGCAGCCGGCAGAAACTCGGTCAGCGCCGACATGTTGGCCCACAGCCTTACATGGCCGCGCGCGCCGCGTGCGTGCTCTTTCAGTTCGCTGCCGAGCTGCTCGAACCCCTGGAACAGGCGTACCGCGTGCTGCAGCGCGACGTGGCCGGGGGATGTCAGCACGATGCCCCGCGGGGTGCGATGCAGCAGCGTCGAGCCGGCAGCGGACTCGAACTCGGACAGGCGCCGGCTCGCCGCCGAGAGCGCGAGGCCGCAGACCTCGGCACCCTTGGTGATGCTGCCGGCCTTGGCGACCGCACAGAAAAGCCGCAGCGTCAGGAAATCCACACGCGCGGGATTGATGGGAGATGACCGGTCCATCGGCGCATTCTCGCCGATGCTTCGCATTTCGCGAAGCCCGTCCCGCGACATGGCAATTCCGCGGCGGCGGCGGCTTCGCCTAGAGTCCGGTCGTTGCGATTCATGAGGGCAGCCGTGCCATGCAAGCGCTTCAGGGACTGAAGGTCATCGAATTGGGCCAGTTGATCGCCGGCCCGTTCGCCGGCAAGACGCTGGCCGAGTTCGGCGCCGACGTGATCAAGATCGAGCCGCCCGGCGTGGGTGACCCGTTGCGCAAATGGCGCCTGCTGCGCGACGGCACCTCGGTCTGGTGGGAGGTGCAGTCGCGCAACAAGCGCTCGGTGTGTCTGGACCTGCGCACGCCCGAAGGCCAGCAGGCGGTTCGCGAACTGGCCGCCGAGGCCGACGTGCTGATCGAGAACTTCAAGCCCGGCACGCTCGAAGGCTGGGGGCTCGGGTGGGAGCGATTGCATGCGCTCAATCCGAAGTTGATCATGCTGCGCATCTCGGGCTACGGGCAGACCGGCCCGTACCGCGACAAGCCGGGTTTCGGTGTGCTCGGCGAGGCAATGGGCGGGTTGCGCTATCTCACCGGTGAACCGGGCCGCGTGCCGGTGCGCGTCGGCGTGTCGCTCGGCGACTCGCTGGCCGCGCTGCACGGCGTCATCGGCGTGCTGTGCGCGCTGCACCATCGCACCGCGCACGGCGGCGAAGGGCAGTTCATCGACGTGGCACTGTACGAAGCGGTGTTCAACGTGATGGAAAGTCTGCTGCCCGAATACGATGCCTTCGGCGTCGTGCGCGAGCGCGCCGGCAGCGCGCTGCCCGGCATCGCGCCGACCAATGCGTATCTGTGTGCCGATGGCCGCTATGTGCTCATCGCCGGCAACGGCGACAGCATCTTCCGCCGCCTGATGCACGCGATCGGCCGCGACGACCTGAAAAACGACGAAGCGTTGAAGCACAACGACGGCCGGGTGCAGCGCTGCGCCGAAATCGATGCCTCGATCGAGCAATGGACGCGTGAGCACAGCCATGACCAGGTGCTGCGTATGCTCGATGCGGTTGGTGTGCCGGCCGGGCGCATCTATTCGGTGTCCGACATCGCCGGAGACCCGCAGTACCGCGCCCGCGAGATGCTGCTCGCGGCGACGACCGCCGACGGCACCCGCCTCACCGTGCCGGGCATCGTGCCCAAGCTGAGCGCCACCCCGGGACGCATCGTCCAGCCCGCGCCGCGCCTGGGCGAGCACACCGGCGACCTCGGCGACGGCTGGCCCGAACGGCGCTGATCCGCGCCAGGAGACATTCGATGATCGACGGCAACGGCATCCGCATCCTGGTCAACGAAGTTGCGACCCGCGACGGTTTTCAGATGGAAAACCATTTCATCCCGACCGACGACAAGGTCGCCCTGGTCGACCGGCTGAGCGCGCTCGGTTACGCGAAGATCGAGGTCACGTCGTTCACGTCGCCGAAGGCGATGCCGGCACTTGCCGACGGCGAACAGGTGATGCGGCGCATCGCCCGCCGGCCGGCCCTGGTCTACACGGCCCTGGTGCCGAACGTGCGCGGCGCCGAGCGGGCGCTCGACAGTCGCGTCGACGAGTTCAACGTGGTGATGTCGTGCAGCGAATCGCACAACCTCGCGAACCTGCGTATGACGCGCGAGCAATCGTTCGCGCAGCTGGTGCGGGTGGTCTCGATCGCGCAGGCGGCCAGGGTGCCGGTCAACGTGTCGCTGTCGTGCACATTCGGTTGCCCGATGGAGGGCGAGGTGTCGTTGTCGACGGTGCTCGACTGGGTCGACCGCTTCGCAGCACTGCGGGTGCAGGGCATCACGCTGTGCGACACGACCGGCATGGCCTTTCCGACGCAGGTGCAGCAGCTTTGCGCGGTGGCGCAGAAACGCCGTCCGGAACTCGAATTCACGGCCCACTTCCACAACACCCGCGCGATGGGGCTCGTGAACACCATCGCCGCGATCGACGCAGGCATCCGCCGCCTCGACATGGCGCTCGGCGGCATCGGCGGCTGTCCGTATGCTCCAGGCGCGACCGGCAACGTCGCCACCGAGGACGTCGTCCACATGCTCAACTGCATGGGCTACGACACCGGCATCGATACCGAGGCGCTGATCGACGTGGCAGCGGTGCTGCAGAAGCTGGTGCAGCACGAACTGCCGGCGCAGGTCTCGCGCGCCGGCACACGGCTGAAGCGGCATGAGCCGCCGGTCGATTTTTCCGACATCGTCGCCCGTGCGCACGCCCGTGGCGCCACTCAGGAGACGGCTTGAGCCGCAGACACGTCGTCTGCCCGCAGGCGGGCATGCCACCCCGCGTTTGATCGCTTCCACCGATTCGCGGACGCCGCGATCGACCACCCCGGCCTGCACCCTCACAGAAACTGTCCCCAGCGTGCCCGCGCGACGCCGAGCGCGAACCGGGCGGTACCGTACGCCATCCACGACAGGAGACGCTCGACCAATGGCCGCCGCGCCCAGGCTTCGGGCAACACCGCCGTGGCCCGCTGGCCGATGGCTTGTTCGAGGCTGCGATGGAGCCGGGCGGCAAAGCCTTCGTCGACGATGACCACGTTGCCCTCCCGGGCGAGCAGCAGGCTGAACGGATCCAGATTCGACGATCCGACCGTCGCCCAGGTGCGATCGACGACACCCACCTTGGCGTGCAGCCATGCGGCCTGGTAGTCGTGGATCTCGATCCCCGCCCCGACCATGCTTCCATACAGGGCGCGCATGGCATGGTGCATCCAGCGGTGCTCGCTCTTGCCCTGGAGCAGCAACCTCACCCTGACGCCGCGATCAGCGGCATCGCGCAGCGCGCGGCGGAACCGCAGGCCAGGCAGAAAGTAGGCATGGCAAAGGACGATCTCGCTGCGCGCGCCTTCGATCGCGGCGAGGTAGGCGTCCTCGATGTTGCCGCGATATCGCAGATTGTCTCGAACCAGGAAGGCCGCTCGAACCCCATCGGCCATCGGGCGCCGCACCAGGACCGGGGATGCCGGGTCCGCGGGCAGTCGCCCGGTCGCCCACCCTACCAGTCGCCACAGGCGCCACTGGGCTTTCACCATGTCGGCGACCGCCGGGCCTTCGACCCGCACGGCAAAGTCGAACCGCGGGGCCGCGCTGTCGTCACCATCGCGATCGTCCTGGATGTTGATGCCACCGCAGAACCCGACGCAGTCGTCGACCACGCACAGTTTGCGGTGCAGGCGTCGCAGGCGATCCCGGCGCAGCCGGAATCCGGTTCTCTCCGGCCGGAATACGCGCACCTCGACCCCGGCCGACTCGAGCCGTTGGCGCAGCGGCGCGGCCAGATTCGCCGATCCGAATCCGTCTACGAGGAGCCGCACGCGGACCCCGCGCGAAGCGGCCCGAATCAACGCCTCGGCGATACCGATGCCGGTGCGATCGTTGCGGTAGATGTAGGTCTCCAGATGCGCGCTGCGGCTCGCGGCGTCGAGCGCCGCCGCGAGCGCCGGAAAGAACTCGTCGCCGGTCTCGAGCAGCTCGACCCGGTTGCCGGGGAGCAGTTCGGTCACTGTCGCGTCAGGATCGCCGACAGGGCCGCGTGGTCGGAGAGCTTGGCGAAGAAGCGACCCCTGTGCACGTGCGCCAGCTTGACCGTGAAGCCACGCACATAGATGCGATCGAGCTGCAGCACCGGCAGCGACGCCGGGAAGCTGCGGGCCGCGCGCCCGCTGGTGTGTTCGAACACTTCGGTGAAGCCCAGGTCGCGGGAAAGGCGCCACCCGCTGCGCCGGGTCCAGTCGTTGAAGTCGCCCGCCACGATCAGCGGCGCAGCGGCGGGCACCTGAAGCTCGATGCGCGAGCGCAGGCGATCCATCTGCTTGCGTCGCCAGATGGCGAGCAGCCCGAGGTGCACGTCGATGCAGTGCAGCGGCAGCGGCCAGCCGGGCACGTCGATTTCGCAGTGAAGCAGGCCGCGGCGCTCGAACGGCGACATCGACACATCCTCGTTGGTCCAGCGCCGGATCGGATAGCGCGACAGGATGGCGTTGCCGTGGTGGCCATCGTCATACACGGCGTTGCGCCCATAGGCGAAATCGGACCACAACGAATCCGCCAGGAACTCGTACTGCGGCATTGCCGGCCAGTCGGCGTGCTTGACCGCGTGTTGCTCGTGCAGCCCCTGCACTTCCTGGAGCATGACTACGTCGGCGCCGACGGCGCGGAGCTTGTCACGCAGGTCATGCACCGTGAGACGCCTGGCAAACGCAGAGAACCCCTTGTGGATGTTGAAGGTGACCACGTGAAGCGTGTCGGCACTCAAGGCCGAAATTCGAAGTAACGGCTGATGAGATCGGCGTCGTCCATGTGGCGGCGACCGACGAATGCCGTGGGATGGCGACCCCACTGGCGCATCGAGCCGGGTTTGCTCACGCCCATGGGCCACAACGCCAGCCGCTCCAGGCGCCGGGTACCGGCAACGATGCCGTCGGCACCGAACAGGCTGTGGCGGCTGCCGTCGCGCTGCAGCAGCTAGCGCAGGCTGTCGTCGGCGCCGAAGGCGTAGACATTGCCATTGACCGGGTCGTCGATGACGCTCACGCGCTGCAGATAATGGGTGCCGGAGGCGATGCGAAGCACGACCCGGCTTTCGGGTCGGACGTCGGGCAACGACTGCGGCACGAACGCCCATTCGTCGATCGCATTGAGCCGCGGCCTGGCGACCGCGCGCGGCGTCGGAAAGAACTGGTGATAACAGCCGCAGTTGTGAATCGTGTCGTAGACCCAGGGCCGGCCGTCCGGACCCAGCGTGACCCGCCACGTGAGACCGTCGAGTGCGCCGCCGTAGAGATCGCCCGCGCTGGTCTTCGGGCGTGACGGAAACCAGATGCTGTAGACCAGTTGCGTGAGCGCCCGCCCATCGGCAACAGTGTAGGCGACGCGCACGAACATCATCGGATGGGCAATATCGACCTCGGGGGACCCATCGTCGTCGAATTCAGGGGTTCCGAAACGGTCGTGATCGGTATGGGTGTCGATGTCGAGTATCGGTGCATGGTGTGCCACGAGCCGCGCCAGGTCCGGAGCGAGGCCGGTCGCGGCCATGGCCATCTCGCCGGTGGCGGGCACATGCCGCATCAGGCGTCCAAGCACGGGCAGCGCGTCGAGCGGTTGCGCGAACGTCCGCGCGGTTTCCTGCTGGTAGTGACGGATGCCGCGGTCCACTGCGATGCGCGAGATCCAGTACAGACCCGCCACCCGCTCGAGGGTCGAATACTCGTCGGGAACAACCACCGCTGCAGGTGCGCGCTGGTCTCGACGAGCTGCATCCAGCAGTTGATTGGCGCAGACGTCGAGCGTCTCCTCGAGCGGCTTGGCCGCGACGATGGATTCGGCGCGCACGGTCAGGGCCGGCCGCGCCACATCGGGGAGGTTGGCCAGTTCGAAGTGCCGGCCCTCACGGTCGAGTTCGCGCAGGCGCGCGAACCATTCGTCGTCGTGCATGTACAGCCGGCCGGCCGCCGCGAGACGGTCGGCACGAAGATAGGGATGACCCGGGACCCGCCACGCGGCACCGTCCCTGACGCCGGCCTCGTCGACGACGTCGTCGACGGCGGCCAGGAGACGCGCGCAAGAACCGATCGCCGGATCCGGATCGAGCAGGTGGGAGCGGAATGGCTCCTGCCGATGGGCCGGCAGGCCCGAGCAGGCGCCGAGTGCAAGCGCAAACACCAGGGCCAGGAATGACTTCACCCGGTGGACCGCCGACCGATCACTTTTGTCGTGCATGGCGCAATGATGCGACAGCGGCACGCAACTGACCACCGGTGCCGGCCTACAGACGGCGAGGAAGGGAACGAATCGCCGCCGCATTGCTCGGCGAGAAGCACTTGTCCGCCGCCTGTTCGAATGGCAGCCAGCAATGCGAGACGTGCTCCCGGGGGGCCAGGCGCACCGCCACCGGCCCGGTCAGTTCGAGCCCGAACACGTGCTCCACGTTGCGCGTGACGCCGGGCGCATAGCGCCACAGCCACTGCGGATAGATGTCGTAGGCGTTCTGGCTGCGCCAGTCGGCGAGGCGGTGAGCGCGCGCGTCGATGCCGGTCTCTTCCATCACCTCCCGCACCGCAGTGTCGATGAGCGGCTCATCGGCATGGTCGAGACTGCCGGTCACGGATTGCCAGAAACCGGGCTGATCTGCGCGTTCGAGCATCAGAACGTCCAGGTCGCGCGTATGGATCACCACCAGCACCGAACATGGAATCTTGAACAATCGTCACAGCCTCTGCGCCCACCGGCCGGTACCGATCGAACCGACCCCGATCGCCCGCATTGGGGGGTGATGACCGGAGCGGGCAGTCGCGGAAGCGGAGGAGCAGTGAGCGCCGGGCCGTTCCCAAGCGAACCGCCCCCCCATCGGGGGGTGGCGAAGCGCAGCGAAGCCTGGGGGGGTTGTCATCTCACCTTTATATGTAGTTCACGTAGTTGCTTCTCGTCGACCGGGCTGGGCGCCTTGGTGAGCAGGCACTGCGCGCGCTGCGTCTTCGGGAAAGCGATCACATCGCGGATCGAGTCGGCACCCGCCATCATGGTGACGATGCGGTCGAGGCCGAAGGCGATGCCGCCGTGAGGCGGGGCTCCATACTCGAGCGCATCGAGGAGAAATCCGAACTTGAGACGCGCCTCATCGAGACCGATGCCAAGCGCCGTGAACACCTTGGATTGCACTTCTTCGCGATGGATACGCACCGACCCGCCACCGATCTCCCAGCCGTTGAGGACCATGTCGTAGGCCTTGGCGATGGCCTTGCCGGGATCGGTGTCGAGGTAGGCCTCGTGACCGTCCTGGGGGCTGGTGAAAGGGTGATGCAGGGCATCCCACCGCTGCTCGTCCTCGTTGTAGTCGAACATCGGAAAGTCCACGACCCACAGCGGCTTCCAGCCCTTCTCGGCCAAGCCGCGATCGTGGCCGATCTTCTGGCGCAAGGCGCCGAGCGAGTCGTTGACCACCTTGGCCTTGTCCGCCCCGAAGAAGATCAGGTCGCCATCGCCCGCATCGGTACGGGCCAGGATCGCGGCCAGCGCGGCGTCATCGAGATTCTTGACGATGGGTGACTGCAGACCCTCGCGTCCGCGCGCTTTTTCATTGACCTTGATGTAGGCCAAGCCCCTGGCGCCGTAGATCGCGACGAACTGGGTGTAGTCGTCGATCTCCTTGCGCGAGAGCTGCCCGCCGGCCGGAACCCGGAGCGCGGCAATGCGGCCACCGGGCATCGCTGCCACCTCGCGGAACACCTTGAACTCGACCTGCCCGAGTACGTCGGTGAGTTCGGTCAGCACCAGCGGCACGCGCAGATCGGGCTTGTCGGATCCGTACTTCGACATTGCTTCGGCATAGCCGATGCGCGGAAACGGATCCTGGAGCTCGATGCCCATGGTTTCGCGGAAGATCGAGCGGATCATCGCTTCCATCAAACCCGTGATCTCGGCGACGCCGAGGAAGGACATCTCGATGTCGATCTGGGTGAACTCGGGCTGGCGATCGGCGCGCAGATCCTCGTCGCGGAAGCAGCGCGTGATCTGATAGTAGCGATCGAAACCCGCCATCATGAGCAACTGCTTGAACAGCTGCGGCGACTGCGGCAGCGCGAAGAACTCGCCTGGATGCACGCGCGAGGGAACCAGGTAGTCCCGCGCGCCCTCGGGGGTCGATTTGGTCAGCATCGGGGTCTCGATATCGATGAAGCCTTCGGCATCGAGATACCGCCTGACCGCCATCGCGACCCGATACCGCAGGCGCAGGTTGCGCTGCATGGCGGGCCGTCGCAGGTCGAGGAACCGGTATTCGAGCCGTACCGTCTCGGACAGATTGTCGTCGTCGATCTGGAACGGTGGCGTGAGCGAGGGATTGAGAACCTCGATTCGACCGGCCAGCACTTCGATTGCGCCGCTGCGCAGACCGGCATTGGTGGTGCCCGCGGGCCGTTCCCGCACCACGCCTTCGACCTCGATCACGAACTCGTTGCGAACGCTGTCGGCGAGGCTGAAGGTGTCGGGCGTGTCGGGATCGACCACCATCTGGACGATGCCTTCGCGATCGCGCAGGTCGATGAAGATCACGCCGCCATGATCGCGGCGCCGATGCACCCAGCCCTGGAGAGTGACGGTTTGGCCGAGATACTGCTGGTCGATGAAGCCGCAATAATTGGTGCGCATGAAAGATGTGGTACCGGATTGAGGAGGTGTCGCCTCGGGGCGGGGATTCACGGGTGCCTCGAATGGGGGACCGGCGGCGCGACTCCCATCGAGATGATGTACTTGAGGGCGTCGTCGACGCTCATGTCGAGTTCGATGACTTCACTGCGCGGCAGCATCACGAAGTAGCCGCCGGTCGGGTTGGGCGTGGTGGGCACGTAGACGCTGACGTAGTCGCCTTCGAGGTGGTTGACGACATCGCCACCCGGCGCACCGGTCAGGAAGGCGATGGTCCAGGTGCCGTCGCGGGGCCACTGGATCAGCAGCGCCTTGCGGAACGCCTCACCGCTCGACGAGAACACCGTGTCCGACACCTGCTTGACGCTCGCGTAGATCGACTTCACCACCGGAATGCGCCCGAGTATGGACTCCCAGGCGAGCACCAGTTTCTGCCCGAGGACGTTGGCGGCGAACACCCCGGTCACCAGCACCACCAGGATCGTGAGCACGACACCGAGGCCGGGTACGTCGAAGCCGAGCCAGGTGCGCGGGCGCCATGCTTCGGGCAGCAAAAGCAGGCTCTGGTCCATGGTGCTGACCAGCGCGTGCATCACCCAGAAGGTGATGCCGAGCGGCACCCAGATCAGCAGGCCGGTGATGAGGTATCGTCGCATGAGCAGTGGAAAGGCAGTGGTGCGAACGGGGGTATCAACCCCGGGCACAGGGCATCATGCGCACTGCCCGAGCCGGGTGCGGCGGACTCGGGCAGTGCGCCGAAGTGGCCGTCAGTTGCCCGCCGGCGCGGGGCTTGCTGGCGCCGCCGCCGGACCGTCCTTGCGTTCGGTCGATGCCGCCTTGTCTGCCGCCTTGTCTGCCGATTTGTCGGCAACGGCCGGTGCCGCGGTTTCGGATTTGTCGCCGGACTCGGATTTACCTCCGGACTCGGCCTTGCCGTCGGCCGGTGCGGACGCTGCATCACCTTTCGCGGCCTCCTTGGCGGCCGGCTTGGCACCGCTGTTGCGAAAATCGGTGACATACCATCCGCTTCCCTTCAGCTGGAATCCCGCAGCCGAAATCAGCTTGGTCATGCTCGATCCGCAGCCGGGGCATACGGATATCGGGGCGTCGCTGATCTTCTGGAGATATTCCTTCTCCAACCCGCACTGGTCGCAGCGGTACTCGTAGATAGGCATCACATCCCCTGAAAAATAAACCAAAATTGTACGCGAAGCCCTACCTCCGGGCACTCCGGAACTGGGATTCAACCGCTAGCAGCCTGTCGGGCTTAGGGGTTCGATAGCGAAACGGGGGGAGAGCGAGGCCGGATTTTGTCGATTTCGACGCGCATATCGGGAATATGCCAGGAGAAATCGGCGAGATATGGACCGCTCTCCCGCCGTTGCAGCCGAATCATCCTGAGTCCGGCAGGCTGCCAGATTCAATCCTGGACACAGAATGCTCGACACCACCCGCTGGCCTTTCCCCCGCGTCATCGCCCACCGTTGCGGTGGCACCACCGCACCCGAAAACACCCTGGTCGCCCTTCGGGTGGCCGCAACCATGGGGTTCGGCGGCGTCGAGTTCGACGTCAAGCTGGCGAAGTTCGGCGTTCCGATGCTCATCCACGACGACACCCTGGATCGGACCACCGACGGCGCCGGTCCGGTTGCCGCGTACGATGCCGCAGAGTTGCGCGCGCTCGACGCCGGGCTCTGGTTCGGCAATGAATTTGCCGGTGAGCGCATACCAACCTTCGATGCCGCGACGGCGCTGTGCCACAGCCTGGGGCTGTGGGCCAACATCGAGATCAAGCCGGATCGCGACAATGCCGTCGAAACCGGGCGAATCGTGGCTGGGATGACCGCGCGCCTGTGGCACGACGACAGTCCGGCACCACTGCTTTCTTCGTTTTCGGAACCTGCACTGGCGGCAGCACGCGACGTGGAACCTGCCTTGCCCCTGGCGCTGCTGGTCGCCGAACCGCCTTCCGACTGGATCGAACGCACCCGGCGGCTGGGTTGCCGTGCCCTGCACTGTCGTCAGGAATACGTCACGGAACAGATGGTTACCGCCGCGCACGAAGCCGGACTCGGCATCCTCGCCTACACGGTGAATGACCCTCAACGGGCTTTCGCCCTGTTTGGTTTTGGCATCGACGCGATCATCACCGACGAACTGGGGCTGGTCCGACCGGACCAGTTGGCGCCGGCGCCAGGGAGCTGAAGCGGCGTCTTCCCGGTTCACCAGGAAGAAGTTCTTAATCTGGTTCGTCAGAATGTTTTCTGAACAAATCCAGGAATAGGTAGCTTCCGGCGCCCAACGACTCGCCCAATTTTCCCCGGGCAGTCAGACTTGGTCCGATATCTGGCTGTCGTCGCGCGGCAGCCGTTCCGGCGCAGCTACCGCACCTCCTCCAGTTCCAGATCGGCCTGGAACTCGGCGCCCGCCGCGGCCTCGATCCAGTGCACCAGTTCGGTCCGGCCGTCGTGGTGCTCCAGGATGGCGGTGCAACTGTCGACCCAGTCGCCGCAGTTGATGTAGACGATCCCGCCGATGTCCTTCATGGCGGCGGCATGGATGTGGCCACAGACCACGCCGTCGAGGCCGCGCTCGGCCACCGCGCGCACCACGGCGTCCTCGAACCCGTAGATGAATTCGAGGGCGCCCTTGACCTTGCGCTTGGCAAAGCCGGCCAGGGACCAGTAGCCGGCGATCCTGAGGGTGCGGCGGATCCACGACAGATGCACGTTGATCCGGACCAGCACGTTGTACGAGACATCGCCCAGCACCGCCACCCAGCGGTGATATCGCGTCACCTGATCGAACTCGTCGCCGTGCAACAGCACGAAGCGCCTGCCATCCGCCAGCTCGTGCACATATTCTGGCACCAGCTCGATGTCGCCGAACGAGGTGCCGACATACTCGCGCAGCGCTTCATCGTGATTGCCGGGGATGAAGATCACTCGCGTGCCGCGCCGGGCACGCTTGAGAATCTTCTGGACCACGGTGTTCTGCTGCCGGGTCCAGTGGATTCCCCGGCTCATCGACCAGAAATCGATGATGTCGCCAACCAGAAAGAGATAGTCGGATTCGTGATGACGCAGGAACGACAGCAACCGGTCCGCCTGGCAGGCACGGGTGCCCAGGTGTATGTCGGACAGGAAGATGGAGCGCACGTGCGGCATCGGCGGCAGCGCTACCGGAGTGCGCCCGAGACGGAAAGAAACGACATGAATCGCCGCGCCGCGCCGGCAAGCGGGTCAGCAGACCGCACAACCCACTGAGCATGGTTCATGAGCGCCGAACCATATCGACGCTTTGTTACACCACCGTGAAGTGGACGCCGAATCGGGCACTCCCCTTCGAATCCCGCGCTCGCCGATCCCCGGGGGACGGGCGACTACTCGAAGGTGTGCAGGGCCACCCGATTGGCGGCGATGAAGCCCCAGTCGTAGGTGACGCCGAGCCCCGGCCCGAGCGGAACCGCGAAACAGCCGTCGGCGCCGACAGCCTCCAGCTGGTCGCTGTAGCCGCACGCATAGACCGGCGGAACGGCGTTCGGCATGTCCGGGCCGACCAGCGCGACCTCGTAGAAATTGCTGTTGCGCATTGCCGACATGCAGTGGCGGTGCGCCGGCCCGCAGGCGTGGAGCTCGCAGTCGACCCCGAAGCCTTCGGCGATATGGGCGATCTTCATCGCACCGGTGATGCCCATGTCGTACTCCGGATCCACCCGCAGGAAATCGGTGGCCTCCGCGATCAGGAAATCCGCCTTGGGTTCGATGCCGCGCACGTGCTCGGTTTGCAGGATCGGCGTGCGAATGGATTGGCGCAGCTTGCGATGGGCGTACTGCGATACGCCGCCGTCGCGAAACGGATCCTCGTACCAGAAGAAGCCCGCGTCGTCGCAAGCACGGCCGACATAAAGCGCATCGGCGAAGGTGCGAAGCTCGCACGCCGGGTCGAGCATGAGATCCATGCGATCGCCGACCTGGCGCCGGACATGCAGCACATTGGCCGCTTCCTCGCGCTTGTCGCCGTCGTGCCAACCGTGGATCTTGAAGGCGCGATAACCGAGGTCGTGGCAGGCGAGAGCGAAGTCGGCGAATGCCTCCTTGCTGTCGAGGCCACCCTTGCGCTGCGCATGATAGGTGCTCGCATAGGCGGGCAGCCGCTGGCGGTAGCCGCCCAGGAGTTCGGCGACCGGCACGCCGTACTTCTTGCCCGCCAGATCCCACAATGCGATGTCGAGTGGCCCGTGCCCCATGTGGTCGAACTGCCGCGCCTCGCGCTTCAGGTCGTCGAAGATGGCTTCGCGTTGTTCGGCTTCACGCCCCACCAGGAAAGGCGCCAGCATCAGCGTCGATCCCAGAGCCGCCGCGGAACCGACCCAGTGGGTGACGTATTCCCCGCGCAGGCCGTTGGCGGTCATGACCGCCACGGCGTACTTCGTGAGCCTCGTGCTGGCGCCCGCGACATACTCGAGCGCGCCGACACTTGCCGCGCGCGTGACGCCCAGGTTGTGCGCATCGAACTGGAACACGTGCACTTCCACTTTGCAGATCCGGCTCATTTCTTCCCCTTTCCCTGTCGCCGCGCCGACGGCAGGGTAACACCGGGCGGCAAGAGAACAGGACAGCGGGAGCGGCACCGGACAAGAAAAACCCCGACGGTCTTGCGAGCGCCGGGGCAACCTTTCCCGAAGGAAAGGGGGAGGAGACGAACCGGTTACTTCTGGCTCGGCATCGCGGCGACGTGATCGCCGGAAACACCGCGAGCGACCGCGTTGCCTTCGGCCGTCGGCCCGACACGCACGAGCTTCCCGGCGCTGATGCGCCCCATGCAGTCATCGCGTACGTTGCAGGACAGCGCACCGCTCATGTCGGTGGACATGAGCACGCGAGAGAGAACAAACGCTTTGTCGGGCGGCCCGCCGCTGGTCCAGTTCATGTCGGCCACGTACTCGCGCACCTTCACTATCGCGTCATCGCGATAGTCCCCGTAACGGCCCGGATTCGCGCTGCATTCATCGCGCGTGTCGCACGGATTTCTGACCGCTGCGTCCTGGGCATGCGACAAACCGCCGCCGGCGCCCGCCAGCACGACCGTGATGGCGGACAGTGCGATGCCGTAGCGCATCGTCTTTTCGATAGCAGATTTCATTTCGGCCTCCTTAAGCCAGATGGAAGACCCGGACCCCGGCGATCTCGTGGATCGCCCGGCTGCGACCTCCGGGAACACACATCGCAGCCTGTCCATCGAGGTGCCGACGTGACCGAAACAGTTGGTCTCGACGTCACTTCGATGAGATCCGGAGTGTGTTCGTGGATCGCACCAACGTCTGTATTCGCTCTGGCATATGCGGATGCGCATAGGCGAGCAATCGTGGCACAGCGCAGCCTGGGGGTGGGCGTCGCGGTGCCCACAGGGCTTCCCGAGGACACCGGCCCCCTCGAGGGGGAAGGCGCAGCGCAGCCTGGGGGTGGGCGTCGCGGTGCCCACAGGGTCTCCCGAGGACACCGGCCCCCTCGAGGGGGAAGGCGCAGCGCAGCGGAGACTGGGGGTGGTCGTCACCTCAGCCTCAGGTGATAGGGGCGCGATCCGCCGTCAGGTGCTGCACGAGAAGGTCGCGGATGAACACGGCGAAGCGCGGATCCAGGCAATAAAAGCGGCGCGCGACATCGGGTGGAATGACGAAGAGATCGGCATCCGTCACGCAGACGGCGCTGCTGGTACGGCGATGCCCGGGCGAGAACGCACCGATCTCGCCGAACACGTCATGTGCCTGCATGTCGACCCCGATCTCGGGCAAGCGGACGATCCCGCGCTGGACGATGAACACTTCCTCGCCCAGGTCACCGCACTGGAACAGGATTTCGCCGGCCTTGCAGCGCCGATGCGAAAGGTGCCCGAGCAGATCGCGCAGGTCGAGCCGGTCGTCGTGCCCGATGCCGATCAACTCTTCGCAACGTTGCGCGACCAACATCGCCTGGGTGCGATGCCTGACGCCCAGCTTGCGAAACACGGCGTTGAGCTGGATGCGAACCACGCCTTCCTTTCGTTCACGGGCATCGGCGATCTCGCGATTGGTCAGGCCGGTGGCAGTGAGCCGCAGCACGGCGATCTCGGCCGGCGTCAGATGAAAATCGCGCGCCAGCGACAAGATGCGCGTCATCGCCCATGGAGCCGTTGCATCGGTCGCGGCAAGCGGGTCCGCACGCAGTTCAGGCCGATAGCGAACACCGGACAGCAGCATCCGCAGCACGCCGAGAAAAGCTTCGCGCCCGTGGCTCTTCGGGATGTAGCCGCGCAGACCCGCCGCGAGCAGGCGATCGACCAGGTTGGCGGCCTCGGGGGTGCCGAATGCGACCAGCGCGGCGACGGCGTGGCGCATTGCCAGATCGGTCAATGCCGATTCGCTCGCTGCGCCGAGGTAGTCGATATCGACCAGGACCAGCGCTGCCGCGTCGATCCACGCCGCGTCGATATTGCCGGGATCGCGCTCCGCGATCGAGCGGACCTCAATGCCGGCCTCGACCTCACCGATGAGGTCGCGAAGCGTCTCGGCCAGCAGGCCAGAGTCGCAAACGAGCAGGACCGACCGACTCATCAGAACGCTTCCCCGAAGACAGCGCCAAGCCACACCCGGAGGCTGGCACGAGTTCGCATCAAAAGGTCGCGGCCATCCTGGGGCAGAACACCTCGGCAGGCGCCCGGCGGCTCGGCTTCAGGATATTCTCGAGTTCCCACGCGCGCAACGTCGCCATCCGCTGCGCCGTTGAAGCGGTACGTCCGCTCGCGCCATCGCGGCGCGCCGCCTCGCAGAGGTCACCGCCCGGCCACCGCGGGGTGGGCGCGGAAAACCGATGGACCGACGTACCATGTCCGCCGGATCGACCGAGGCTGCTGACATCTCGACAATGAAGGGGGGGCTGGTCGGCGTTCATGGACGAGACTGTGCCGCGAGACCATGCCTTGGACATATGAACAAATGCACAGGCCAGCGTGTGGCACCGAGGCCGGCATGTCGTGCGGCACCCGGTTGTGAGCGCACTGTGGACGAGACGGCCGCCGAGGCACCATCAGACCAACGCCTGCAGCTTGACCAGATCGACTGTCGAGCCGCCGAGCGGCACGGCCGCCGTCAGCAGCAGCGAGTGGAACCACGGCTTTTTCCACCACGTCGCAAAGGCGCCGCGTCGCTGTAGCTCGATCTCTCTGGCGACGAACTCCGCTTCATCGGCCGCGAGCGTGGCGGCGGGGCCGCTCCCCGTCATCTCCGAGACAGCTTTCCGCAGCGCGCTCATGCCGTGCAGGTTCTTGCGCCGGCCGGCTTCGGATCGTGCGCGCCGCGCCTCCGACTTGGCTGCACCCAGCTCGTCGGCAATGGCATCGAAGGGGTCCTGCCACAGGCGCGCGGGTACATCCTGCGCATCGGGCACCGCGTTGTACGGACTGATGCCGCCGTCGGGACGCGACGACCGCAACGGATCGAGCGAGGTGACGACGCCGAGCAGGGCCAGCGCGGCGAGCACGAACTGACCGTAGGGCAGGATACTGGCGCTCTTGGCATCGTCGTTCATCGCGGCCCCCGGACGGCGGCATACCGGGTGTGGTTTATCCGCCGTGAGCCCGGGCAACCAATCGCCGGCGACGGCCCCACCACCATCGTCACCGGTTCACGATCCCGGCATTTCCGATCGGCGCGGCGGCTGACCGCCGCCGCCGATCCGACCCGGTCTAGGCGGCCGCCCGCCCCTGCGCCGGCGCCCGCAGCGACGCAACCAGTTCCGCCTGCTTCGCCTTCGCGGCCTTCAGGTGGCGCTCCTTCACATGCCCGGAGCCGCGAATCTCTTCCGGAATCGCCGCGATCTGCACGCAGATCGCATGGGTATCGCGATCGAGCCGGGCCAGCAGATCGCGCATGGTGGCTTCGTATTCGCCGATCAGCGCGCGCTCCGTCTTGCGCTCCTGGGTACGGCCGAAGATGTCGAATGCGCCGCCACGCAGGAACCGCAGTTTCGCCAGCAGCCGGAACGCCGGGAACATCCAGGCGCCGTATTGCGCCTTCTTCAGTTCGCCGGTGACCTTGTCGCGCTTGCTCAGCAGCGGTGGCGCCAGATGGAAGACGAGCTTGTAGTCGCCTTCGAATTGCGCCGCGAGTTTGTCCTTGAACTCGCCGCTGGTGTAGAGCCGCGCCACCTCGTATTCATCCTTGTAGGCCATCAGTTTGAAGAAGTAGCGGGCCACCGCCTCGGCCAATCCATTCTTTCCGGGGGTCTTCTGTGCCTCGGCGGTCCGCACCTCGTCGACCAGCTTGCGGTAGCGGGATGCCCAGGCGGTGTCCTGGTATTGCGTCAGGAACTCGATCCGGCGCGCCAGGATCTCGTCGAGCGTCTCGGACACCCTGGTGCTCTGGGTCTTCTCGACCTTCGGCGCCACGAGCTTCTCCACCGCCTTGAAATCGACAGCGGCGCGGCGCCCCCACAGGAATGCCGCCTGGTTCATCTTGACGCCGGCACCGTTGAGCTCGATGGCCTTGTTGATCGCAGCGGCGGACACCGGCAGCAGCCCGCGCTGGTAGGCAAAGCCGAGCATGAACATGTTGGTCGCGATCGAATCGCCCATCAGGGCGGTTGCAACGCGGGTGGCGCCCACGAACTCGGCGTTGCCATCGCCGACGCTCCTGGCGATCGTCTCCTGCAACGACGCCGACGGAAACCGAAAATTGGCATCGCGGGTGAATGCGCCGGTCATCTGCTGATGCAGGTTGACCACCATTCGCGTGCCGTGGCGCGCCGTGTCCATCGCCTTCTGGCTGGCGCTGACCACCAGATCGCAGCCGAGCACCAGCTTCGCGCCACCGGATCCGAGCCGCACAGTCTTGATGTGGTCGGGATGCGCGGCGATCTGCAGATGGCTGTACACCGCCCCGCCCTTCTGGGCCAGGCCAGCCATGTCGAGCCCGCCGAAACCCAGACCCTCGATATGCGCCGCCATGCCGACGATCGCGCCGATGGTCACGACGCCGGTGCCGCCGACGCCGGTGACGAGGATGCCGTACGGTTCGTGAAGCGACGGCAATACCGGCTCGGGCAGCGCCTCGAACAGCACGTCGGTTTTCTCGCCCGCCGGTTTGCTCACCGCCTTGCGCACGCCACCGCCGTGCACCGTGACAAAGCTCGGACAAAACCCGCTCACGCACGAGTAGTCTTTGTTGCAGGCGGACTGGTCGATGACCCGCTTGCGACCGAACTCGGTCTCGAGCGGCGTGACCGCCACGCAGTTCGACTTGACGCCGCAGTCGCCGCAGCCTTCGCACACCAGATCATTGATGAAGACGCGCTTGGGCGGATCGGGATACTGGCCGCGTTTGCGCCGCCGCCGCTTTTCCGCCGCGCAGGTCTGGTCGTAGACGATGACGCTGATGCCGGTGACCTCGCGCAGCTCGCGCTGGACGGCATCGTAGTCGTCGCGGTGATGCACGGTCACGCCCGGCGCGAAACCGGCGTCGCCGCCGTATTTCTCCGGCTCATCGGTGACCACCGCGATGCGCTTCGCACCCTCGGCCGCCACCTGGCGCGTGACCTGCGGCACCGTCAACTGCCCGTCGACATGCTGGCCGCCGGTCATCGCCACCGCGTCGTTGTAGAGAATCTTGTACGTCATCGTCACGCCGGATGCCACCGCCGCTCTCACCGCCAGATAGCCGGAGTGGAAGTAGGTGCCGTCGCCGATGTTCTGGAAGATATGTTTGGTCTTCACGAAGGGCGCCTCGCCCATCCACCCCGCGCCCTCACCGCCCATCTGGGTGTAGCCGGCGGTGTTGCGGTCCATCCACTGCGCCATGAAATGGCAGCCGATGCCGGCCAGGGCACGGCTGCCCTCGGGCACCTTGGTGCCGGTGTTGTGCGGGCAACCCGCGCAGAAATACGGCGTGCGATCCATTGCCGGCTTCTCGGCCACACGGGTTTCCAGCGCCTGCTGTTCGGCCACGCGCGCGATGAGCTGCGCGTCCGCGTGGCGATCGAGAATGCGCTCGCCGATCGTGATGGCGATGTGGTTCGGGTCGAGCGCGTCGTTGCTGTGGAAGAGAATGGCGCCCTGCTCGTCGCGCTTGCCGATGACGGCCGGCGCGCCCTCCATGCCATACAGGATGTCCTTGAGCTGCGGCTCGATCAGCCCGCGCTTTTCTTCCACCACGATGATCTTGTCGAGACCCTGCGCGAAGCGCCGCGCACCCTCGGGTTCGAGCGGCCAGGTCATGCCGATCTTGTAGACCCGCAGGCCCAGGCGCTGCGCC
>JANMWG010000175.1:0-6554 GCA_031393885.1 Betaproteobacteria bacterium | reverse complement strand
CTCCAGGGGGCCCAGCGTCCTCGGGGGACCCTGTGGGCGCTGCCCCTTCGCTTCAGAAGATCCCTTCGTTCGACGTCGCTCGAGGCGAAAGGCTTGGGGCGCGGCGTCTGAGCACCCCCTCACCACTGGCGCCTGATCTTCACCAGCATCGACCATGGACAACGCCCCGCACCTGCGCCTGGCCATCGTGCGTCAGCGCTACAACCCCTTCGGCGGCGCCGAGCGCTTCATCGAACGGGCCATCGAGGCGCTGCGGGCACGGCAGGTCGATGTCACCATGATCACGCGCGCCTGGACCCCCGACCCCGCGCGCCCGGCGCTGGTCTGCGATCCGTTCTACCTCGGCAGCCTGTGGCGCGACTGGGGCTTTGCGCGGGCCGCCTGCCGCGAGGCCGCGGCGGCACGTTTTGATCTCGTTCAGTCGCACGAGCGCCTGCACTGCTGCGACGTGTTCCGCGCCGGTGACGGCGTGCACCGCGAGTGGCTGCGTCACCGCGCCCGTGGCCAGGGCCCGTGGCGACGGCTCGCCACCGCCCTCGATCCCCATCATCGATACGTGCTCGCGGCCGAGCGCCGCATGTTCGCCAGCCCGCGTCTGCGCGCCATCATCTGCAACTCGCGCATGGTGCGCGACGAGATCGCCCGCAGCTTCGGCGTGCCCGACCACAAGCTGCATGTCATCTACAACGGCGTCGACACCACGCGCTACTCAGCCGCCTTGCGCGAACAGCACCGGCCGCAGGTTCGTGCGAAGTGGTCCATCCCGGCGCAGGCAATGCTGTTCCTGTTCGTCGGCGCCGGCTTCGCCCGCAAGGGCCTGGCCGTGGCGCTGTCGGCGCTCGCCGCCACCGACGGCTGGCTGCTGGTCGCCGGTGGCGACAAGCGGGCCGCGCGGTTCGCCGCCCAGGCGCGTGCCCTGGGCATCGCCGACCGTGTGGTGTTCGCCGGTCCGCAACGCGACGTGTGGCCGCTGTACCTCGCCGCCGATGCATTCGTGCTGCCGACCGTCTACGACCCGTTTCCGAACGCGATTCTCGAAGCGCTGGCCTGCGGGCTGCCAGTGCTGACCAGCACCGCGTGCGGCGCGGCCGAGCTGGTGGTGCCGGCAGGTGCCGGCCACGCCCACGATGCGCTCGACGTGGCGGCGTTCGCGTCGTCGATGCGCGCCCTCACCGACGCCGGCACGCACGCCCGGTGCTCGCGGGCGGCGCTCGATCTCGCGCGGACCCTGACGTTCGACCGCATGACCGCGGCCTATGTCGATCTCTACGCGCACCTCGGTGCCGCCGCGCTGCCCTCGTGAACCAACGCGCCCGACTGCATGTGGTCCATACCGAGGCCTCGCTCGGCTGGGGCGGCCAGGAAATCCGTATCCTCACCGAGGCGCGCGGCATGATCGCGCGCGGCCACGAGATCGAGCTGCTGTGCCCGGCCGACGCCCGCATCTGCGCCGAAGCGCCCAACTACGGCGTGCCGGTCACGGCGCTGCCCATCGGCCGCAAGAACCTGCGCGGCGTCATCGCCATGCGGCGGCAGCTTGCACGCCGGCGCTGCGACGTGATCAACAGCCACAGCTCCACCGACAGCTGGCTCGCTGCCGTTGCCTGTGCCGCATCGCCATCGGCACCGCCACTGGTGCGCACCCGCCACATCTCGGCCGCGATCCCCGACAACCTGGCGACCCGCTGGCTGTACCAGCGCGCGACCCGCGGCATCGTCACCACCGGCGAGCGGCTGCGTGAGCAACTGGTGCGCGACAACGGCTTCGACCCGGCTCGTATCGTGTCGGTGCCGACCGGCGTCGACACCGCGCGATACCACCCAGACCCAGGCGACCGCGATGCCGCGCGCCGGCAACTCGGCCTGCCCGCGCGGGTGCCTATCGTCGGCATCGTCGCCACGCTGCGCAGCTGGAAGGGGCACCGTTACCTGCTCGACGCCTTCGCACGCCTGCCCGACCGCAGCACCCGGCTGGTCATCGTCGGTGACGGTCCGCAGCGCGCGGCCCTGGAGCAAAAGATTCCGGCGCTGGGACTTGCCGACCGGGTCGTGCTCGCCGGCCACCAGAGCGACGTGGCGCCGTGGCTGCGCTGCTTCGACGTGTTCGCGTTGCCCTCATACGCCAACGAGGGCGTCCCGCAGGCTATCGTGCAGGCCATGCTGACCGCGCTGCCGGTGGTGACCACCGACATCGGCAGCATCGGCGAAGCGATACAAAGCGGCAGCACCGGTTTGATGGTGGCGCCCGAGAACGCCACCGCGCTCGCTGCCGCGCTCCAGACTTTGCTCGGCGACGCGTCGTTGCGCGAACGACTCGGCACGGCCGCACGCGCCGCCGCCCTGCAAAAATTCTCGCTGGATGCGATGCTCGATCGCATGGAAGCGGTGTTCGGAGCGGCGGCCGCTCATGTCTAGCCGTCTCGCATCGCGCCTGCTGGTGGGGCCGATGGCGGCGGGGCGACGCATCGGCAACGTCGGTCGGCGGCGGCGCGCCGAACCGCCTGGCCGCGTACTGGTCGCGCACAGCCTGCTGCTCGGCGACACCCTGATGCTGACGGCGCTGCTCGCGCGGTTGCGGGCGGCATGGCCCGACGCCGAGATCGTATTCACCGTGGCGCCAGGCTTGCTGCCGCTCTACCAGTCGCGCCCCTTCGGTATCCGCGCCGTCGGCTACGACCCGCGCAATGCAACGTCGCTGCTACGCCTCGGCGCCAGCACCGGGTTCGACCTCGCGATCGTGCCGGGCGACAACCGCGTTAGCTGGGCCGCGCTGGCGGCCGGCGCGCGCTGGATCGTGGCGCACGGAGGCGACCGTCCAGGTTACAAGAGCTGGCCGGTCGACGAACTCAGAGCCTACCCGCGCGAGCCCACCGCGTTGAGCGACATCTTCGCGGGGCTCGCCGATGGACCCGAGCCCGAACCTTTCCGGCCATCCGACTGGCCCGCACCCGCGTGCGCCCCGTTTGCATTGCCGACCGACCCTTACGTGGTGCTGCATGTCGGCGCCGGCTCGCCCTTGCGGCATTGGCCCCCCGATCGCTGGGCGGTAGTTGCCCGCCGGCTATCGGAAGCCGGCGTTGTCGTGGCCTTGTCGTGCGGTCCCGGTGAAGAGCCGTTGCTGACGGCGATCGACCCCGAAAGCCGGCACTCCTGGTACCCGGGCACGCTGTCGCTCTCGCAGTTGTGGCAGCTCATCGACCGGGCCCGACTGCTGATCGTGCCGGACACCGGCATCTCGCATCTCGCGCGCCTCACCGGCACGCCGTCGATCACGCTCTATGGCCCCGGGTCCGCGACGCTGTTCGGGCCCGGCCGCTTCTGGCGCGAGATTCCGCATCGCGCCGTGATCGAAGATCCGTTCCCGTGCCGCGATCAGCAGACCGTGTTCAAGCGCGTCGTGCCGTGGGCGCGGCGGTGCCAGCGGAACACCAACGAATGCCTCCTGCCGCGTTGCATGCTGGCGAATCCGGTCGATCGGGTGGTGCAGGCGGTGCGAGAATTGGTTCCCGGCCTCATCCGCGAAGCGCATCCCGGGATGGAGAGCAAAGCGTTGGACGCAAGACGATGACCGTCGAGGGCGCCAGTCCCGCTCGCACCGACGCGGGCGCCGCCCTGGCTGCCTACGCGGACTATCCCGACCTCGCCGGGGTGCGCCGCGTGCTGGTGATCAAGCTTCGCCACCACGGCGACGTCCTGCTGTCCACGCCTGTGATCAGCACGCTCGCCCGGGCATTGCCCGATGCCCGCATCGACGCCTACCTCAACCGTGAGACCCTGCCGATGCTGGACGGACATCCGGACGTCGACCGCTTTCACCTGCTCGATCGCAGTGTCCGCAAGCGCGGCGGTATCGCCGCCTGGCGCGAGGAATGGCGGCTGCTGCGCGCGATCCGATCGGCGCGCTACGACCTGGTCGTCAACCTCACCGACGGCGACCGTGGCCGCTATGCCGCGATGGCGTCGGGCGCGAAGATCCGCGTCGGCTACGCCTGCCGCGACCGGCCGGTGCGCGGCTACACCCATCTGGTCAAGCGTCCCGCCACCCCGCGCCACGTGGTCGAACTGAACCTCGACGCCCTGCGCCGCATCGGCATCGTGCCCGACCCGGAAAATATCGGTCTGTCGCTGTCGATTCCGGATGCGGCGCACCAGGCGGTGCGGACACGGCTCGCCGCCGCGGGTCTGGTGCCAGGCCGGTTCTTCCTCGTGCATCCCGCCTCGCGCTGGCTGTTCAAGTGCTGGCCCGAGGCGAATGTCGCGGCGCTGGTGCGCCATATCGCGCTGGCTGGTTGGCCGGTCGTGCTCACCGCCGCGCCCGACCAACGCGAGATGGAGATGGTCGCCCGCATCCGTGACAGCGTGGCGCCGACCAGCGTGCTCGACCTGTCGGGTCAACTGACACTCAAGGAACTCGCGGCGCTCATCGACGCCGCCGCCTGCCTGTTCACGGTCGACTCGGTACCGCTGCATATCGCGAGCGCCCTGCAGCGGCCGGTGGTGGCGCTGTATGGTCCGTCGTCGGAGGTCGAGTGGGGGCCGTGGCGCAACCCCGCGGCGCGGGTTGTCACCGACGACGCGATCTGCCGCCCCTGCGGCCTCGACGGCTGCGGCGGCAGCAAGGTGAGCGATTGCCTGACGCACATCCCCGTGGATCGCGTGCTGGCCGCGATGGCGCCGTTGCTGGCGGCGTCATCGCCAATCGCGAAGTAGGGCGCATCGTGGCCGGTACCGCGATCGGTCGTTTCCACCGCATGTCGAAGCATGCATCCTGACGAATCCGCCAACGACCGGCTGTCGATTCGCGGAACCGGGTGCTGCGTACTGCTCGCCGCGCTCGTCTTCACGTGGCCGGTGGTCGGCACGATCGCGCTGCGCCATCTGCTGCTGGGCGCACTGCTGGTCCTGCTGGTCACCGACCGCGCTGTCCGCACCCGCATCGGTGGCGTGCTGCGCGATCGCGCGACACCCGTCATCCTGCTGCTGTTGCTGACCGGCTGGATCGTCATCCACAACTTCACGCTGTCGCAGTATCCAGCGTACTCGCGAGACGAATTTCGGGGCCAATGGCTCAAGCCGCTGCTGATCTTCGGCATCGGCATGCTGCTCGCGGCCAGGGTACGAACCGAACCAGCGCTGCTCGCCGCGATTCTCGCGGCAATCAAGTGGGCGCTGGCATTCCAGATTGTGGTGGTGCTCGGCGACCTTTGCTACCTGTGGTGGCGGGATATCCACCTGTCGCATGGCACCGTGCGCCTGACCGGCACCAGGACCAGTATCAGCTACACGGCGCTGCTGATGCTGTCGATCATGGCTGGCGACTGGCTGCGCCATACGCCGTCCGGAACGCTCGCGATGCCAGCCAGGCGCATGCTGCTCGATGCCACCATCGTCGTGACGGCACTCTGGTGTCTGGTGCTGATCGGCAGCCGCTACGGCATTGTGCTGTCGCTTGCCCTGCTGACCGCCGTCGCGGCCGTGATCTCGTACCGTCAGGTACGCCGGGGCAGCGCCCGGCGCGCGCTGCTGCTGCTCGCGCTGGCCGCCTGCGCCACGACGATCGCGCTGTATGGGGCGGCGCGGTTCGATCCGCGGTGGGAGCGAATGGCCGAGTCCGCCGCGCTCGTGTTCGCGCCAGGACACGAGAACGATTGGCGCCTGCTCAGCGACGCGCACCCGCCGAGGTTCGACGACGGTAGCCCGGTGGAGTCGTCGGCGTTTCTGCGCGTTGCCCGTTTTCGCGCCGGCCTCGATCTGATCGCGGAACAACCGCTTGGCTGGGGCTTCGGCAGAAGCGCGATGGAGCACATCGTGCAGATGCGCTACCAGGCGGTCGGCATCGCGAGCGACAGTGGGCTGGTCGACTTCACGCTTGCCCTGGGCCTGCCCGGCACCGCGCTCTGGCTGGCGTTCATGGGTTCCCTGCTGAACACCGGCTGGCGTGCCCGCAGCGATGCGAAATCGGTGGCGCCGCTGCTGCTCGTCATCGTCGTGACCATCTTCATGGTGCGATTCGTGATCGATATCAATACCCGTGACCACATGCTCGAGATGTTCCTGCTCCTGTGCGGCATGCTGGGCGGCGCTACGGTCGCCGCAGCCCCGACCCTCGCGGGCCGACGGTGACCGACATCGAGCGCATCCTCGTGATCAGGCCCGACAATATCGGCGACCTGGTATTGACCACGCCACTGCTGCGGGGTCTGCGGCAGGCGTGTCCCGACGCCTGGATCGGCGTGCTGGTCAACTCCTACAACGCGCCCGTTCTGGATCGCAATCCATGGACCGACGCCGTCTTCGCCTACGAGAAGCTGAAGCATGTGGCGCCCGCGGTGCGTTTCGGCAGTCTGTTGCGGCGCCTCGCGTTGTTCCGCTCGCTGCGCCGCCTCGATATCGGCTGCTCGGTGGTTGCGGCGTCCGGATTCCAGAAGCGCGCGTTGCGACTCGCCCGCTTCAGCGGCAGCCGCGGCATTGTCGGCTACGTCGAGCCTGGTCCGGGACAATCGGACGCCGCCATCGATCGACCAGTGCCGTTTCGGAGAGACGTGCCGCGGCAC
>JANMWG010000174.1:0-11310 GCA_031393885.1 Betaproteobacteria bacterium | reverse complement strand
ATCGGCCGCGATGAAATAGTCGCGATGGATGTCGCGATCGTCCCACCAGCCGTTTTCGATACGCTCGAAGCCGCGCAACAAGCGCAAGGGGCCGTCGAGATGCGGGCCGTGTTGGTCGCGCGCCAGCGGGCGGGGTGCCGCCAGCAACCATAGCGGTCGTGGTGGACCGGGAGGTGTGGCGCCGGCGGTGCCGGGCTCGGCTTCGCGGAAGGCAAGTTCGGGCCGATGTTCGGGGACGAGCGCCAGGCCGTGGACGGCGTCGCGGCCGAGGCGGGCGCGCAGCCGTTCCACCAGCGCGGTGCGATCTTCGATGCTGTCGCCGCGCTCGGCGAAGAACGAGAAGCTGGCCGGGGCGAGCTGCATCGTCTCCTCGGCATCGATGCCGATCGCTTCGACCGCCTGCGGCAGGGGCGTGCGCGACAGGCGTTCGCGCAGCAGCAACGTCAGGTGCGCGGGGTCGCGGCTCGGCATCGACAACTCGATGCGCAGGCGTGTGGCGGGATGGTCTTCGTGCTCGAGCGCGATCGCGAAGCGTGTGACACCGGCCTGGCGGCCAGTGAGAAAACCGGCCAGCTCCAGCACCAGGCGATTGAAGCCGAACAGCAGTTGCTCGATTTCCGGCACCGGCACGGGCAGGACCAGCCGGCTGGCGAAGCGCGGTGGTGGGATGAACGGCGCGCGTGGATCGGGGCAATCGCCGAAAGCGCGATCGAGGTGATCGACCAGCTCGCGGCCGAAGCGGCGTGCGAGGCCGTCGCGCGGCAGGCGCAGCACGTCGCCCACGGTGCGCAGCCCGATGCCGGCCAAAGCGGCCAGCGTGCGCGGTGGTGCATCGAGCCCCTCGATGGGCAAGCGGATCAGTTGCCGGCGCAGCGCGGCCTGGTCGGTGACCAGGGTGTCGAGGCCGTTGCGTGCCAGCAGCAGCGCGCCGGCCGGCGTGGGGGCGCAGGCGAGCTGCACATCGAAGCCGAGTTCGGCGACACCGGCGCGCACCAGTGCGCTCATGGCGTCGAGCCCCTGGAAGAGCTGGAGGCAGCCACCGATCTCGAGCAGCAGGGCGTTCGATGGATCGACGCTGATGGCGGGGGTGAACTGCTCGGCCCAGAGTGCGAGACTTTCCAGGGTGCGTTGCTCGAGCGGGTGATCGCGGGGGCGCGTGTCGAGGCCGGGCACGAGCGCATGGGCGGCGGCGAGCGTCATGCCGGAGCGGACGCCGGCATTGCTGGCGCCGGCATCGGACAGCAGGATGCGCGGTGGCGTGCCGTCGACGATGGCGCTCGGCCCTGCCAGCGTACCGCCACGATGAAACACCTCGAGAGGCAACAGCGGAAACTGCAGGGCGAGCCAGAGCACGGCGGCGAAGCGGCGGTGGTGGCGCGGTCAGGCGGCGGCCAGCGCAGGAACCCTGGGGAATGGCAATGTCGCGGGCGCAGGGCTGCTCGTGTCCGGCTCATCCACTACTGTCGCGGTCGCTGACGGCACTGTCGCCGCCGGCAGCAGTGGTGCGGCAGGGGCAGGTCGTATGTCCAGGATCAGTGTGCTGCCGTTGCCGCGGCCGCGCACCTTGAGCACCTTCACGCCGAGCTGCCCTTCGGCCGCCGGCGAGAGTTGCAGGCGCAGCGCGGCCAGCGAACTGCTGGTGGCCTGGCTGCCGGAGAAGTAGATGCCGGGGGCGCGGCCGGTCTCGGCGGCCAGTTGCAGCCGGCGCAGACTGCGCTCGCTGACGAACGAGGGCCAGCCGACCACGGCCCCGCAAGCGCCCGAGGCAAGCGCCTGTTCCATGGCCCACAGGGTATCGGCGCCGTCTTTGGTGCGGACGATGACGAGCCGCGCGAGATCGACACCGGCCGCGGCGAGCGCCGGCGCATAGGGCAGATGCGGCGGTGCCATCAACGCGATCCAGCGATCCTGCCGCGACAAGCGCGCCAGCGCCGGCATCAGCAGCGAGAGTTCACCGATACCAGGGTGCGTGACCAGGAGTTCGGTGAGCGCGCCGCGCGCCCAACCGCCGCCGGGCAGCAGGTGGTCGAGCGCAGCGTGCCCGGTGGGCACGCTCGGCACCGCGACCTCGGCCTGGCTGTCGCCACGCCACAGATGCGGACCACGAAGCAGGACCTCCAGGGGGACGGACATAAGGTGTTGCTCCCTGGCGCCCGGGGCGAACCCCAGGCCTGGCCGCCGCGCTGCTTCAGGAAACCTTGCGCGCCAGCGACGAGCGGATGGCGGACAGCACGGCGCGGGTCTCGATGAGGATGTGGCGGTCGTCGAAACGCAGGATGCGGAACCCGCGCGATTCGAGGAACGAGCGCCGTTGCGCCGCATGCACGGCCAGCGCCGGTGTCATGTCGCTGTCGACCTCGATCACGACCCTGGCTTCGAGGCAGACGAAGTCGGCCAGGTAGCGATCGTCGATCAGGTGCTGGCGACGGAAGCGGGCTTCACCGACGCGGCCATCGCGCAGGTAGGTCCAGAGCAGCCGTTCGGCTGCCATGCGCAATTGGCGGTTGGAGCGGGTGCGGACATGGGGTTGATGCAGAAACGGCTCGGCGACGATGCTCATGGCGTTGCTCCTTGGTGATGGCGCATGCGACCGGCGCCTAACTCAGCTTTCCGTTGCGGATCAGACCGACGGCCAGGCCTTCGATCTCGAGGGCCTGTTCTTTGAGATTGATGACGATGGTGTCGAAATCGGGGTTCTCGGGTTGGAGTTCAACGCGATTGCCGAGGCGGCGATAGCGCTTGACCGTGACTTCGTCGTCGATGCGGGCGACCACGATCTGGCCGGAGCGGGCTTCGGCGGTGCTGTGCACCGCCAGCAGGTCGCCATCGAGGATGCCGGCGTCGCGCATGCTCAGGCCCTTGACCTTGAGCAGGTAGTCGGCGCGCGGGTGGAACATGGCGGGGTCCATCTGGAAGCGGGCCTGGACGTGCTGTTCGGCGAGGATGGGCTGGCCGGCCGCGACCCGGCCGATCACGGCGAGACCGGGCGGCTCGGCCAGGCGGATGCCGCGCGCCATGCCGCCGCCGGCGAGCTCGATGGCGCCCTTGCGGGCGAGTGCCTTGAGGTGGTCTTCGGCGGCATTGGCGGAGGCGAACCCGAGGGCACGTGCGATCTCGGCGCGGGTCGGCGGAAAGCCGGTTTCTTCGATGGTTTCACGGATGAACTGCAGGATCTCGGCCTGCCGTTCGGTGAGCGGACGTTGCGTGGTGGTTGTCATTGCAGGGCTCCCGTTGCCGAGTGTTGTGGGGTGCGGTGCCGGACGACCTGATAGCGCAGGACGGCAGCGTCGCCGGCTTGCAGCGGCGAGGTGTTGGACTCGTCGGCTTGCAGCGGCGAGGTGTTGGACTCGCCGGCCTGTTGCGGCGAGGTGGTAGCGTCGGCAGCCTTGGCGGCCCGGGGCGGAAAGCGCGTGCCCTGCGGCAGCGGCACACGCTCGAACCGGGCCAGCCGCACTTCGATGGCGAACTTCGAACGACCGTGGATGCGGGCCAGGTCAGGCGGCGCGGTGCCGGTGTCGAAGGCGGCCACGAGGCGATCGTCTTCGTCGGTGGACCAGGGTTTGCCGGTGTTGCCGGGAGTTGCCCGCGGCGCTTTGGTTGCGGCCGGGCCGGCATTGTCCGGAGCAGAGGCAGTGGCCTCTGCGGCCGTGGACGGCGAGGCGGCCGAAGCGACGTCGCCACCCAGCAGCCGGATGGCGTGGAACAGGGCCCGCACGACGTCGGGATGCTGGTAGGGGCTGTCGGCGGGAAAGGATTCGCCGCAGATGGGGTCGATGCCGCCGGACAGGGCGTCGAGGATGGCGAGTGCCTTGGTGTGCTCCACGAAAGATCTCCTGGACGTGGGAAGGATGTCGAGGTGTCGTGTCGGCGGGCGGTCAGAAGCGCACGGCTGTCCGTATCGACAGCTGTAGTCTTATCCAGTATTAAAGCAAGTGCAAGTGTTTTTTTGAGGAGCCCCTGGAGGAGGGAGTCCTATTCGACCGGCGGGTGCGGGTCGAAACTCGATCAGGAGATCAGTGCCCGCCGGACCGCTCCCAAGGGCACTGGCCCCCTCGAGGGAGAAGGCGAAGCGCAGCGCGAGCCTGGGGGTGGGTGTCACCTCTCAGTTGATGTCTTCCGTCGGTGGCACCGGCAACTGCATCACGTCGATGCCTTCGTCGCGCAGGGCTTCGGATTCTTCGCGCGAGGCGCGGCCGCGAATCGAACGCCGGGGGGCTTCGCCGTAGTAGATGCGGCGGGCTTCTTCGGGAAAACGTTCGCCGACGTTCTCGGCGCCCTCGACCACCTTGCGGATGGCGCTCCACAATTGTTCGATGGGGGGAAAGGCGGCCACGTGATCCTGTGCGGTGACCTGGTCGACCGACGCATCGGTATTCGAGTCGCGTCGCTTGCTGCGTGCCGTGTGCAGGCCGGCCGGGGCCTTGCGGATGTCGCCACTGCCGCAGACCGGGCAGGTGAGCAATGGGGTGCCGGCCTGGCGTTCGAAGTCAACGGTCGAGCCGAACCAGGCTTCGAAGCGGTGATCGTCTTGGCAAATCAGTTCAAAAACAATCATTTGGAAATGCTGCAGGTAAGTCGTGGTGGAACGAGCATGTCCGGAGGTTACACCACGGCGCCGACCAGGCATTTGTCGAGGCCCTGGATGAAGACGTTGCGCGGCAAACGCCGGCCGATGAATACGAGAACGCTGCCTCGCTCGGCGCTGTTGACCCAGGGTCCGCCACTGCTCGATGTGCGGTGCCGATGCACGATCTGCAGCACGGTGCGACCCTCGACACCTTCGATGTCGAGGAGGCCCTTGCAGCGCAACAAATCGAGTCCGTACCAGTCGAGAATAAGGTCCAGGAACAGCTCCAGGCGTTCGGCGTCGAATGGCGAATCGGCCTGGTAGACCAGCGATTCGATGTCGGGTTCGTGATCCACCGGACGGCGGTAGCGCGGAAACCCCGGATGCAGATCGGCCACCGTGGCGGGGTCGAAGCCGCCGACATCGAGCAGCCAGTCCGCCACCGCATCGTTGAGCGACGCCGTGCGGATCCCGGCGTGCGCGTTGATCTCGCGCAGCGCCGCCCGCAGCGTGGCGGTGCTATCCGGGGCGACCAGATCGGTTTTCGACAGCACCAGGCGGTCGGCGAAGCCGATCTGCTCGCGCGCTTCCGGTGACGACCGGATCTGCGCCTCGCCGTGCACCGCATCGACCACCGTGACCACGCCGTCGAGCCGGTAGTGACCGGCAACCTCGGCATCGGCGAGGAAGGTCTGCACCACCGGCGCGGGCAACGCGAGACCGGTCGACTCGATCACGACGCGCTCGAACCGCAGTTCGCCAGCCGCGCGGCGGGTCGCGAGGTCGAGCAGCACCCGCCGCAGGTCGCCGCGCACCGTGCAACACAGGCAGCCGTTCTCGAGTTCGACGATCTCCTCGTCGGTCGATCGCACCAGCAGGGCGCTGTCGATGTTCACGGCGCCGAACTCGTTCTCGATCACCGCGATGCGAGGCACGCCCGGCGTCGATAGCAGGCGATTGAGAAGCGTGGTCTTGCCGCTGCCCAGAAAGCCGGTCAGCAAGGTCACGGGGAGCCTCTCGGGAGGCGGATTCATGAGGGGGAAACCGGATATGCAGGAGTTCGACTCTAGCCGGCCCGGCCCGCCGGCAAGCAACGTATTGCAAGATACGCCCAGGACGCGACCTGACGGTGCGTTCTGAAAAATCGATGCACCGCATCGGTGCTGGTCGCCTCTCGATATCCCCTCTCGAACCCCCTGTTCGAGCCCTTCGACATGCGCTTATGAACAGGTAACGACTTGTTTATAAAGGCGTGTATTTTCCGGTATCAAGATTGGGCACGCTTCCTGCACAAGCGCGGTCCCGACCGGGTCGCGTGAGTTCATGACGACCCGGTTACCTTTCCTACCTCAAGGGGACCTTGATGAATCGCAAGCAATTCCTGCAATCGACGCTCGCTGCCGCCATGGTGGCCGGTGGCCTGGCGTCGGGCGTGGCTTTCGCGGAGGACACGATCAAAGTCGGCGTCCTGCATTCGTTGTCCGGCACCATGGCCATCAGCGAGACCGCACTCAAGAATACGGTGCTCATGACCATCGACGAGATCAATGCCAAGGGCGGTGTCCTGGGCAAGAAGCTCGAAGCCGTCGTTGTCGACCCGGCGTCGAACTGGCCACTGTTCGCCGAGAAGGCGCGTCAGTTGATCACCCAGGACAAGGTTTCGGTCGTGTTCGGCTGCTGGACCTCGGTGTCGCGCAAGTCGGTGCTGCCGGTGTTCGAAGAATTGAACAGCCTGCTGTTTTACCCGGTGCAATACGAAGGCGAAGAGCTGTCGCAGAACGTGTTCTACACCGGCGCGGCGCCCAACCAGCAGGCGATACCGGCGGTCGAATACCTGATGAGCAAGGACGGCGGCGGTGCCAAGCGCTTCGTGCTCCTGGGCACCGACTACGTGTATCCGCGCACCACCAACAAGATCCTGCGGTCGTTCCTCAAGAGCAAGGGTGTGGCCGAGGCCGACATCATGGAGGACTACACCCCGTTCGGTCACAGCGACTATCAGACCATCATCACGAAGATCAAGAAGTTCGCGGCCGAAGGCAAGAAGACCGCGGTGATCTCGACCATCAACGGCGACTCCAACGTGCCCTTCTACAAGGAACTGGGCAACCAGGGCGTGAAGGCCACCGACGTGCCGGTGGTGGCGTTCTCGGTTGGCGAGGAAGAGTTGCGCGGCGTCGATGCCAAGCCGCTGGTGGGCCACCTGGCCGCCTGGAACTACTTCATGTCGGTCAAGAACGCGCAGAACACCGCGTTCATCAAGACGTACAAGGCCTGGGCCAAGAAGAACAGCGTGCCCAATCTCGATACGGTCGTCACCAACGATCCGATGGAAGCCACCTACGTCGGCATCCACCTGTGGAAGCAGGCGGTCGAGAAGGCGAAGTCGGTCGACGTCGACAAGGTGCGCAAGGCCATGAGCGGCCAGACCTTCAAGGCGCCGTCGGGCTTTGTCCTGAAGATGGACGAAACCAATCACCACCTGCACAAGCCGGTGATGATCGGCGAGATCCAGGCCGACGGTCAGTTCGACGTGGTATGGAAGACCAAGGGGCCGATCCGGGCCCAGCCGTGGAGCCCGTTCATCGCGGGTAACGAAGCCAAGCAGAAGTTGTAATCGCACGGCCGGCGCGGCCTCGCCGCGCTGGCAACGATCGCCGCAATGCCGATTCGCGCGTTGCGGCGATCCCCACTAGAAGCGCCGCCATGGCGCGGGCGCGATTCCTTCGGGAGGGCGCTGCACCGAGCGGATCATCCACGGGGCTTCCTGCTAATAATGGCTATGCCGCTGCGTCTCGCGACCAGAGTGCTGATCGGTCTGGCATTGGTTTTCGGTCTGTGCGCCAGTGTCGGCGCCGCCGCGATCGAGCCTGCGCTGCTCGCGAAGCTCGCGAGTGAAGACGCCGCCGAAAAGGGCGAGGCCATCGATGCGATCGCCGCCATCGGCGACGAGGCCGCACTGGCCGTGCTCAGCGCCCTGCGCGACGGAATGCTGAAGGTATCGGGCACTGGACAGATGTTCATCGTCGAGCGTGGCAAGGCCACCGACGCAGCCACTGGCGCGGCCGTCGATCCGGTCCCGGACGACGCCGAGAAGGTCACCATCAACAACCGCTTGCGCACCCGCATCGAGTCCGCGATCGGTGCGCTGCGCATTTTCTCCAAGCATCCGAAAGAGCGTCTCGCTGCAGTGGCGACCCTCACGGCCGACGAAAAGATGTTGCCGGTTCTGGACCAGGCGCTGGCTTCCGAAACCGATCCGGCCATCAAATCGGCCCTGACGCAGGTCCGGGCCGCGTCGCAGTTGAAATCGTCGGATGCGGCAAAGCGGCTCGCGGCCATCGCCGTGCTCGCCGAAAGCCTCGATGCCAAATCCAAGAACCTGCTGCTGCCGCTGGTGGAAAAATCGCCTGCAGGCGAGTTCGCCGAACCCGACGAGAAGGTGCGCCAGGCGGCGCAGACGGCGCTCAGCGCGATCGAACGCCGGCTCGCGGTGTACGACTATGCCGGCCGCGTTTTCACCGGCCTGAGCCTTGGCAGCATCCTGCTGCTGGTCGCGCTCGGCCTGGCCATCACCTATGGCCTGCTGGGTGTGATCAACATGGCGCACGGCGAGATGCTGATGATCGGTGCCTATGCCACCTATGCCACGCAGACGGTGTTCCGGGCGTACTTTCCGGCGGCGATCGACTGGTATGTTGTGTTCGCGCTGCCGGTGGCTTTCCTGGCGGCCGGCGGCATCGGCATCCTGCTCGAGCGCAGCGTCATCCGCTGGCTCTACGGTCGCCCGCTCGAGACGCTGCTCGCCACCTGGGGCATCAGCCTGTTCCTCATCCAACTGGTGCGGCAGTTGTTCGGTGCGCAGAACGTCGAGGTCTCGAACCCCACCTGGATGAGCGGCGGCATCACGGTGGTGAACCTGGTGCTCCCCTGGAATCGCATCGTCATCATCGGCTTCTCGATGACCGTGCTGCTGCTGGTGTGGCTGATGCTCACCCGCACCCGCCTGGGCCTGTTCGTGCGCGGCGTCACCCAGAACCGCACCATGGCGTCGTGCGTGGGCGTGCCCACCGGCCGTATCGACATGATCGCCTTCGGCCTCGGTTCCGGCATCGCCGGTCTCGCCGGCTGCGCGCTCTCGCAGATCGGCAACGTCGGCCCCGAACTCGGGCAGAGCTACATCATCGATTCGTTCATGGTGGTGGTGCTCGGCGGCGTGGGTCAGCTCGCCGGCACGGTCTACGCCTCGCTCGGTCTGGGCGTGGCGAGCAAGTTTCTCGAGCCCTACATCGGTGCCGTGCCCACCAAGATCCTGATCCTCGTGCTGATCATCGCCTTCATTCAGAAACGCCCGCAGGGTCTTTTCGCCCTCAAGGGAAGATCGGTCGAGACATGAGCTACCGAGCAGGGGCCCCGCGCAGCGGGGATGCGAGCAAAGCGAATGGCTCGGGACGCCGACACTCGGTGATTGCATACGGCCGCAGTTCAGGAGGCGGCGTGACATGAACACTCTTGCTGCCAATCCCGGCTTCGCCATCCCCGGCAGTGAACCGCTCTTCGACGGTCGTGCCTGGACTGCCATCGTGGCTTTCCTGATCGCGACCCTGGTCGTGGTGCCGATCCTGTTTCTGGTGGTGCCGGCGTCGAGCCCGTTCCACGTGTCGGCCTACTTCGTCACCCTGGTCGGCAAGATCATGTGCTACTGCGCGGTGGCGGTGGCGATGAACCTCATCTGGGGCTACACCGGCATCCTGAGCCTGGGCCACGGCGTGTTTTTCGCGCTCGGCGGCTACGCCTTCGGCATGTATCTCATGCGCATGATCGGGCGCGAGGGTCAGTACCAGAGCCTGCTGCCCGACTTCATGGTGTTCCTCGACTGGAAGGCGTATCCGTGGTTCTGGTCCTTCACCGACAACTTCTGGTATGCGATGGTGCTCGTGGTGCTGGCGCCGGGGCTGCTGGCATTCGTGTTCGGGTTCTTTGCGTTCCGCTCGCGCATCAAGGGCGTCTACTTCTCCATCATCACGCAGGCGCTGACGTTCGCCTTCATGCTGCTGTTCTTCCGCAACGACACCGGCTTCGGCGGCAACAACGGTTTCACCGACTTCAAGCGCATCCTCGGCTTCCGCATCGCCGATCCGCACACACGAGCGGCGCTGTTCGCGCTGACGGCGGCTTACCTCATCGCCTGCCTGGTGCTGTCGCGCGCGCTGATCCGGTCCAAGACGGGCCGCGTGCTCACCGCGATCCGCGATTCCGAGAACCGGCTGATGTTCTCCGGCTATAACCCGCTCTGGTACAAGCTGTTCGTGTGGACGCTTTCGGCGGTGCTGTGCGGCATCGCCGGCGCGCTCTATGTTCCGCAGGTGGGCATCATCAATCCGGGCGAGATGTCCGCCGCCAACTCGATCGAGATCGCCGTCTGGGTCGCCGTCGGCGGGCGCGGCACACTGCTCGGCCCGTTGGTGGGCGCGTCACTGGTGAATGGCGCCAAGAGCTACTTCACCCAGTCGTTTCCCGAATACTGGCTGTTCTTCCTCGGCCTGCTGTTCATCCTGGTCACGCTGTTCCTGCCGCGGGGTGTGGTCGGCTGGTTCCGGGAGCGAGGCAAGGCCAAATGAACCTCACCATGCAGAACAACATGCGCTGGCGCATGCGAGAAGTCTGGTCGCTGCCGCGGGGGTCGAACACATGACCACCAAGAGCGACGACGCCGAATCCGGAGAGACCTCCGGCCTGGGCCACATGATGCGCGAGGGGGTCGACACCAGCCACGGCCCGATCCTTTATCTGGAAGACATCACCGTCAGCTTCGACGGTTTCCGCGCGCTCAACAAGCTCACGCTCACCGTGGAGACCGGCGAATTGCGCTGCATCATCGGCCCCAACGGCGCCGGCAAGACCACCATGATGGACGTCATCACTGGCAAGACCCGTCCTGACGAAGGCACGGTGTTCTTCGGCCAGACCATCGACCTCACGCGGTTCACCGAGCCCGAGATCGCGCATGCCGGTATCGGCCGCAAGTTCCAGAAGCCCACGGTGTTCGAGAACCACACCGTGGTCGAGAACCTCGAGCTCGCGATGAAGACCGACAAGCGCGTGCGCCGCAGCCTGCGCGCGAAGCTGTCGTCCGAGGAGATCGGCCGCATCGGTGCCACGCTCGATCTGATCAAGCTGTCAGGCGAGGCCGGCCGGCTGGCCGGCGTGCTGTCGCACGGGCAGAAGCAGTGGCTCGAGATCGGCATGCTGCTGATGCAGGAGCCCAAGCTGCTGCTGCTCGACGAGCCCGCGGCCGGCATGACCGATCACGAGACCGCGCGTACCGCCGAGCTGTTCAAGGAACTCGCCGGCAGCCATACGCTGGTGGTGGTGGAGCACGACATGGACTTCATCGCCAGCCTCGCCAGCATGGTCACCGTATTGCACGAAGGCTCGGTGCTGGCGGAGGGCACGCTCGACGTCGTCAAGAGCGATGAGCGCGTGATCGAGGTCTACCTCGGGCGATGAGACGCCCACCCCCAGCCTGCGCTGCGCTCCGGCTTCCCCCTCAAAGGGGGCGCCCCGTTCCTCGGGGGACCCTGCGGACGGGGCCCCTCCGTTTGCGGTGGACCCTTCGTTCACCACACTGACATGCTCTCGATCTCTCATCTGAATCATTACTACGGCAGCAGCCACACGCTGCGAGATATCAGCTTCGACGTTCCGGTCGGCGCTGTCACCACCGTGCTCGGGCGCAACGG
>JANMWG010000535.1:0-8221 GCA_031393885.1 Betaproteobacteria bacterium | reverse complement strand
GCGGCAGTTGCTGCCACCACCATCCACAAGGCCAGAGCGGCACGGCTCAACCAAGCATCCACCCGCAGCAACTTGCTGCGGTGGCTCTCTTGCGCCAGTGGCGGCGTGCGGAAGAAGTCTTGGCTCATGATGAGGAATTATGGCACACGCCGTCTTTTTCAGCGGCAACCGTCCGGCAAGCCTGGCATGAAGGCGCTGGCCTGAAGCAGCACGGCTGGATCGTCGACGATCAGGGTGCCAGTATCTCCAGATTGTCGATCAGGCGGGTGGCGCCGAGCTTGGCCGCACCGAGCACCACGAGTTCCTTCTCGCCGTCCTCGGGTTGCATGAGCGTGCGACGACTGCGCACCACTAAATAGTCGTTGTGCCAACCGTGCCGCGCGAGTTCGGCATCTGCGCCTAACTCGATCGCCTCGAAATTGAGGTCGCCGGATTCCACCTGTTCCTTCACTCGCGCCAGCACGCGGTGCAGGCGCGGGGCCTCGGCCCGCTCGGTCTCGCTCAGGAAGCGGTTGCGGGAGCTGAGCGCCAGGCCATCAGGCGCCCGCACCGTCTCGGCGCGCACGATCGACAGCGGCAGCGCGAACTGGTCGACCATGTGGCGCACGATCGAGATCTGCTGGTAGTCCTTCTTGCCGAACACCGCGATCTGCGGCTGCACCGCATTGAACAGCTTGAGCACGACCGTGGCCATGCCGCGAAAGTGGCCCGGCCGGAACCGGCCCTCGAGCTTGTTGGCGATCGGTGGCGGCTCGACCACGAACACCTGGGGCTCGGGGTACATCTGGGTTTCGTCTGGGTGGAACACGATGTGGTTGCCGGCGGCGGCGAGCTTTTCGCAATCGTCGGCGAAGGTGCGCGGATAGTGATCGAAATCCTCGCCCTGGCCGAACTGCAAGCGGTTGACGAAGATGCTGGTCACCACCAGCGGCGCCTGCGCGTGGCCGATGTGCACGAGACTGAGGTGCCCTTCATGGATGTTACCCATGGTCGGAACCAGGGCGACGCGGGGCTCGCCGCTGAGACGGGCGCGGAGATCGGAAATGGTGCGGATGACTTCCATGAGTTTCGGTGACGGTGATGGAAAGGGAATGGTCAGCGCCGGACACGCTGCGATGTAGGGTCGTACAGCGGCTGCCGGTGCAGGGTACAGGGCACGCGCGCGGAAGCGGCTTCCAGTTCGAAATGACCGTGATCGAGCATGGCATCGGCCACGCCGTCGACCGCGCGGACGTAACCGTAGCCGATGTTCATGCCCACGGTATGCCCGAATCCGCCGCTGGTGAGCCAGCCCACCCGCGTGTCGTCGCGGTAGATCGTCTCGCGCCCGAGCAGCACCACCGATCGGTCGGCAACCGAAAAGCAGCAAAGCACCTTCTTCGGCAACGACTCGCGCTGGCGCATCAGCGCCTCGCGCCCGAGGAACGGCAGGTCGCCGCGCAGCTTCACGGCCCACGCCAGCCCGGCCTCCAGCGGCGAATGGTCCGGACCGATGTCGCTGCCCCACGCGCGATAGCCCTTCTCGAGCCGGAGCGTTTCGATCGCCCGGTAGCCGGCATTGACGATGCCGTGCGCGGCGCCGGCCGCCATGAGGCGTTGGTAGATGTCGAGCGCGCGGTCGACGGGGACATGCAGCTCCCAGCCGAGCTCGCCGACGTAGGTGACGCGCAGCGCGCGAACCTCAGTGCCGTCGATGTCGACCGGCTGCCAGGTCGCGAACGGGAACGCGGCGTGCGAGACATCGGTGCGGGTGACCGCCGCGAGCACGTCGCGGGCACGCGGCCCCATCAGCGCCAGCACCGCCCAAGTCGATGTGACATCGGCGAGGTGAACATCGCAATCGGCGGGCACGTTGCGCCGGATCCAGTCGAAATCATGAGCGACGAAGCCGGTTCCGGTGACGAGATAGAACGCGTCGGGCGCGATGCGCGCCACGGTCAGATCGCACTCGATGCCACCGCGGGCGTTCAGCATCTGCGTGTAGGTGAGGCTCCCGACCGGCCTGGAGATGTCGTTGGCGCAGATCCACTGCAAGGCCCGCTCCGCCCCCGGTCCGCTGATCTCGAACTTCGCGAACGAGCTCTCGTCGAACAGCGCGACGTTCTCGCGACAGGCGCGATGCTCGCGCGCGGTGTGGACGAACCAGTTCTGGCGTCCATAGCTGTAGTGGTCTTCGGGCTCGACGCCGGGTGGCGCGAACCAGTTGGGCCGCTCCCAGCCCATCTTCTCGCCGAAGCACGCACCCTGTTCCATGAGCGTCGGGTATAGCGGCGAGGTCCGCAGCGGCCGGCCACTGCGGTACTCCTCGAACGGCCAAGCCATCGTGTAGTGCTTCGAATACGCTTCGAGCGTACGTTTGCGGACCCAGTCGGTGGACCGATGCGGCGCGCCGAAGCGCCGGATATCGACCGGCCACAGATCCATCGGCGGTTCACCCGCGGCAACCCATTCGGCCAGCGCGCGACCGGCACCACCGGCCGAGGCGATGCCGAACGCGTTGAACCCTGCTCCGACGAAGAAACCGGCGACTTCCGGGGCTTCCCCCAGGATGAAGTTGCCATCCGGCGTGAACGACTCCGGCCCGTTCACGAGCTGCTTGATGCCGGCGGTCTCGAGTGCCGGCACGCGGGCCATGGCCTGCACCATCATCGGCTCGAAGTGGTCCCAGTTTTCCGGCAGAAGCTGGAACTCGAACCCGTCCGGTATGCCGCTCTCCGCCCAAGGCAGGGGGTTGGGTTCATAGCCGCCCATGACCAGTCCACCCACTTCCTCCTTGAAGTAGATGAGGCGGTCGGGGTCACGCAGGGTCGGCAGGTCGCGCGAAACGCCGGCGATCGGCTCGGTGATGATGTACTGGTGCTGCACCGACACCAGCGGGACGTTGACGCCGGCCAGGCTGCCGATGTGACGCGCCCACTGGCCGCCACAGTTGACCACCTTCTCGCAGGTGATGGGGCCGAGCGAGGTGGTCAGGCTGGTGACCCGGCCGCGCTCCACGCGGACCGCCTCGACGATGCAATCCTCGACGAAACGAACGCCCTTGGCGCGGGCGCCCCTGGCAAGCGCCTGGGCGATGTCGGACGGATTGGCCTGGCCGTCGGTCGGGAGGAACGCGGCGCCGACCAGATCGGACCCATCCATCACCGGCCAGAGGTCGCGGGCTTCGGTCGGCGAGAGCAGGTACATCTCGAGGCCGAAGCTGTGCGCCGTGGTCGCCTGACGACGGATCTCGGTCATGCGCTCGGCGTTGCACGCCAGGCGCAGGCCGCCGTTGCGCTTCCATCCCGTGGCCTGCCCGGTCTCGCGCTCCAGGCGCTCGTACAGCTCGACGCTGTACTTGAGCAACTGGGTGACGTTGGCGGACGTGCGCAACTGGCCCACGAGACCAGCGGCGTGCCACGTGGACCCGCTGGTGAGCTTGGCTCGTTCGATCACGACCACGTCGCGGCAACCGAGCCCGGCGAGGTGGTAGGCGACGCTGCAGCCGACGATGCCACCGCCGATCACGACGATCTGCGCCTGGGTTGGAAGTGCGGACATCACATTGCCTCGAAGTCGTCCCAGGCAAGTTCGAAGCGCGTGAGGTAATCATCGGTGTAGGCGGCGTAGTCGAACGCGATCGTCGAGTGAACCTCGGAGACCATGCTCCACACCGCCTCGCGCAGCAGCGACGCACAGATCATGGCGGCAAGACGGCGGCGCAGCGCAGCATCGACCGTGCCGAAGTAGCGATCCAGCACGAACCCGGCCTGCGATGCCGAAAGCTGATTGTTCGACACCAGCCCGCCAAGGTCGAACAACCGGCTGTTGAAGCCGGCGTAGTCCCAGTCGATGAGCCAGAGCCGCTTGCCGTCATCGATGAAGTTGGCCGCGAGGAGATCGTTGTGCCCGAACACCACGTCGATCGGACCAACCACCTGTTCGAGCCGTTCGGCACGCGCGAGAAGGTCCGGCATGAGCAGGCGCCGCGCGCTGCCATGCTCGCGCAATTCGAGCGCATAGCCGCGCAGGATCTGGAACACCCAGAACATGAGCGCGGGGCCGCGCAGATGGCGCCCGACGCGCTCGTGGCAACGACGCACCAGGTCGACCGCCATCGGCAGGATGCGCTCATCGCGCACCAGGGCCGGCGTGAGCGTGACTCCCTCGATGAAGCGAAGAACCAGCACGCCGCCGGTGGCGAACACCACCTCGGGCGAGATGCCGGCCGCGAAGGCTGCGCGGCTCGCCGCCAGCTCGTTGAAACGCAGGATGCCGTGGACCGGAATGTCGGCGCCCAGGCGCACCACGAAACGTTCGCCACCATCGTCGACCAGGAAGTTGCGATTGGTGATGCCACCGGGCAGAGGCACCGGATCGACGCGACCGCGCCAGCAGGGCAGCAGCGCGATCGCCGCAGCCGCCTGATCGGGTGTTTCCGGCACGATGCCGTCTCGATGGCCCGTGCTCGCGATCGGGTCGCGAGCGCCGTCAGTAGCTGTGCTCCGGACCCGGGAAACTGCCGTCCTTGACCTCGCGCACGAAGCCCTCGACCGCCTGCAGGATCGAGCCGGCGCCGGTCATGAAATTCTTCACGAAGCGCGCCTTCTTGCCCGGCACCATGTCGATGAGATCGTGCAGCAGCAGAATCTGGCCGGCGCACTCCGCGCCGGCGCCGATGCCGATGGTGGGCATCGACACCGCGCGCGTGATCTGCGCGCCCAGCGCCGCCGGCACGGCTTCGACCACGATCATCGACATGCCGGCGTCCTCGAGCCGCCTCACGTCGTCGAGCAGGCGCGTGGCCGCGTCGTCGGTCTTGCCCTGCACACGATAGCCGCCGAGCGCATGGACCGACTGCGGCGTGAGGCCGACGTGGCCACAGACGGGAATGCCGCGTTCCGCCAGGAACGCGACGGTCGCGGCCATGACCGTGCCGCCCTCGAGCTTGATCATCTGCGCCCCGGCCGCCATCAGCCGTGCGGCGTTGGCGAATGCCTCCTGCGGACTGGCCTGATAGCTGCCGAACGGCATGTCGCCGAGGATGAACGGGTTGGCGCAGCCGCGCACCACGCAGCGCGTGTGGTAGAGCTGTTCCTCCATCGACACCGGCAGGGTCGAGTCGTGCCCCTGGACCAGCATGCCGAGCGAATCGCCGACCAGGATGATGTCGACTCCCGCCATTTCCACCAGCCGGGCGGAGATCGCGTCGTAGCAGGAAATCATCGCGATCCGTTGCCGGTCGCGCGCCATCTGCAGGAGCTTGGTGAGTGTGATGCGCATGGTTGCCTCGCTGGGTGCTCGGGCGTCGCACGATGCGCGCCCGACATGGTCGAAGAAAGGCGTCGTCAGACGCCCGTGTTGAAGTATTCGCGATTGCCCCGCATGTCTGCGATGCGGCGCAACAGTAGCGCAAAGTCTTCGGGCTTTTCAATGAAGTTGAGGCGCTCGCTGTTCACCACCAGCACCGGCGCGGCAGCGTAGTCGAGAAAGAAGCGGCTGTAGGCATCGGCGAGACGGGCCAGGTAGGCCTGGGTCAGGCTGCCTTCGTAACCGATGCCGCGACGCCGTACCCGCTCGGCCAGCACGCGCGGACTCGCCTGGAGGTAGACGACGAGATCCGGTGCCGCGGCTTGTGGTGCCAGGTGCTCGAAAATCTTGCGATACAGCTCGAACTCGTGATCAGACAGCGTGAGCCGGGCGAACAGGCGGTCCTTGTCGAAGAAAAAGTCGGACACCGTGGCCGCCGCGAAGAAATCGGGCTGGCTCAGCTCGCGCAACTGGTCGACCCGCTGGAACAGGAAAAAGAGCTGGGTCGCCAGCGCGTGCCGGTCGGGATCGCGATAGAACGCCGGGAGAAACGGGTTCGCGCCCGGATCCTCCAGCAGGGCGGTGGCGCCGGTGGCTTCGGCGAGGCGTTTCGTCAGGCTGGTCTTGCCGGCGCCGATCGGGCCTTCGACCGCGACATGCCGGAAGCGGTCAGGCAACCGCATCGAATGCCAGGGCCTCCACCCGCTGGTCATGCCCGAGCCGGCGCGCGACCATGATGGCAGCTCCATGGCCCGGAATCTCGGCCCCGGGGGCGATCTCGGCCAGCGGCACCATCACGAAGGCCCGCTCGTGCATCCGGGGATGCGGCACGGTGAGGCCTTCTTCATGATGAACCATCGATCCGTAAAGCAGCAGATCGAGGTCGAGCGTGCGCGGGCCGTTGGGCTCGCGCCTGACACGCCCGTGTTCCTGCTCGATGGTGAGCAGGGCGTCGAGCAATTCGCGCGGCGTCAATCGCGTTTCGACCATCGCGACCGCATTGATGAAGTCGGGTTGTTCGGCGAAGCCCACCGGCGCGGTGCGGTAGAACGACGAACATCGCAGCATGCGCGTGTCCGGCAAGGCATCGAGCGCATCGAGAGCGTCTTCGAGATGGCGGCGCGGCACGTCGAGGTTCGACCCCAGACCGACGAAGGCCCAGACGCTTGCATCGGACGATCGGATCATGGTCAGGAATCGGCGGCGGTCGGCACGACGTCGGTGCTCGCCGGTGCGTCGCCATCGATCGGCGCCGAACCATCGGGCGAATCGCGCCTGCCACCGCGACGGCGGCGGCGCTTGCGGGCGCCGTCCTCGGTCTCGGGCGGGAGCAGCATGTTTTCGCGTTCGGTGTCGGTGGCGTTCTGGAAGCGGGTCCACCACTGACCGATCGCGGGATCGATCTCGCCGCTTTCGCAGCGAAGCAGCAGGAAGTCGTAGGCGGCACGGAACTTCTCGACCTCGAGCAGGCGGTAGGGGCGTTTCCCGGTTCGTTGGGAGAACCGGTATTGCAACAGCCAGATCTCCTTCATGTCGCCACCGAACCGGCGCGGGATCGAGATCTTCTCGGCCTGCACCGACAGCACCTGGTCCATGGCGTCGTGCAACGCGGGGATCGCGGGCACGTCGCGGTCGCGCGCCGCGGTCCAGGCGGCGAGCACCTCGTGCCACAGCAGCGCGGCGAACAGGAAACCCGGCGACACGGTCTTGCCGGCGCGGATGCGCTCGTCGGTGCGGTCGAGCGCCAGCATAACGAAGCGCTCGCCCTGCGGTTGCTCGAGAATCACGTCGAGCATGGGCAGCATGCCGTGATGCAGGCCCTGCTCGCGCAGGCGGCGGATGCACGCCCCGGCTTCGCCCGACAGCAACAGCTTGAGCATTTCCTCGAACAGGCGCGCCGCCGGCACATTCTGCAGTAACGTGGACATCTCGGCGATCGGCGCCTGGGTGGCCGCATCGATCTCGAGCCCCAGCTTGGCCGACAGGCGCACGGCGCGCAGCATGCGCACCGGGTCTTCGCGGTAGCGCGTGGCCGGGTCGCCGATCATGCGCAGCACCCGCCGTTCGAGGTCGCGCACGCCGCCGGCGTAGTCGATCAGCTCTTCGGTGGCCGGGTCGTAGTAGAGGGCGTTGACGGTGAAATCGCGCCGCAGCGCGTCTTCTTCCTGGTTGCCGAACACGTTGTCGCGCAACAGCCGACCGTGCTCGTCCTTGATCTGGTTGCCGTCGTCGGCACCGCCGTTCAAGGCGCGAAAGGTCGACACTTCGCACAGGTCACCACCGAACATCACGTGCACGATCTGGAAGCGCCGCCCGATGATGCGCGACCGGCGGAACACGGCGTGCACCTGCTCAGGAGTGGCATCGGTGGCGATGTCGTAGTCCTTGGGCTCGAGGCCGAGCAGCAGGTCGCGCACGGCGCCGCCGACGACATAGGCCTTGTAACCCTTGGCCTGCAACCCCTCGGTGGTGCGTCGCGCGCACGAACTGATGCGCTCCCGGTGGATGCCGTGGCTGGCGACACCAACCGTCACCGGACCGGCAACGCGCCCGGACCCCGTGGCAGGACCAGCCCCACCACCACGCCTGAATACTTTCTTGATTAGATTTACGATCATCGACAAGGACTTGCGAGGCTTCGGACCGACGCAGGCGGAAGCAAAGAATTATACACAGCGCCCCCTCATCTCACGGTAAACGAAGGGACGCTGAGGAGCGAAGGGGCACCATCCGCAGGGACTGTCCGAGTCCGGCCTCACTCCCGAGGAATGTTGCGCCCTCTCGGGGGGAAGGCGCAGCAAAGCGTCTGGCGAACGAAGCCGGAAGTTCGGGAAGCGAAGGGGCAGCGCCCACAGGGTCCCCCGAGGACGCTGCGCCCCCTCGGGGCAAAGGCACAGCAAAGCGTCTGGCGAACGAAGCCGGAAGTTCGGGA
>JANMWG010000139.1:0-4130 GCA_031393885.1 Betaproteobacteria bacterium | reverse complement strand
GTGCGGGTGCGGCGCGACGGCGTCGATGCCGATATCGCCATCGCCGCCTTGCGCGTGGGCGACAGCATGGTGGTGCGGCCGGGCGAGCGCATCGCCGCCGACGGTGTGATCGTCGAAGGAGCGAGCCAGGCCGACGAATCGCTGGTCACCGGCGAGAGCCTGCCGGTGCAACGTGATCGGCATCCCGCTCGCCGCCATGGGCCTGCTCAAGCCCGTGTTCGCCGGTGCCGCCATGGCGCTGAGCGGCGTGAGCGTGATGGGCAATGCGTTGCTGTTGCGGCGGTGGCGGGCGGGGTGAAATTGGTGGTGGGGCGGGTCGTTCGCCAAAGCAATACGTTGGTGCAAGACCTGACCCTGGAGCCAACGGGCACGGCCCTGAAATTGCTGCGTCTCGTGGAAAAGCGTGGCCTCGAAGTCGTCGTGTGAGGCGAGGCCATCGGACACGGTTGGGCTTCAGGTCTGCGCCCACGGCCAGAAATCATAGAGATCGATCAGCGTGTGCGCGACGATCACGGGCCATAGAGTCTTCAGCCGCAGGTACCACCAGACGGCACACACCTCGAACACGAATGCGGCGATCACGTTGGGCAGGCCGTTTTCCCAATGCCCCAATGCGAACAGCAGCGACGACACGACGACGAAGAGAACTGTCCGGTTCCGGGGCACCGGCGCGCCCTGGCTGAACCAGAGCCACGGCAACCCGATGATGAAGATGCTTTCCCACAGGCCGGCCGTGACCGAGAAATAGATCGAACCGACGATCCAGAACCGGCCCAGGCTAGCAAGGGTGTCCGGGCTGCTGAACGGCGGCTCCGGGTGGCCGAGCACCTGGTTCGCGAGATACGCCGGCGCGGCGTAGGCGACGTATAGCGTGATCAGCACCAGCGGCATCAGCGGCACCAGCGCAAGGATGCCGCCCACGCCGTGAGTGCTGGTCAAGCCGTACCCCTGGGGTCGCACATCCGCGCTTCGCCGCAGCGCCAGTATCAGCACCGCCGGCAGTACCAGCCACTTCGTCAGATCGAAAATCCAGAAATGGATCAGCGGCCCTCGAAGCAACGCGATCTTGAGCCAGCCGTCGACCAGGCTGGCAGTGATGAATATCGCCGAGGTCCACAGCGCAGCCTCGTACTTTCCGCGATTGGCGGCAGGCAACATGATGCTCATGGTGGAGGCGAACGATCCGCGGCGTGTCAGCCCCTGGTCAGTACTTGTCCGACCCGGTTTCCTTCTTGTAGGTCTCGTAGGAGTTGTCGGCCTGCTTCATGGAGGCGGCGCGCTCCTGAGCGCTCTCGATTCGGTTGCATTCGCTGCGCCGGTATTCCTGGCCGGAGGAGTACATCTGCCGGGACGAGCAGGCGGAGAGGGCGAGGCAGGCCACGAGCAGCGCGACGGGTAAGGAAGTCACTTGGAACTCCATGGACGATGTGGAATCGGCGGCAGTCTGCGACGGATTCTCAGGGAGACTCATGCGGTGGTGAAGCACGTCGCCACGTCCATGATAGAACCGGTAGCATCGAATGAGACAGCCCCGGATTCAGAGGCCTCGAACCGATGTTCGCCGGTCAGCGGTTCGGGCGCTCCAGGCATCAGTCTTCCGACCAGGGTGGGTTGGTCTGCATCGTGCGCCGCAGACGATCATTCGGCTGCGGTGGTTCATCGAGCCGGGCAAGGAACAACGCATAGGTTGTCGAGTTGACTGACAGCACAGTGCGGTCGAGCAAGGCCTCTTCGGCCGCTCGCTGTGCCGCGCCGCGGATGAAGTCTGTCGTCGTCTTCCCGCTCGACGCTGCGGCACGGCCGATCAGGTTACGTTCGATAGCGGGAATGCGCAGCTCGAGCGTTTCGCGCCGTGCTGGTGCCGCGCGTGTCGGGCCCCGGGTTTTCATGGATTCGACTTTCGATGGGCAGATCTCGACTTTACCAGTGCCTCACGTCATTGCCGTTACGCGGTGTCGTTGGTAGCCTTCAGTCTCGCTTGTCGGTATCGCTCGGGTCCGACCGAAACCGCCCGACCATACGGGTTTCAGCAACTTCCATCGCCACGCGTCGCCTGCCCATTGCGTCCCAGTTCTCGAACCACTCACCCACCCATGTATCCCGCCCCATGATCCGCCCCCAATACGGCCGCACCTGGTGGGGTGCGCAATGGCTGCAGGCGCTCACGCAAATCGACTTCGACAACCGCCTGCCGCGCGGACGCACCTATGCCAACCGTGGCGCGGTGCGCAACCTGGTCATCGACGGTGGCCGGATCAGCGCCAAGGTCCAGGGCTCGCGGCCGCGGCCCTACGCGGTGGAAGTGGTGGTGCCGCCGGTGACGCCCGCCGATGCCGCGCGCCTCATCGAAAGCCTGACCGCCGACCCCGGGCTCATCGCCCGCCTGCTGAACCGCGAGCTGGACCCCGCCGTCCTGAATGAAGCCCAGCGCCTGAAGATCGCCGTGTTCCCGTCGCGCTGGAGCGACCTCACCATGCAGTGCTCGTGCCCCGACTGGGCCGTGCCTTGCAAGCATCTTGCCGCCGTGATCTACCTGCTCAGCCAGGAGATCGATGGCAACCCGTTTCTCGTGTTCAGCCTGCGCGCGCTCGATCTGCCGGCGCTGCTGCGCGAGCGTGGCCTGCGCATCGACGACCACGCCGCGGCCGAGTTGCCCACGCTGGCGCAGGTGTTGTTCGAGGGCGCCGAGGCTGTCACCGAACCCGGCAAGCAGCCGGAGAGGACCGCCTCAGCACCGCAGCGTTCCCCGAGGATGCCGGGCCCCCGGGGGGAAGCCGAAGCGCCGCGCAGGCTGGGGGTGGGCGCCACCACGGACGCCGCCCTCGCCACGCTCGACCGGCTCGACTTCACCACCATTCCCGATCTGCGCGAACCGTTGTGGCGTGTGCTCGCCGCCAATCCGGTGTTCTTCCGTGGCGACTTTCGCGAGGTCGCACGCCGCACGATCGCCCGCGTGGCCCGCTTCGCCGGCGAGGCGATGGAAGCCCAGGTGGTCGATGAGCTGCCGCGATTGACCGGCGAGGCGCTGGCGCTGACGGTTGATGATGGCGGCGATCTCGCCGTCTCGGGGCCCGCGGATTCGCTGCGCGGCTTGCTCGATCTGGTCGCACGGCTACCCGCGTCGCGGCTGGATGACGTGTCGGCTGATCTGGTGGTGATGCGCCACCTGCGCCTGTTCGCGCTGCACCTGCTGGCACGCGGTGCCGTGGTGCCGCAGGTGATGGCCTTGCCCGACGAGACAGTGGTGCTGCGCTGGTGTCCCGCCGAGCTCGACGCGACGGTGAGTGCGATGCTGCGCGCCGTGGCGCTGGCCCTGCCGGCCGGCACGGTGCGCCGTGGTGCGGGCCGCAAGACAACGCCGCTGCACGGTCTGATGCAGGCCCGGGTGCTGCTGTCGTTGCTGCTCGATGCGCTGCTGCGGTCTGCGGGCGAGGTTGGCAAGGACGCCGCCGGTGGCGAGAAGGTGATGGCGCTTTTCTTCGGCGCCGGCCGGGCTCGTTTCGACGGCCCCGGCGAAGGCGCCGTGGCCGGCAGCATCCATGCGTGGCTGGCGCGCCTGCATGTCACGCGTGGCCGGCATGTGCCGCTGCTGCAGCTCGACGAAGACGCCGCGGGTGGCGACTTTTCGTTGTCTTTGGCGGTGGCCGATGAGGCGGGCGCATTGGCAACCCCGGTGCCGCTGACCACGGTGTTGTCGGCGCCGGCGTGGGCCGAGCGGCGCCTGCCGATTTTGCAGACGGTGGCGATGCTGGGGCAGTTTCACCCACCACTCAACGACTACGTGCGTGGCGGCGCCAGCAAGGCTATGGTCATGGCGTCGGCCGAGTTGCCGACGTTTCTGTTCGACACCTTGCCGGCGTTGCGGCTGCTGGGCATTCGCGCGCTGCTGCCGAAGGCGCTGGACCGGCTGCTGCGCCCGCGCCTGTCGATGCAGGTCAAGGCCGCGAGCGGTAGCGAACAGAGTTTTCTCAGCGCCGAACACATCTTCTCGTTCGACTGGAAGGTGTCGGTCGGGGATCAGACGCTCACGCGGGCCGAGTTCGAGCGGCTGCTCGGCCAGGCCAGCGGCATCGTGCGCTTTCGGGGCGAGTATGTGTTTCTCGATCCGGCCGCGGTGGAGCAACTGCGAG
>JANMWG010000133.1:0-2176 GCA_031393885.1 Betaproteobacteria bacterium | reverse complement strand
CCAGTCGCGGCAGCATTGCTTCACGGAAATAGCGCTCGACGTGGAACTCCTTGGCGTAGCCCATGCCGCCTAGCGTGAGCACCGCGGTTTCGCAGGCGCGAAAGCCCGCCTCGGCTGCGAAGTACTTCGCCGCGTTCGCCTCCGGTCCGCAGGGCTGGCCCTGGTCGTAGAGCCAGGCGGCCTTCTGGTAGAGCAGGGTCGCGGCTTCCAGCTCGATCCAGCGCTGCGCCAGCGGATGCTGAATGCCCTGGTTCTGGCCGATCTGCCGGTCGAACACGATGCGCTCCTTCGCGTACTTCGCCGCGGTCTCCAGCGCCACCCGTCCCAGGCCCACCGACTCCGACGCCACCAGCACCCGCTCCGGGTTCATGCCGTGCAGGATGTATTCGAAGCCGCCACCCTCTTCACCGATGCGGTCTTCCACCGGAACCTCCAGCCCGTCGATGAACATCTGGTTGGAGTCGACCGCCTTGCGGCCCATCTTCTCGATCTCGCGCACCTCGACCTTGCCGCGGTCGAAGTCGGTATAGAACAGCGACAGGCCGTTCTTCGGTTTGCCCTGCCCGATCGGCGTGGTGCGCGCCAGCAGCAGGATCTTGTTGGCCACCTGCGCGGTGGAGATCCATACCTTCTGGCCGTGCACCACGTATTTGTCGCCCTTGCGGACCGCTTCGGTCTTGAGCTTGAGCGTGTTCAGGCCCGCGTCGGGCTCAGTCACCGCGAAGCAGGCCCGGTCCGTGCCCGCGATCGAAAGCGGCAGCCAGCGCCGCTTCTGCGCATCGCTGCCGAACACCACGATCGGATGCAGGCCGAAGATGTTGAAGTGCACCGCCGATGCGCCCGCCAGCCCCGCGCCGGAACGCGAGATCGTCTCCATGATGGTCGCGGCCTCGGCGATGCCCAGGCCCGACCCGCCGTATTCGACCGGCATCGCGACGCCGAGCAGGCCGGACTTCGCGAAGGCCTGGTGGAAGTCGTCGGGAAAGCCGCCGTGGCGGTCTTTCTCCAGCCAGTAGTCGAGAGAAAAATCCGCGCAGATGCGCGCGGCCAGATCGCGGATCGCGTGGTGGTCCGCGCCAAAAGAAAAATCCATGTCAGCTTCCTCGCGTGTTGGTGCTGCGTCGCAGCGGGTGCCGTAGCGCGGCCTGCCGCACGGCGGATCGGCCAAGCGATGCGCGAGTCAGTCGAGCTTCAAACCGCTCTGCTCCACGATCGTGCGCTTCTTCCGCGTCTCTTCCCGCATCAGCTTCTCGCCCTCCTCGACCGTGAGGTTGAACGGGACGTAGTCGATCTTCTTCAGCGCCTCTATCACGGCCGGCGAGGCCAGCACTTCCCGCAGTTCCTTCTGCAGCCGCCGCAGCACGTCCTTGGGCGTGGCCGCGGGCGCGAATACGGCGTACTTGACGTCGATGTCGACGTCGGGCCGGCCCTGCTCGGCGAAGGTGGTGACCTCCGGCAGCACCGGCGTGCGCACCGGCAGCGTGTAGCCGATCGCGCGCATCTGGCCGCTCTTGATGTGCTGCGCGCTGGAGCCCGCGGTGTTGGCGATCACGTTCACCCGCTTGCCCAGGAAATCGTTGACCGCCGCCGCGCCGCCGCTGTAGGGCACGTGCAGGATCTCCAGGCTGTCCTGCTGCTTCACGTATTCGAGCAACTGGTGCGAGGACAAGGCGGTGCCGGCCGAGCCCCAGGCCAGCCTGCCCGGGTTGGCCCTGGCGTATGCGATGAACTGCGCGATGTTGTTGATCGGCAGCTCCGGGCTGACGACCAGCAACAGGCCGGTGCGGCTGCCCAGGCCGACCAGCGCGAAGTCCTTGTACTGGTAGGGCAGGTTCTTGAAGACGAAGGGATTGACCGCGAACGCATCCACCGCCCCATACACCAGGGTGTAGCCGTCGGCAGGCGCATTGGCCACCTTCGACATGCCGATCACGCCGCCGGCGCCGGTGGAATTGCTCACCCGCACGGGTTGGCCGAGCTTCTCGGTCAGCGCGGCGGCGATGACGCGCACCGACAAGTCGCCGCCACCGCCGGCGGGGAAGGGGATGACCATCTCAATGGCGCGCTCCGGATACGCGGCATGGGCCGGGCCGGCGAAGGCCATCAGCGCCGGCAGCAGGATGTTGCGGAAGGCTTTTCTCATGCTTGTCTCATTCTCGATCGAAGGTGGAAAACT
>JANMWG010000094.1:0-2496 GCA_031393885.1 Betaproteobacteria bacterium | reverse complement strand
GCGCCGCGCCGACAGCGCGACCGCCACCGCCGCGAGGATCACCGACAGCAGCGATGCGAGCCCCAGAAAGCGCTCGGCTTTTTCCAGGGCGGCACGGATTTCGGGACGGGCGTCGCGGATGTCTTCGACGCGTTGTCCGGCCTTCACGCGGCCGGTGGCGAAGGTGCGGAAACCGGACACGACATCGCGGTCACCCGCCACCATCAACCGATAGGTCACGCGGCTGCCGGTCACCACCAGCGCGGTCGACGCCAGATCGGCGTCGTTCATCAGCAGCTTGGGCATGACGTTGAAGAAGCTCAGGTTGCTGTCGACGTCGTCGGTCACCTGACCCGCCACCCGCAGGCTGCGCTCGCCCACCGCGATGCGGTCGCCCAGCGCGAGACCGAGCCGGGTCAGCACCCGCTCGTCGACCCAGGCTTCGCCGGGCGCGGGGAGACCGGTGGCGGACTTGGCATCAGTGGACGACGTCTTCGCGCGAAGCTTCCCCTTCAGCGGGTACCCCGGCGTCACCGCCTTGATCTCGGTGAGCAGGCTGTGTTCGCCGGCCACGATCATGCTCGGGAAGCGCGTGGTCTCGGTGACGGCGAGCTTCAGCCGCCGGGCCTCTCCGCCGAACTCGGGGTCCAGGGGATGATCGGACACGACCACCAGATCGGCGCCGAGCAGCGCCGAGGCCTGCTGCGACAACGCCAGCTTCACCCGGTCGGCGAAGAACGCGACGCTGGTGAAGCTGGCCACCGCGATGATCAGCGACAGCGCCATGAGGCGCAGTTCGCCGGCGCGGATGTCGCGTACCAGCAGCCGGCCGGCGAGGCGGAACACGCCCGCCAGCGAGAGTCCATTGGTGACACCCCCCCAGGCCTCCTGCGGTCGCCACCCCCCGTGGGGGGCAGCACCCTTGGGAGCGGCCCGGCGGGTGCTAGCCGCGCTCATCGGCGACCAGCCGGCCCGAGGCCAGCCGCAGACGACGCTGGCAGCGCTGCGACAGCGTCTCGTCGTGCGTCACCAGCACCAGCGTCGTGTTGCTCTCCCGGTTGAGTTCGAACATGAGGTCGACGATCTCGCCCCCGGTGCCGACATCGAGATTGCCGGTGGGTTCGTCCGCGAACAGGATGCGCGGCGGCCCGGCGAAAGCGCGCGCGATGGCGACGCGCTGCTGCTCGCCGCCCGAGAGCTGCCGTGGATAGTGCGTGAGTCGCGGGCCGAGACCGACGCGCTCCAGCAATCTTGTGGCGCTCGCCCGCGCGCCGTCGCGCCCGGCGAGTTCGAGCGGCAGCATGACGTTTTCGAGCGCGGTGAGGGCAGGGAGCAACTGGAACGACTGGAACACGAAGCCGACCGTCTCGCGGCGCAGGGCGGCGCGGCCGTCTTCGTCGAGCGTGGTGAGTTCCTGCCCGGCGAGGCTCACCGTACCGGCCGTGGGCAGATCGAGCCCGGCGAGCAGACCGAGCAGCGTGGTCTTGCCCGACCCCGACTGGCCGACGATGGCCACGCTCTCGCCGTCGGCTATGTCGAAGCTGACGGCGTCGAGTATCGTGAGCACGCTGGAACCCGTTGCGACCTCCCGGGTCAGTCCCGAGACCGATACCATCTTCGACGCCATGATGCTCCTGCGGATTGCACGACAAGTTACCCGACCAACCGCTGTCCGTCGTTCGATGTGGCGGCTCGCCGCCGCGCTGCTGCTCGGATGGTGCGGGGCCGCGCTGGGACAGCAGCCGGTGGCGCTGGTTCTGGGTGACAGCATCTCCGCCGGCTACGGGCTGCCCACGGGCCGTGGGTGGGTGAACCTGCTGGCGCAGAAGATGGAGCGCGAAGGCTACCGATTCAAGGTGGTCAACGCCAGCGTGAGCGGCGAGACCACGCTCGGCGGCCGCAACCGCCTGCCGCCGCTGCTGGCCCAACACCACCCCGCCGTGGTGATCGTCGAACTCGGCGCCAACGATGCGTTGCGCGGATCGCAACTTGCCTCGGTGCGAACCAATCTCGATGCCATCGTCGCGGACTCGCGCGCGGCCGGTGCAAAGGTGCTGGTGCTGGGCATGCGCATCCCGCCCAACTACGGCCCTGCCTATGGGCGCGACTTCAGCCAGATCTTCGGTACCGTCGCGAAATCCTCGAAGTCGGCGCTCGTGCCGTTTCTGCTCGAAGGCTTCGCCCAGCGCAGGAACATGTTTCAGGAGGATGGAATCCATCCGGGCATCGCCGCGCAGGCGATGATGGCCGAGACGGTGTTCGCCGCGCTGCGGCCGCTGCTGAGCACGGTCAAGCGCTGAGGCAACTGGCGACACCCAGCCCCAGGCTGCGCGGCGCGTTTCCCCTTCCCGGGGGCGCTGCGTTCCTCGGGAGTGAGGCCGGCCGCTACCCCTCCGTTGCCGAGGCGCCGTGCGACAATCGGGTGCCTGATCAGCGATGAAGTTCAGCCACTACGCCTCCAGATGACTGCAACAACCACAAGACTGGCCCACAACAACGCAACCCCGCCATCAACGC
>JANMWG010000025.1:0-8601 GCA_031393885.1 Betaproteobacteria bacterium | reverse complement strand
GAGGACGACAAGCACCTGCGGGTCCTGCTCGACCAGTGCTGCGACGTGATCACGCGGGTACGGCGCAACACCGGCAACACCGGGATCAGCGTCGCGCTCACTTACCTGCTGCAGCGGCTGGCGGAAACCATCGGGCGCATGGAGCAACTGCTCGACCTGCTCGACCGGACCCCGGCGGACAGCCGTGTGGCTGCCGCGGTGCGGCTGTTCAAGCTGCTGGTCGAAGCCGAGAACGAGAGCAACAACCTGCGGCGCCATTTCGGGCGCAACACCGAGTTGATCGCGCGCGAAGTCACCGAGCACGCCGGCCGCACCGGCGAGCACTACATCACCAATACGCCGGCGGAATACCAGGCGATGTTCACCTCGGCCCTGGGCGCCGGGCTGATCGTCCCGTTCATGGCGCTGATCAAGATCGGCCTGCACGACCTGCATCCCGCGCCGCTGATCGAGGCCTTTGCCTACAGCATGAACTACGCCTTCGGCTTCATGCTGATCCATGTGTTGCACTTCACCATTGCCACCAAGCAACCGGCGATGACGGCATCGCGCATCGCGGCGGCGCTGGATCACCCACCCGGCGCGAAACCCGACGTGGGCGCGATGGTCGACCTGATCACGCGGGTCGTGCGCAGCCAGGTGATCGCCATTCTCGGCAACGTCGCGTTCGCCTTTCCGCTCGCCTTCGTGCTCGCCGCCGCGCTGCACCTGTCGACCGGCGCCCATGTGATGTCGCCGGCGGCCGCGCGCGAGGTGCTGCACGACCTGCATCCGTTCGCCAGCCTCGCGCTGTTCCACGCCGCGATCGCCGGCTGCTATCTGTTCCTGTCCGGCCTGATTTCCGGCTATCACGACAACATCGCGATCTACAACCGTATCCCCCAGCGGATCGAGCAGTTGCGCTGGCTCGAACGCCTGATCGGACCGCACCGCCTGCACCGGCTCGCCAGCTACATCGAGAACAATCTCGGCGGGCTGGCCGGCAATTTCTGGTTCGGCGTTTTTCTCGGCAGCACCGCAACGCTCGGCCTGAACCTCGGCCTGCCGCTCGATATTCGCCACATCACGTTCTCGGCCGCCAATCTGGCGACGGCGGTGGTGTCGCTCGACCAGCAGGTGCCATGGCAGGTGTTCGCGATCTCGACGCTCGGCGTGCTGCTGGTCGGCGTGGTCAACCTGACGGTCAGCTTCGGGCTCGCGCTGCTGGTGGCGCTGAAGGCTCGGCATGTGCGGTTCCGCTATGCGCGGCCGCTGCTGGCGGCGCTGGGGCGACACCTCATCACTTCACCACTCGATTTCGTGCGCCCGCCCCGAGCCGCTGCTGATGTTCCACCGACCTGAGCCATCGTCCGCCACTTACCTCGAGAGGAGTATCGCCATGTCACTGAGCCACGATATCCGCGCCGCGCGCATCGACCTCGTCGCCGCCCTGCGCTCCGCCGCACGCATGGGCCTCAACGAAGGCGTCTGCAATCACTTCAGCCTCGAACTGCCGGGAGCCCCCGACATGTTCCTCATCAATCCGCAGGGCTTCCACTGGTCCGAGCTGGTGCCCGACGACCTGATGATCGTCGATGAGAAGGGCGAAGTGGTTGAGGGAAAACACCAGGTCGAACCGACCGCGTTCTTCATCCATGGCCGCATCCACCTGGGCAAGCGCAAGAAGTGCGTGCTGCACGCCCACATGCCGCACGCGACCGCGCTATGCCTCCTGGAAAATGGCAAGCTCGACTGCGCCGCCAACCAGAACGCGATGCGATTCTGGAACCGCATCGGCTACGACGGCGACTATGGCGGTGTCGCCCTGGATGAGCGCGAAGGCGACCGCATCTGCAACGCACTGGGCGACCGCGACATCGTGTTCCTCGCGCATCACGGCGTGATCGTCTGCGGCGACAACGTTGCTCATGCCTTCGACGATCTCTACTACCTCGAGCGCTCGTGCATGGTGCAGGTGCTTGCGCAGGGCACAGGCGGGAAGCTCAAGCGTGCCCCCATTCACCTGGTCGAGCATGCCGCGAGCCAGATCGAGGGCCAGCGACAGCAGTCGGTGCTGCACTTCGATGCGCTCAAGCGACTGCTCGATCGGCACGAGCCGGGGTGGGCGGGCGGGCACCGATAAAGGGGGGTCCACCCCCAGGCTGGGCTCCTCGCTACGCCTTCCCCCTTCGTTCGACGGACTATCCTTGCGCTCGTCGGTGCAGGCCTTGCACAGATGGTCGGGATTGTTCGGATCGTCATCCGGGAGCGGGAAAATCCTGACCACCTTGCCCTCGTAGCCGGCCGGCGTCTGGACGATCCGCACCAGCGATCGCGGCTGGCCGCTCTTGTCGTCGATGGTCTTCCTACAGGCCCGCCGGCGGCGTCGCATCCGCCGCCCAAGCCACGCTCGCCACCGCCCAGATCGCCAGCCCTGACAGCATCCGCCACATCGCATATCTCCTGTTGAAACCGGGAGACGGCGTCTCATAAAGCCGGCAGGCGGTCACCTGTTCGGGTGTGCCGGTTTGGGCGTGCCGGAATACCGTCCGGTACGACACCGGTTCGCAGAAACCCGATGAACACCCGCACCTCCAGCGGCACATGCGCTTCCGGACGCACACACCGTCGTCTCGCGGCGACGCCATCAGCCCCAGGAGTCGTTCGTTCGCGGCCTTCGCGGATCCGCCGGACACACCACGACACTGTCCAAGCGTGCGCGGCAAACGCCCGGCCACATTCCGCAGGTCTCGTGGATACCTGTCGCGGGTCGGACCGGCAATCGATCTCCCGTTTAGAAACAACGATGTTCGATTGATTTCGACTCGTGGCGACGGCTGCCGTGATCATTTTTTTCCGATCACGGCCAGGCAGTCCGATCGGATCGGAAAACAGAATCCCGAGCCAACCTGTTGCTATTTCAAACGCGGCGTCCTAACGTGAAACCGTGGCCAGAACAAGTCGCGTGTCATCGGCCATTCAACTGTCGCCGCATCCCGACACAAATGGAGGATCTGATGAATACAAGAACCTGCATACCTTTTGCGTTCGCAACCTTCCTCGCTTTTCTCTCGACCTTTTTCTCGGTGGCGTACGCCGCGGTCTCGGTACAGTTGCTGGAAGCCGGCCCGCGAACCACCCTGCTGCGCATCACCGTCGGCTCCCCGAAACTCGAGGACGTCGACACGCCGGCCGGCAAGTTCCAGCGTTTCTCGCAACGCGAAGGCGGGCAAGGCGGGGCCGGCATCGGTGTCGGCTCACTCGGCCACCCGGAACTGCCGGTGATCGGTTTCCCGCTGGCATTGCCGATCGACCTGAGGACGCTGAACGTCGACGTGAAACCCGAAGGTGACCCCAAGACCCTGCAGGCTGTGATCTTCCCGGTGCAACCGGTCGAGATCGCGCGCAAGCAGGATCGGGAGCTGCCCAAGTTCCAGTTCGACCGCGACTTATACCTGAAAGGCTCGCGGCAACCCGGCGAGGCGCTCGATCGGACGTCGATATTCAAGGGCGACGCCAATGTCGCCACCTTCAAGTTCTCGCCGTTCGGCTATGACCCTGCCAGGGGCGTTCTCACCTACTATCCGAGCTACCTGGTCACGATATTCCACGATGCCGGCGATTGTTTCGTGATCGATCGGCTGGTCGACACCAAGACCCTGCCCGCATTCGACGGGATCGACCGGCACTTCGAGCGCCTGCCGCTGCCGGCCCTGCCGTTCGCCCTGAACAAGGCGTTCGCGCTCAAGCAGTTCTGCCCGCCGGTCCTGATACCGAATCTGAACCTGTTCGGGGCGCGTTTCCTGATCGTCACGCATCCCAACTTCCTGGCCGCGGCCAACACGCTGCGCACGCACAAGGTGGCGCTCGGCATCTCGACGCTCGTCGTGAGCACGCAAACCATCTCCGGCGGGCCGGCGGTGGCGACCGCAGTGCAGATCCGCAACTGGATCGCCAACTACTACGCCACCCATCTGATCAAGCCGAAGTGGGTGCTGTTCGTCGGCGACGCCGAGTATGTCCCGACGCACTACGACCTCAACAACAATTCCGACTCGGCGAAGAACGCGAGCGACATCTGGTACGGCCAGTTCGGCGCCGGGCCGACCGACATTCCGCCGTTCGGCATCGGCCGGTTTCCGGTCGACACCCTGGCCCAGGCGAACACGATCGTCTCGAAGACGATGGCCTTCGAAACCTCGCCGCCGCCGAACCCGCTGTTCGGCAGCGACTTCTACAACCGGCTGACGTTCGCGTCGTACTTCCAGGGTAGCGGCACCACCGACGATCGGTGGTTTGCCGAAACCAGCGAGATCGTGCGCGACTACACCGAGACCCTGGGATACTCGCCGCAACGCATCTACACCGCCAGCGGCGCATCCAATCCGCTGCATTACCACGGCGGCGGGGCGATTCCGCTCGATCTGCGCAAGCCGGTCTTCCCCTGGAACGGCTCCACGGCCGACATCGTCGCCGCGGTCAACAACGGCACCGCGCTGCTGTATCACCGCGATCACGGCTGGTGGGATGGATGGGGCGACCCGGCTTTCGGCATCGGCGACCTCGCCGCCATCGCGGTCACCAACAACCGGTTCCCGGTGGTGTTCAGCATCAACTGCGCGAGCGGCATCTTCGACAACGAGACGGTCGACCTGCCGGCGAACGTCGTCGGCGGCGGCTATGGGCCGGGAGTGGGTACGGTCTACTGGGCCGAGACCTTCCTGCGCAAATCCGACGGCGCCCTGGCGGTGATCGGCGATACCCGCTCCAGCAGCACGATCGACAACAATCACCTGACGCTCGGACTGTTCGACGCCATATTCCCCGACTTCATTCCGGGCTATGGCACCGCAACCCCGATCCAGCGACTGGGAGACGTGCTCAATCACGCCAAGGCATTCATCGCCGCGGTCGACTCGGGTGCAACGCCCAACCTGCATCCGTTCGATGTCGGTGGCATGCGGCCCGGGGTATCGGGTTTGCGCCAGGAATTGAACCTGTACAACCTGCTCGGCGACCCCACGGTCAAGCTTCGCGTCAGCCCGCCGTGGATATTCTCGCTGGTCAACATCGCGCTGCTGGAAGGGCTTGCGGTCATCCGGATTCCGATTCCAGACCCGCCCTGCCTCTCCTGCCCGTTCCCCGAGCTGATCACCGCGGTAGCGATCGATCCCGCGTCGGGCCGCGTGCTGGGCCGAACGCTGATCAACCGCGAAGGCGACGGGCAGATCGATCTCGGCGGCTTCAAGGGCAACTTCTGGGTGCGTGTCGGATCGCCGGATGGCAGCTCGGTTCAGGCAGCTCTGGATGAAAAAGACACCGATGGCGATGGCGTTCCCGACAGCCGCGACAACTGCATCGACGTCGCCAACAAGAACCAGCTCGACACCGACCGCGACGGCTACGGCAACGCCTGCGATGGCGACCTCAACAACGACGGCTTCGTCAACAGCATCGATCTGGCGCTGTTCAAGGCCCGGTTCGGTACGCGCGGCGAAACGGCAGCCGACATCAACGGCGACGGCCTGGTGAACGCGATCGACCTGGCGAAGTTCAAGCAGCTTTTCGGTCGCCGGCCAGGGCGGTCGGCCTGGCATCTGCCGTCGGATGCCAGGTGAGCATCCGACCGGAAAAACGCTTGAGCTTGTTTCCGATGAGAAGTCCGGTATTTCGACCAACGAAGAGAGGGTGACATGAAACGATTTCGCGTATTTCTGGCAGGCCTTGCCATGTTGTCCGCGGCTGCTACCGCCGCCGCAGGATCCCTGATCGTCCAGCCGCTGAACACCGTGGTGAACATCGGCGACAGTTTCGATCTCGAGGTGAGGGGCCAGGGCTTTCTCGAAGCGATCGTGGGCGGTGGATTCGATTTCACGTTCGACAGCACCGAGCTGCAACTCACCGGGGTGAGCATCGCCCCGATCTGGGAATTCGTTCCGTCCGGCGGCACCATCGACAATGTCGCCGGCACCCTGACGGACGCGAGCTTCAACACCTTCGCCAACCCTCTCAGCGGCGACTTCGACGTTGCCACCCTGAGCTTCAAGGCACTCGCCCCCGGCAACTCGGAAATCACCCTGGCTGCATCGACGTTGTTCGTGTTCAGCGATGACGCGGCAAATGAGGTCACGCCATTGTTCGGCAAGGCCACGGTGCAGGTGCTCGTGCCTGAACCGAGCGCGGTCGTGATGATGCTCGCCGGGTTCGCCCTGCTGGCGCTGACGTTTGGACGGCGCAACCGCACGGTCTCCGGCGCCACCTGACGCGGAGCGTTTCGCGGTGGCCAGGGGCGCCCGATGTTCTTCCCGGGCGCGCCGGAACGGGGTCGGCCATGGCGGTCGACCCCGTGTTGCGACCTATACCGCCTCGAACAACCCCGCCGCGCCCATGCCGGTGCCCACACACATCGTGACCATGCCATAGCGTTGCCCCTGGCGACGCAGGCCGTGAACGATGGTGGCGGTGCGGATGGCGCCAGTGGCACCGAGCGGATGACCCAGCGCAATGGCCCCACCGAGCGGATTGATCCTCGATGGATCGAGGCCCAGTTCGCGGATCACCGCCAGCGATTGCGCCGCGAACGCTTCGTTGAGTTCGATCCACGCGATGTCATCTTGCCTGATGCCGGTCTGCGCCAGCAGCTTGGGTACCGCCGCGATCGGACCGATGCCCATGATTCCAGGAGAGACGCCGGCGACGGCATAGCCCACGAATCGCGCCAGCGGCTTGAGTCCGAACCGCTCGAGCGCTGCCTCGCTCGCCAGGATGACCGCACCCGCGCCATCCGACGTCTGGGAACTGTTACCTGCGGTCACGCTGCCGCTGCTCGCGAAGACCGGGCGCAACCTGCCCAGCACCTCCATCGTGGTACCGGCACGTGGGCCTTCGTCGATGCCGACAATCTTCTCGACAACCGCGATGCGTTCGCCAGTCAGGTCGGGCACTCTCGCGGTGATGGTGAACGGCGCGATCTCCTCGCGAAACTCGCCACCTGCGATTGCCGCGAGCGCCTTGCGGTGACTCTCGACCGAAAAAGCATCCTGATCTTCGCGAGCCACCTTCCAGCGCGTAGCGACGTTCTCGGCGGTAAGTCCCATGCCGAACGCGATACCGACATCGGCATCGCCGGCAAAGACGGCTTCGTTGAACGAGATCCGGTTTCCCCCGAGCGGCACCCGGCTCATGCTCTCGGTGCCACCGGCCACCATTACGTCGGCGGCACCGAGACATATGCGATCGGCCGCCTGCGCCACCGCCTGCAAACCCGAGGCGCAGAAGCGGTTCACGGTGAGGCCGGCAACGCTGTCGGGAAAGCCGGCGAGCAGCAGACCGATGCGCGCGACGTTCATGCCCTGCTCCGCCTCCGGTAGCGCACAGCCGACGATCACGTCATCCACCGCCGCGAGGTCGAGCGACGGCACCCGGGCCGCCACCGCGCGCAATACGTGCGCGAGCAGGTCGTCGGGCCGGGTGTCGCGGAACATGCCGCGCGGCGCCTTGCCGACGGGCGTCCTCACCGCGGCGACGACATAGGCGTCCTGCACCTGTCGCGTCATGGCGCAGAACACCGCGAGGCCGGAAGAAGCAGATCAAAGCAAGGTTGGGGAGTGGATCCACGTACACAGCGAAGGGGCAGCATCCGCAGGGTTCCCCGAGGAATGCTGCGCCCCCTCGAGGGGGAAGGCGAAGCGCAGCGCAGGCTGGGGGTGGTCAAACGAATGCTGCGCCCCCTCGAGGGGGAAAGCGCAGCGCAGCGCAGGCTGGGGGTGGGCGTCATGGCTAGTTGCGGAGTGGCTTGCCGGTCGCGAGCGTGTGCTCGATCCGGGCCTGGGTTTTCTCGGTGGCCACCAGTTCCATGAACGCCTCGCGTTCCAGCCGCAGCAACCAGGCCTCGTCCACCAGGCTGCCGCCATCGACATCGCCACCGCACATCACGAACGCCAGTTTGCCGGCGACCAGCTCATCGTGCTCGGAGATGAACCCGCCGCCACGCAGGTTGACGATGTGCGCCTTGAAAGTGGCGATGGCGCTACGGCCCGCCACCGCGATGCGCCTCGCCGGCAGCGGGGGGCGGTAGCCGGCCTCGGCGAGCGCCATCACTTCGCTCAGCGCCACATGCAGCAACTCGAACCGGTTCATGATGATCGGATCGGACGGGCGCAGAAATCCGAGTTCGCGCGCCTGCACGGCGCTGCGTCCAACCTGAGCCGTCGCCACGCTCTGGAAATGACCGCGAAGCGCGCCGAAGAGGTCGCCATCCTGCACAGCCGCGGCGGCGCGCATCGCGAGTTCCTTGCAACCCCCGCCGGCCGGGATCAGGCCCACGCCGGTTTCGACCAGACCGATGTAGCTTTCGAGCGTGGCCACCGCCCGGTCGCAATGCAGGATGAACTCGCAACCGCCACCGAGTGCCATGCCGTCGACAGCGGCAACGGTTGGCACGGCGCAGGAGCGCAACGCCTGGGAAGTTTCCTGGAACGCGGTGACGATCGCTTCGACCTTCTCGAGACGCCCGGCCATCAGCGCATCGGCGACGTTGAGCGATCGCGCCGCCTTCAGCACCATGGCCTCCGCCTCGCGCCGGAATCGCTTGACCATGCCGCCGAACGCGGACGGCCTGGT
>JANMWG010000154.1:0-1915 GCA_031393885.1 Betaproteobacteria bacterium | reverse complement strand
CATGCGCCCGATGGTTTCCGCCAGCCGCTGCAGCAGGTAAGTGAGCGCGACGCTGATCCCGGTGTTGCCGGTGTTGCGCCGTACCCGCGTGATCACGTCGCAGCACTGGTCGAGCAGGACCCGCAGGTGCTTGTCGTCCTCTATCTGGGGCGCGTTGTTCCCGGTGGCTTCCCGGAACGCGGCGATCCAGCGCAGCGTCTCGGCAAATTGTTCCAGAAACGGCGATTCGTGCTCGCGCAGCGCCGGACGGGTGGCCACCAGATCCGGGTGCACGCCCATCGCGGCGATGCGGGCGGAAACGATGCGCACGGCGTCGAGCAATTGTGCAATGGCCGGGTCGGCATGCCGGCCCGACAGGAAGTCGACGCCGATCGCGTTGAACACGTTCTGCCACTGTTCGTCGTCGATCGCCGTGACCCACCGATGATCGGTGGTGCGGTGGAATATCTGCCCCAGCGCGTCCTTCAACGACATCGGGTCGACGGCCGCCGGCAGGATCTTGTGCGCGACGCGGCGCCACAGTTCGGTGAAGAATCCGGTATCGGGCAGCACGCCAAGATCGGAATAGAGCGCGGTCTGATGATGGGTCGTGAACAGGCGCAGCAGATAGTCGCGCAGGCCGTCGCGTAGCCGTGGCGCCGACGCCAGCACGAACTGGAGCGCTTGCAGGTTCTTCAGCGCCCGGGCGCCGTCGCCGGGATCGCGTGGGCGAATCTCGGCCGCCAGACGGCACAGCAGCGTGGCGCCCGGGTCGTCGCCCGCGTCGGCGATGGCAGCCAGCACCGGTTGCAGGCCGGGCTCGATGCCGGCTGTCATCTGCACGCGGGGCTCCCGGTGCGGGTCGTCCGTCGGTGCCGCCGCATCACATGTTGGGGTAGTTCGGCCCGCCGCCGCCTTCGGGCACGACCCAGCGGATGTTCTGGGTCGGATCCTTGATGTCGCAGGTCTTGCAGTGAACGCAGTTCTGCGCGTTGATCTGCAGCCGCGGCTCGGCGTTGGCGCCATCGCGGACGATCTCGTACACCCCGGCCGGGCAGTAGCGCTGTTCCGGCGCGTCGTAGCGGGCGAGATTGAACGCGATCGGCACCGACGCATCCTTCAGGGTCAGGTGGATGCGCTGGTCTTCTTCGTGATTGGTGTTGGACACGAACACCGACGACAGCTTGTCGAAGCTGACCTTGCCATCGGGTTTGGGGTAGTCGATGCGCGGGCTCTGCGCCGCGAGCCTGAGTTGTTCATGATCGGCATGGTGGTGCAGGGTCCAGGGTGCCTTGCCACGCAGCAGATAGGTGTCGAGAGCGGAATAGGCGATGCCGCCATACAGACCCCAGCGAAAGGCCGGGCGGATGTTGCGCACCGATGCGAGTTCGCTCCACAGCCAGGTGCGGCGCAGCCGCTCGGGATAGTCCGTGGCTTCGGCGGTGGCATCGGTGGCGACGAGGTGATCGACGCAGGCTTCGGCCGCGGTCATGCCGGATTTCATCGCGGTGTGCGTGCCCTTGATCTTGGGCACGTTGAGAAAACCGGCCGTGTCGCCGATCAGCATGCCGCCCGGGAAGGTCAGTTTCGGAATCGATTGCAGTCCGCCCTCGGACAGGGCGCGCGCGCCATAGGAAATGCGGCGTCCGCCTTCGAAGATCGGCCGCACCGACGGGTGCGTCTTGAAGCGTTGCATCTCGTCGAACGGCGACAGGTGCGGGTTGGAATAGTCGAGCCCGATCACGAACCCGACCGATACCTGATTGTTCTCGAAGTGATACATCCACGACCCGCCGTAGGTGTCGGTGCTCATCGGCCAGCCGACGCTGTGGACCACCAGGCCGGCCTGGTGGCGCGCCGGGGCGATCTCCCAGAGTTCCATGATGCCGAAGCCGTAGGTCAGCGGGTCGGCGCCGTCGCGCCGCGTGAAGCGATC
>JANMWG010000483.1:0-2710 GCA_031393885.1 Betaproteobacteria bacterium | reverse complement strand
CGGAGGCGTTCGACCCGCTCAATGCCGCGTTCCTCGTCGTCGGCAACAACGACCTGCGCACCGAACAGCACGGCGTGGTGTCGTTCAATTTCAGCGAGCTTGCGGGCTTCGACGGATTGACCACCGCCAAAGGCTATGTCTTCAACAGCCAGCTCGCCGCCGCCACCGACATCTACCGCATCTCGTTCGAGATCGTGCCTGTGCCGGAACCCCAGACCTATGCGCTGACGATGGCAGGCCTGGTGGCGGTGGGCTGGATCGCCCGGCGCCGTCGCGTCAAGCCGGGCGCCACGGTAGCCTGACGGTTCGTCACCGACCGATGTGATCTAATCGGCCGAGCCGGCGTTGCTCCTGTGCAACGCCGGCCGACCCATGAATGAACACCTCCTGCTCGTCGAAGACGACGACGCCATCGCCGGGGCGCTTCGGTTGCACCTGGAAGAGGCCGGCTATCGGCTGCACCGTGAGTCCGATGGCCTGCAGGCAATGGCCGCGATCGATCGCCAGCGCTGGGATCTCGTCCTGCTCGATCTGATGCTGCCCGGGGCCGATGGCTGGGACGTATGTCGCCATCTGCGCCAGCGTCACGCGGATGTGCCGGTCATCATGCTGAGCGCGCGTTCGGCCGAAGCCCATCGCGTGCTGGGCCTGGAGCTGGGCGCCGACGATTACCTCGCCAAGCCGTTCTCGATGCTCGAGCTGGTGGCGCGTGTGCGTGCATTGCTGCGGCGAATCGAACAGATGCGTTCATCGCCGGCGATGGCATCGGAGCTTCGCTTCGGCCCGTTCCGGCTCGATACTGCACGGCGCGAACTGCAGCGTGACGACCGCCCCGTGCCGTTGACCTTGCGCGAGTTCGATCTGCTGCATTTCCTGGTGCGTCACCCGGGTCGCACTTTCGGTCGTGGCGAACTGCTGCGGCGCGTGTGGGGCGCCGGTTTCGATGGCTATGAGCATACCGTCAACTCGCACATCAACCGCCTGCGCACCAAGATCGAGACCGACCCGCGCGATCCGCGCCGGATCGTGACGGTGTGGGGTGTCGGCTATCGCTTCGACGACACCCCTGCATGAACCTGACCGGTGGTCGCTCGTTCACCACGCGTCTGACCATTGCGCTCGCATTGCTGCTGCTCGGCTTCGCTGCGCTCGTCGCGTTGCTGGGGCGCCATGTCGCCGCGGAGCACGACCAGGAAGCATTGCAGCGGCTGTCGCACGGTCTCGCCCGTCACATCGTCGAGCACTGGCCGTCGATCACGGTGGCCGATCCCGACGAGGCCGACCGCGCCGCACGCGAAGCCCTGCTGTCGATGCTGATGGTGGTCAATCCGGGTATCTCGGTCTATGTGCTCAGCGCCGAGGGCCGCGTGATCGCCTATATCGGCCAACCGGGCATGGTGCGGCAGGAGCAGGTCGATCTCGACGCGGTGCGCCGGTTCCTGGCGGGGGCGGCCCTGCCGCTGCGCGGAACCGACCCGATGGGGTCCGGCACTCCCCGCATCTTCAGCGCCGCCATGTTTCCACCCCGGCCCACCGACGTGCGTCCGCCGGGATACCTGTATGTGGTGCTCGACGGCGGCGCGCGCGAGCAGATCGCGGGTGGTGTGAGCCTGCGGCGGGTGTGGCTGAGCGCCGCGGCGATCGCTGCCGTCGGGCTGCTGCTCACGGTGGTGCTGGGCGCCATCGCCTTTCGCCGCCTGACGCTGCCACTGCACCGGCTGGCCGGTCGCATGCGCGATTACAGCGTCCGTTCTTCCGATCGGCCCGAAGCCATGGTGGCCCGCCGTTCGGTCGGCAACGAGGTGCTGGCGATCGCCGCCGCGTTCTCCGACATGACGCAGCGCATCGAGCGCCAGGCCGAACGCGAGCAGAAGCAGGTGAGCGCGCACCGCGAGATGATGGCGAGCGTGGCGCACGATCTGCGCACGCCGTTGACCGCATTGCACGGGCACCTCGAAGCCCTGGCCGGCGAGGCCATCGCGCAGTCGCCTCGCCGCGACCGGGTGCTGGCCGCGGCGCTGGCGCAGAGCGACAAGGTGCGCCGCCTGTCGCAGCAATTGTTCGAGCTGGCCGCGCTGCAATCCACCGATCAGGTGTTGCACCGCGAGCGCTTCTGCCTCGACGAACTGGTGACCGACGCGGTGCAGAAATTCGAATTGACCGACCAGGCGCCGCAGGTCACCTTGCATGGGGCGCCGCCGGGCCGTCTGGAACTCGACGGCGATCTCCAACTCGTGGAACGGGCACTCACCAATCTCATCGACAACGCGCTTCGGCATGCGCCGGGAGCAGCACCGGTGAAAGTCAGCCTGCATCGCGAAGGCGGGCAGGCCCAGGTCGTGGTGGAGGACGCCGGCCCCGGCCTGCCTGCCGAACTCATCGATCGTCTGGAGCAGGGTCGCTCGCTGCGCGATCCGCCGATGCAGCGGCCCGGTGGCGGTATCGGTGGCCTCGGCCTCGCCATTGCGCAGCGTGTGGCGGTGTTACATGGCGGCAGTCTGCGGCTGCTGCCGGCGCCGCAGGGTGGCACGCGGCTGTGTCTGGCGCTGCCCATGGTTCCGTAGGCGAGGGCTCCGTGGGCAAGTGAGCGATGACGTTGTGCCTGCATGCGCGATGGGTTACGTGCAGGCCGTCGGCAGCGAGGGGTACCAGCGTTTCGAGTTCCAGGGAGAACCGGTCGCGAAAGTCGATGGCGTGTTCCCGTTCGATC
>JANMWG010000481.1:0-2368 GCA_031393885.1 Betaproteobacteria bacterium | reverse complement strand
GTCGTCGGGCAGGATCGGCACCGCCTGCTGATCGACGAGGTCGCCGGCGTCGGGCTTGTCGGCCATGTAGTGCAGCGAGGCGCCGGTGCGGGATTCGCCGCGGATCACCGCCCAGTTCACCGGCACCCGGCCGCGATAGGCAGGCAGCAGCGAGCCGTGCAGGTTGAGCGCGCCGCGCGAGGCAAGCGCCAGCAGGGCCGGCGGCAGCAGGTGGCGGTAGTAGAACGAGAAGATGAACCCGGGTGCTGCGGCGCGCACCTGTTCGAACACATCCGGGGAGGCCGGGTCGTCCGGCGTGATCGTCTCGATCCCATGCAGCTTGGCCATCTCGGCAACGCTGTCGAACCAGATGGTCTCGGCCGGGTTGTCGGTGTGGGTCACGACCAGGCGCACATCGATGCCGTGCGCGAGCAGCACCTGGAGGCAGCGCACACCGACGTTGTGGTAGGCGAACACGACGGCGGTGGTCATTGGCGCTCCGATCCGGTGTGGACGTTCGGCAGCGCCGGCTCGGCCGTGTCGTTCTGCGCCACCGACACCACGCGCACCGCCTGCGGCTCGAGGATCGCCTGGATCAGGAAGCGCGGCCGTTGCCGCACCTGCTGGTAGATGCGGCCGACGTATTCGCCGAGCAGGCCGATGCCGAACAGCGTGATGCCGATGAGGAAGAAGGCGATGCCGAACAGGGTGAACAGCCCTTCGGCTTCCGGGCCCACGATCAGGCGCCGGATGGCGAGGATGACGACGAACACGAACGACACCAGCGAGATGCCGATCCCCACCAGCGAGAAGAGCTGCAGCGGCACCAGCGAGAACGCGGTCACCAGGTCGAAGTTCAAACGAATCAGGCTGTACAGCGAATACTTCGACTCGCCGGCGGCGCGCTCCTCGTGCGACACCTCGATCTCGGTCGGCCGGGTGGCGAAGGTGTAACCGAGCGCCGGCAGGAAGGTGTTGATCTCGTGGCAGGCATTGATGGCGTCGACGATGCCGCGGCTGTAGCCGCGCATCATGCAGCCCTGGTCGGTCATGCGGATGCGGGTGATGCGCTCGCGCGTCTGGTTCATCAGGCGCGAGGCCAGGCGGCGGAACAAGGTGTCTCGCCGCATCTTGCGGATGGTGCCGACGTAGTCGTAGCCCTGGTCCATCTCGGCTACCAGCAGGCCGATCTCCTCGGGCGGGTTCTGCAGGTCGGCGTCGAGCGTGACCACGCAGCGGCCGCCGGCGTGCTCGAAGCCGGCCATGATCGCCAGGTGCTGGCCGAAGTTGCCGTTGAACAGGATCACCCGGGTCACGTCGGGGCGCCGGCCGTGCTGTTCGCGCAGCAGGGCGGCCGAGCGGTCGCTGCTGCCGTCGTTCACGAACACCACCTCGTAGCTGCGGCCCAGGGCGTCGAGCGCCGGATACAGCCGGGCAAAGAGGGAGGCGAGTCCCGCTTCCTCGTTGTAGACGGGGATGACGACGGAAACGTCGGGCTTGGTCATCGGTGCGCGGGCGTCAGGACGGGCGCGAGAATATCACGCACCGCCTCGCAGACCCGGTCGACATCGGCCTCGCTCATGCCCGGGAAGAGCGGCAGGGTGACGATGCCGGCCCCCACCCGCTCGGCATGGGGAAAGTCGCCCTCGCCATATCCCAGGTTGCGAAACAGCCTGAACAGATGCATGGCCGGATAGTGCACGCCGGCGCCGATGCCGCGCTCCTGCATCCCTTTCAGGAAATCCCCCCGGCCGATGGCCATGCGCGGCAGCGGCAGCACGATCTGGAACATGTGCCAGTTGCTGCCCGGCGCCGCCTGCGGTGGCAGGTCGCAGCCGAGACTGCGGTCGAAGCGTTCGAAGTAGCGCTGGGCCAGCACGGCGCGGCGCGCATTGAAGCGCTCCAGGTGCGGCAGTTGCCCCAGCCCGATGCGGGCGGCGATGTCGGTGAGGTTGAGCTTGGCGCCGGCGACTTCGACTTCCTGCCCGCCATCGGGCAGCCGCACCACGCCCTGCAAGCGCAGCAGTTCGCAGCGCCGCGCTTCGGCCTCGTCGTTGAGCACCAGGCAGCCGCCTTCGCCGGTGGTGAGGTTCTTGTTGGCGTGGAACGAGAGGCACACCAGATCGCCGAAGCTGCCGATGCGGCGGCCGTTCCAGGTGCTGCCCATGCTCTGCGCGGCGTCCTCGATCACGCGCAGGCCATGCTGGTTGGCGATGGCGTACAGGCGGTCGCGGTCCACCGGCAGCCCGGCCAGATCCACCGGGATGATGGCGCGGGTACGCGGCGTGATCGCCGCCTCGATGCGGTCGAGGTCGATCAGGCGCGTGACCGGATCGATGTCGACGAACACCGGCCGGGCGCCGAGACGCACGATCACGTTCGCAGTGGC
>JANMWG010000520.1:0-1648 GCA_031393885.1 Betaproteobacteria bacterium | reverse complement strand
CATGCCGAGCGCGGCAAAGCGCGTGCCGAGGCCGAGCACCAGCAGCACCGGAAAGAACAGCTCGCCGAAGGTGCCGCCGATCGCGGCGAGTTCCGGCGGCAGCACGGGCACGTGGTATTCGTCCTGGAACAAAGCCAGGGTGGTGTCCCAATCGCGGATCTTGGTCAGACCCGACAGGAAGAAGTCGCGGGCCACGAGCACCCGGATGCCCAGGTCGAGCACGTTGGCGGCGCCGTTCAGAAAGCGGCGGGCGCGATCGAGCAAGGCAACGACGGCGGGGAATCGGTTCATGGCGGGCTCGCTGTTCATTCGATGTCGGTGATGGTGTTGTCGGCAATCAGTTCGGCCAGGGTGGTGCCGAGATCGAAGGCCGGATCGATCGCAAAGGCGGCTTCCAGGGCTTGCGCCAGCGTCCGGCCGCGCGCGGCAGCGTCGATCCAGCCGAATGCCCCGGGGGACAAGCGCCGCACCTGCACCCGGAAGCGCGGTCGCACCACCATCACGCGGCAGGGGCCTGCGTCGAGGTCGACGCTGGCATCGCCGTCGAACCCGGGCTGGTTCACTTGCCAGATGCGGTCCACCGGAAACCGCGAGCCGACAATGCTCACGGCGGGATTGAAGCGGAACCGCAGATCGCCTTGCCGCTCCGGCGGAACTGCCGCCAGGCGAGACAGATCGAACGCCGCCACGTCGGCGGCGTAGTGCGCGCGATGCGCGGCCCATTCCAGGCGCGCCACGTCGGGCAGATAGGGCAGCTCGCGCACCTGTGGAAAGTCTTCGAGAAAGCCGGCGAAGGCGTCGCCGTATTCATTGAGGTCGCCGCTGCGCGAATGAAAGCGGCGCTGGTATTCGCGCGCCAACCCGTCGAAGAATTCGTCGCCCACCAGGCGGTTGATCACCGGATACGCGCCTGACAGCGCCTTGCGCGCGTTGGCGAGCGCGTTGCCGCGATAGATAGCGAGGCGGTCTTCGGCGATCGCGGCATCGCCGGCAAGCAGCGGCGCGGCGGCGGCAGCCTTGTGGGGGTCGACGATCGCCTGCGCGAAGCCGGCCTGCTGGGCGCTCAGGTCAGCCATGCACGCGCCGCATCACGGCTTGCGCCTTCGCCGCCTCGCCGAGCAGATCGGCCAGTGGTGGAACATCCGTGTCCCATTCGATGAGCGTCGGCACCGCGCCGAACCGCCGCAACGCGTGCTCGTAGAGCGCCCACACGGCCGGCGCCACGGTCGAGCCGTGGTCGTCGATCAGCAAATCGCGGCTCGCGAGGTGCCCCGCCAGGTGAATCTCGTGAACGCTGCCGAGCGGGATGGCGTCGATCGCCGCAGTGGCGTCGAAGCCGTGATTGCAGGCGTTGACGTAGACGTTGTTCACGTCGAGCAGCAGGCCGCAGCCGGCCCGGTTCACGAGCGCGGCCAGAAACTCGGATTCGGACATGACCGAATCGCGCCACTGCACGTAGCTCGACACGTTCTCGATGAGGATGCGGCGGCGCAGCCGGGTCTGCACTTCATCGACACGATCGCTCACCGTGGCCAATGCCTCTTCGGTGAACGGCATCGGCAGCAGGTCGTTGAAATGCCGGTCGCCGAAGGCGCCCCAGCACAGGTGTTCCGACACCAATGCGGGCTGCACCCGATCCACGAGTCGC
>JANMWG010000465.1:0-6638 GCA_031393885.1 Betaproteobacteria bacterium | reverse complement strand
CGACCCCACTAAGGTCTTTCGATATGCGGCGACCTGTGAGGAGTCACGCTGCCAACATTTTTCCGAGGGACAGTGCTCATTGGCGCATCGCGTAGCTCAACAACTCCCAGCGGTGGTAGATGCGCCGCCTCCCTGCCAGATCAGAAACACGTGCCGATGGCATGCTGAACAGGGCGTTCAAGCTTGCATGCGGTGCCCGCAGGTGATCACGATGATACCGAGGCGGGATGACATACTCAGCAAAATCGCAGTTGCCCAATAAGAGCCCGCGTGGAGTTTTGAAGGATTGTATATGGAAACATTTTTGCATGTTGCAATCTGCCTGGCGCGGTCGGGCCTAAACGATGGCGTCTGAAACCCGGAAGAAATTGTTTTCGCTAATCCCCCGAATCTTGGGCGATTCATCTTGGTTCACTTCGCCGTCCTGGCGCTAGCGTAAGAAAACCGCAGGCGGATAATGTCCGATCAAGTCGTAGTTATTACACATTAGGTAAGGATCATGAGCCGGAAAGCGAAAGTCCATCAGCTCGGCGATGGCGGTCGGAAGTGCGACGCAAAGCTTCGCGTTATCGCGAACGGAGATATTGACGTTAACGTGGTCCGCGCCGAGCGCTGTGATGCACTGTCGGTCGCGACCACCTATCGCATAGAGCAGCGCAGTTACTCGATGGAGAAGGTCGAGGAAGTCGAGGCTACGCAACAGCAATCGGACGACCCGCTTGGACGGCGCTCCAAGCCGGTGCGGCCACCCGCTTGCGAGAATCTCAAGACCATCACATCCGACATATATGCCAACGTCTTCATCTCGAAGCATCGAGCCGAGCCCCTGCCTAATTCGCTTCAGGTGGAAGAGACTGCGCGACTAGGGATCCTTTCTACCGCCAAGGTGCCGCTCTCGAAACTCAAGAAGCTCAGCGCCGATCCGCTTGTACGCCAGGTAGCCCTGGGCCAAGGGCTGCGCAATCCGAACCCGGTGATCTCGACCCGGAAGTTCTCGAACCCGAGCCCGAAGCTTCGCGAGGTGAAGCACGCTAGCCTTCACAAGAACGGGAAGGGGGTTCTCGTTGGGATCATCGACGTGCAGGGCTTCGACTTCGCGCATCCCGATTTCGTCGTCAACGGAAAGACCCGCTTTGAGGCGATCTGGGACATGGGCGCAGACTTGGACGGGACTTCGCCCAAGGACTATGGCCGGGTGATGTCGCGCGCGCAGATGAATAAGGCGCTCGCGGCAAATGTCGGCGCTCCGGCAACGCAGCTGGAGCCCCAGTCTCAGATGGACTTTGGCTCGCACGGCACGCATGTGGCGAGCATCGCCGCAGGCAATGCCGGTGTGGCGCGCGAGGCGACGATCGCGGGCGTGTTGATTTCGCTGGGGCCCGAAAACCGAGACAGGCGGAAATCCTTCTACGATTCAACCCGCATCGCCCATGCGGTTGATTGGCTGATGCAGTTGGGTGACAAGCTAGGCATGCCAGTGTCGATCAATATCAGCCTCGGCACCAATGGCCACGCGCACGACTCGAGCGCGCCGATCAATCGCTGGATCGACGCGTGGCTCGCGATTCCGGGCCGCGGCGTGTGCGTGGCAGCCGGAAACGCCGGGCAGGAGAAGGCGCAGACGCCCGACGACGTGGGCTTTGTCATGGGGCGCATTCACACCAGCGGCAAGATTGCGGCGGCGGGCCTCAATCTCGACGTCGAGTGGACCGTGGCCGGGAGTGACGGGCACGACTACTCCGAGAACGAGCTCGAGATCTGGTTCAGCGCGCAGGATAAGATCGGCGTATCGGTTCGCGATCCTGCAGGGCGCATCTACGGGCCAGTGGAGCCGCTGGAATTCATCGAGAACCAGCGGCTTCCCGACGGCACGTTCATCAGCATCTACAACGACGTTTACCACGCGGCAAACGGCGCCAACTACATTGGCATCTTTCTTTCGCCCAACTTCAAGGCGCAGAAGCCCATTGGCATTGCGGCCGGCCAATGGGTTGTTCGCCTGCATGGCCGCGACATCCGCGACGGCCGCTTCGATGGCTGGATCGAGCGCGATGATCCCTCGCCTTTGCAGCCGGAGCCCGAGCATCCGAAGCGCTGGCGTTTCCCCTCGTTTTTCTCGGAGCGCAGCAACGTCGATAGCTCCTCGATCTCGACACTCGCGTGCGGCAATCGCGTCGTGGCGGTGGCGAACCTCGACACGGCGCGCGAATCCATTAACGTGACGAGCAGCCAGGGTCCGACGCGCGAGGGCGCTAACAAACCCGACATCGCAGCGCCCGGCACCGATATTGTTGCGGCCAACGGTTTCTCGAGCCCCGCGGATGAATGGGTGGGAATGACGGGCACCAGCATGGCGAGCCCCTTCGTGTGCGGAACCGTCGCGTTGATGCTCGCAACTCGCCCGGACCTCACTGCAGCGCAGATAATCGGGATCATTCAGCGGTCCGCAACGCCGCTCGTGGGCAAGAGCTTTGCCTGGGAGAACGACGCTGGATTTGGCCAGATTCATCCCGCAGGCTGCGTCCTAGAAGCCCAACGCGTGAACCTGCCGCGAACGGACACGACGCGATGAGATTGCGAATCTACCAGTCGGACAAGGGGGATTGCCTGTTGATCAGCGGAGTCGGCGGCGGCCACATCCTGGTCGACGGCGGTATGCGCAAGGCGTTCCAGGACCACGTGCGTGCAGACCTCGGCAAGATGGCGGCGAAGGAGGAGACGCTGGACCTGGTCTACGTTTCGCACATCGACCAAGATCACATCTCGGGCGTGCTGGAGCTCCTGGATAGCGTGATGGCCTGGCGCGTCTACGAATACCGCAAAAAGCAGGGCGCAAACGTGAAGGCGCCGAATTTCCCAAAGATGCCGGGCATCAGAGAGATCTGGCACAACGCCTTTTCCGACGTGCTCCAAGAGAACGCGGGGCCGGTGGAGCGCCTCCTCGCCCAATCGAGCCTCGTGCTGGGCCTGTCCTCGACCCTTAAGGTCCAAGGCTGGGCGCTCGAGCACCACGAGCTCGCCTACAGCGTGGGCGAGGCGATCCAGGTTTCGCAGCGCGTCTCGACGTCGCAACTGAAGATTCCCCTTAACACTCAGTTCAACGGCCAGTTGATCATGAGCCGCTCGCCGGCGAAGCGTGAAGCGCAGATCGGGAAGATGAACGTCTTCGTGATCGGTCCGCTGCGCTCCGAAGTCGAGCGCGTGCGCGACGAGTGGAATGGGTGGTTGCGGAAGAATAAGGACCGGATCCGCAGGTTGAAGAAAGAGGCGGAAGGCGACGCTCGTTCGATCGGCAACTCCGCGGACAGGATCGCGGACCTTCTCGCAGCGCGCGTGGACGAGCTCGGCAATCGCGAGGACGTGACGGCGCCCAACCTCGCCTCGGTGATGGTCCTGCTCGAAGAGGGCAAGACGAAGGTGCTACTCACGGGGGACGGCCATTGGCAGGACATCCTGAAGGGCCTCGAGCACCACAAGAAGTTTGACGCGAAGGGAAGGCTCCACGTCGATGTGCTCAAGGTCCAGCACCACGGCTCCGAGCACAACCACAACGTGGACATGGCCGAGCGCGTCACTGCGGACAATTACGTCTTCTGCGGCAACGGCAAGCACGACAATCCCGACACGCGAGTCGTGAAGCTCGTCTGCGAATCCCACCGCAAGGTTCGTCCCAAGGACACATTCACGCTGTGGTTCAATTGCGCACCCGATCTGGCGCCCGCAGGCAAGCCCAGGGCCTACATGAAGAAAGTAAAGCAGGAGGTCGATGACCAGATCGCGGTTTCAGGCGGGAAGATTAAGGCCCAGTATCTCGACAAGTCCTTCTTCGACCTCACGGTATGATGCGCGCCGGCATCTTCATCGGCGTCGACGAGACCGGTGGCCTGCCGGTACTCAAGGATGCGGCGAAGGGCGCGAGGCGTATTGCCGTCGAGTGGGCAAAGGCGCAGCCGATCTCGAAGTGCAAGGTACTCACCGACGAGGAGAGGCCCGTCACCGCGACAATGATAAAGAAGGCTGTGAGGCAGATTCTTGAGCCGGGCGACGTGGAGCAACTATTCATCTACTTCGCGGGCCACGGCGTGAACATCCACCGGCGCGAGTACTGGCTGCTCTCAGATGCGGAGAACGACCCTCAGGAGGCGGTGAACGTCTCGGGAAGCGAAGACCTCGCGCGCTATTGCGGCATTCCACACATCGTGTTCATCTCGGACGCGTGCCGCACGGCCGCCACGACGCTGCGCGCGCAGAGCATCACCGGCAGCGAGATCTTCCCGATCCGCGACGCGGCGCGCAAGCCCGTCGACCAATTCTTCGCCTGCGCGTTGGGCGCCCCGTCTAACGAGATCGCGGACGCCGATACGACGGCTCGCGAATTCAAGGCTGCGTATACGGGCGAACTGCTCCCCGCACTCTCCGGTAAGGTGCCGAGCCTGGTTGAATGGGTGGTCGAGAACGACAAGAACGTCGGGTATGTCCGCCCCTGGCCGCTGGCGAACCATCTCGTAACCGCAATGGAGAAGCGACTCGCGGATCCGCATTTGAAATCGCGGGTCATCCAGGTTCCGGACGCGCTCGTGGTCTCCGGGCCCGCCGCATGGGTGTCGCGTGTGAAAGGCTCCGGACTCAGTGTGGCAGTCGGCATCGCTTTGCGCCAAGGGCGCCCACCTCGGGCGGGCGCGCCGACTCCGGGATTCGCCCCATTTACCTCGACGCCCCTCATCGGAACCGCGCTCAACAGCCCACAAAAACTCAAAAAGTCCGTCATCGCCGCGGCAAAGCCGTTCGGGCCGATGCACCAGGAGAGCCGCTGTGGCTTCAAGATCCGGGGCGCGATGATCGTCGACGCATTTGCGATCGGCGGGCGCATCGAGATGACCAACAAGCCTGCGGATGTGGTGCGAGTGTGGGACGTGGAGCGTCCCGGCGCGGACACGCTGTTGCTGCTCGACGATCGCTCGGCCATCGTGCTGCCGGCGATCCCTGAGTTCCTTGCGTCACTCACGGTCGAGAACGGCGATCTCGTCGATGTCGCTTACGAGCCTTCCGAGTTCACGAGCCGGTGGGACCTCTATCGCAACCACGCCCCGGAGCTGCGAACACTGCGCACGGTCGTAGCTACCGCCACGCGGGAAGGCAGTTTCCGCCTGCAAGGTGAGGATGCGTTGAAGCTCGCGCGCCGCATGCAATATGCTAAGGGCATCGACCCGGCGCTCGCGGTCTACGCAGCCTACGCTTATCACGACCTACATCAGTTCGATTACCTCGAGGAAATGCATGGCTACATGCGCGACGATCTGGGAGCGCCATTCTTCGACGTCGCCATGCTCTCCCGCAAGCTCGACAACACGAAATACGCAACGCGCCAGAAGGTGTTGTCGCCGATTCCACTGCTTTCGCAGGGCTGGGTATACCTGAACGCACGCCGCATCGGCCTTCCGAAGGCGTTCGCCGGCCTCCAGGGCGCGCTGCAGGATTCCGTGTGGACAAAGTTCGACCCCATGGGCGCGAAAAAGCTCAAGCTGGCCTTTATTAACGGAGGTTTCACATGACCAAACGTCTCGTTTTCATCCATGGCCGCGCACAACAGGACAAGGATTCCATCGCTCTGAAGGCCGAGTGGGTGCAATCGTTCCAGGACGGGCTCGGGGTTGCCGGCCTCACGATACCGATCTCCGAGGCGGACATCAAGTTTCCGTACTACGGTGATACGCTCCGCGACTTGGTCACGGGGGCAGATAAGGTCGCTGACGTTATCGTCCGTGGCACAGGCGCGACACAGGCGGAGCAGGAGTTCATTCGCGGGGTGCTTGATGAAGTGCTCAAGAAGACGAACATTACGGCGGAGGAGCTCGATGCGATCGTCGGCGCCGAAGTGATCCAACGCGGCCCGCTCAACTGGGAATGGGTGCAAGGCATCCTGAGGGCGATTGATCGCCACGTTCCCTTGGGCAGTGGCGCCAGCATCGCGATCGCCACCTACGATGTCTACCAGTACCTTTGCAACGCGGTGATCGCGAACCAGATCAACGACGGCGTGTTGAAAGCCATGCAGCCCGGCGTACCGACCGTCGTCGTCTCCCATTCGCTGGGCACCGTGGTCGCCTACAACCTGCTCAAGAACAAGGGGGCGGCGCTAGGGTGGGACGTTCCGCTGTTCGTGACACTCGGGTCACCCCTCGCCGTCACAAAGTTCAAGCAAATGATCACGCCGATCGGGCACCCCGCGTGTGCGAAGAAGTGGTTCAACGCGATGGACGAGCGCGACGTCGTAGCGCTCTATCCACTCAGCAAGAAGTACTTCCCGGTCTCGCCGCAGATCGAGAACAAGACCGATGTTCGCAACCCGACCGAGAACCGGCACGGCATCTCCGGATACTTGGGCGATCCCGAGGTCGCTCGAAGGATACACACCGCACTAGCATGAGTGTAATACTGTTTAGTTAGAAAGAATTCTTGGTTTGGGGTTGCATGGCTGATTGATAGGGTCCCCTCTTTGGTTCTGTCGCAAAGTTTACGATTGGTACGGAAGCCGGTATGCTCGCGGGAATTTTTCTGATGATAAAGCAACGATGCTAGATTTCAAAGGCAGCCAATTTGAGCGGGATATTATTCTGTGGGGCGTTCGTTGGTATGTT